>NZ_JAXCFK010000003.1:98453-173816 GCF_056150025.1 Micromonospora aridisoli | reverse complement strand
GGGGTCGGCGGGCTGGGGGGTGTTGTGTCGCCCGTTTTGGGGGGTGGGGGGGGGGGCGGCCCGCGGCCGCGGGGGGGGGGGGCCCCCCCCCCCGCCGCACGTCGGTAGGATTGTCGAGATTCGGCAGGGCCATCTGGCCGCCACTGCTTCCACCAGAGCTGACCGGCACCACCGTGTGCGCCGGTGCGGAGCGGGGCGCTCGGTGCGGTCGATGCAGACGGCGGGTAGCAACGGAGGTAACAGATGTCCGGCCACTCAAAGTGGGCGACGACCAAGCACAAGAAGGCGGTCATCGACGCCAAGCGCGGCAAGATGTTCGCCAAGCTGATCAAGAACGTGGAGGTCGCGGCGCGTACCGGTGGCGGTGATCCGGCCGGCAACCCGACGCTCTACGACGCGATCCAGAAGGCCAAGAAGAACTCGGTCCCGAACGACAACATCGACCGGGCGGTCAAGCGCGGCTCCGGCCTGGAGGCCGGCGGCGCCGACTACCAGACGATCATGTACGAGGGGTACGGCCCGAACGGCGTCGCGCTGCTCATCGAGTGCCTGACCGACAACCGCAACCGCGCCGCCACCGAGGTACGCACCGCCCTGACCCGCAACGGCGGCTCCTTCGCCGACGCCGGCTCCGTGTCGTACATGTTCTCCCGCAAGGGTGTGGTGATCGTGCCGAAGGCCGGCACCACCGAGGACGACGTGATGATGGCCGTCCTCGACGCGGGCGCCGAGGAGGTCAACGACCTGGGCGAGGCGTTCGAGGTGGTCTCGGAGCCGGGCGACCTGCTGGCCGTGCGGACCGCGCTCCAGGACGCCGGCATCGAGTACGAGTCGGCCGAGTCCTCGCTGGTGCCCAGCGTCACCGTGCCCCTGGACGAGGAGGGCGCGCGCAAGATCTTCAAGCTGATCGACGTCCTGGAGGACAGCGACGACGTGCAGAACGTGTACGCCAACTTTGACGTGTCCGACGAGATCATGGCCGCTGTCGGCTGAACCTGGATACGAGTTGAAGGCGCCGACCGGCCGGTCGGCGCCTTTCTCGTGCCCCTCGTCGGCCCGCCGGGCGGCTCGACGCTGCGAGAGCGGCTCCCCGGGGGGTGGCGGGGTGAGCACTTGCTAGAGATGTCTTTCTAAAGCATTCTCTACTGTATGACCGAAGAGGTACCCCGGCGCTCGCTCAAGGTGACCGACCCGCGCGCCCTGCGGGCGTACGCCCACCCGCTGCGGATGCGCCTGATCGGGCTGCTGCGCGGCGAAGGTCCGATGACCGCGACCCAGGCGGCGGCACGGCTCGACGACAACGTGCCGAACTGCTCGTTCCATCTGCGCCAGCTCGCCAAGTACGGGTTCGCCGAACGCGTTCCCGGTGCGGATGCTCGGGAACGGCCCTGGCGGGCCACCACGCAGTACACGTCCTGGGACGACGACTCCGACGATCCGGCCATGCGGGAGGCCACGGATCAGATCAACAGCGTGATGGTCGCGCTGTACCTGCAACGCGCGCAGGACTACCTCGCGATCCGCGCCGACGAGCCCGCCGAGTGGCGGGCCGCCGCCGGCTTCGGCGACGCGTTGCTGCACGTCACCGCCACGGAGCTGAGTGAGATCACGGAACAGATCGACGCGCTGCTGGCCAGGTACGACGAACGGATCGCCGATCCGGCGAAACGCCCGCCCGGGTCCCGCCCGGTCACCTTCGTTCAGATGGCGTTGCCGCGAGCGGCCGTACCCCCGCCCGGGACAGCGGGTGGAGACGGGCCGTGACCGAACCCCTCGTCCTGGCCGAACCGGCGCCGCCGCGCCGGCCGCGCATCCCACGGCTGCTCCGGCGGACGGCCTTCCGCCGCTACTGGTCCGCGCAGACCGTCTCGCTCTTCGGCGACCAGATCACCATGCTCGCCGTACCGCTGCTGGCCCTGCTCGCGGTCGGCGCCGGACCCGCCGAGATGGGCTACCTGACCGCCGCGTCGCTGCTGCCGAACCTGTTCTTCTCCCTGCCGGCCGGGGCCTGGGTGGACCGGTACCCGCACCGACGCCAGGTAATGATCATCACCGACCTCGGTCGGGCGGGCCTCCTGCTGGCCGTGCCGCTGCTGTGGTACGCGGACGCACTTAACCTGCTGCTGCTCTGTGCGGTGGCCTTCCTGATCGGCACCCTCTCGGTGTTCTTCGAGGTGGCGCACAGCAGCCTCTTCGCCGCCCTGGTCCGGCGGGCGGACTACGTGGACGCCAACAGTCTGGTCAACGGCAGCAGGGCCATGTCGCACGTGGCCGGCCCGAGCATCGGTGGCGTGCTGGTGCAGGTGCTCACCGCCCCGGTCGCGCTCTTCTCCGGCGTGCTCACCTACCTGGCCTCGGCGGTCTTCCTGGCCCGGACGAGGGTGACCGAGAATCCCGTACCGAGCGGCCCCAGCCGGGGCATGGCCGCCGGCGTGCGCTACGTGGCCCGCTCCACGGTCCTCCGGGCGACGCTGCTCGGCACCACCACCCTCAACCTGTTCAACTACATGTTCGCCGCGCTCTTCGTGCTGTACGTGACCACCGAACTGGGTGTCTCCCCGGGTGTGCTGGGCCTGATCATCGGGGCCGGCGCGGTCGGCGGACTGCTCGGCGCGGTGGTCACCGGACCGGTCAGTCGCCGGATCGGCATCGGCCCCGCGGTGCTCGTCGGTTTCGTCGCCTTTCCGGCTCCGCTGATCCTCGTGCCGCTGGCCACGGGGCCGCAGCCGCTGGTGCTCGCGCTGCTGTTCATGGCCGAGTTCGTCGCCGCGCTGGGTGTCATGGTCCTCGACATCGCGGTCGGATCGGTGCAGATCGCGGCCACCCCGGTGGCGATGCTCGCCGTGGTCTCCGGTTTCCGCCGCACCGTCAACTACGGCATCCGGCCGATCGGTGCCGTGATCGGTGGGACCCTCGGCGCCGCGATCGGGGTACGTCCCGCCCTCTGGATCGCCAGCCTCGGGGCCCTGCTCGGGCTGCTCTGGGTCGTCTTCTCCCCGCTGCGAACCATGCGCACGCTGCCCGGAGGTTGACGTCCCGCGCGGAGCGGCCCAGCCCAGGAACGGTCGAACAACTCGGCCGGCGTCGGCGGTCGCTGCCCGGCCAGCCGCAGCAGTCTCCGGTTGCCCGTAGGGTTGACCCGGGTCAAAGAGCCGGTGGCGGACCTGATGCAGGGCAAGGTGTAGCGGAAGGCGGATGTGGCGGCGTGGATCCGGGAGCATCGGCCGGAGTTGGCGGGGGACTGACCTCGGAGCCGGTGACCGGACGCTTCGCACCGGGTCAGGTGGTCGTACGGCGGGAGATCCTGCGCGGCGAGGTGTGGTTCGGCTGTCCGACGATCTGCGTCGAGGATTCGCCCGACCTGCTCGCGCTCTACCTGCCCACCGGCGCCGAGTTCGGTTTTCCCGAGCGGGGTGAGTTCCCCTGCGGGCGGCACCCGTGGCAGCTCGCCGGGCACACCGCCTGGACGGGCCACGGCAAGCTGATGCTCCAGCGGCCCGGTGAGGCGCACTCGGTCGACGTGTTCTGGTCCGGCCCGGAGCGCGCCTTCGCCGGCTGGTACTTCAACCTCCAGGACCCGTTCCGGCGTACCCCGATCGGGGTGGACACTCTCGACCACGAGCTGGACCTGTGGTGGGCGGCGGACGCCGACCGGTACGTCTTCAAGGATGTGGAGATCTTCGCCGAGCGGCTGGTGGAGGGGCGTTACCCGGGCATGGGCGAGGCGATCCGCGCCGAGGGTGACCGGATCGCCGCCCGGCTCGACGCCGGTGAACGCTGGTGGGACGAGTCCTGGTCGACCTGGCAACCCGACCCCGCCTGGCCCGTCCCCCGCCTGCCGGCGGACTGGGCAGCCATCCCACCCCACCGCTGACCGTCTGCACCCGTGGCAGCAACTTCGGGGAAACTGCTGCCTCGACGCGCAGTGGCGGGCTCAGCCCAGCGTCTCGCGCTCCCGCCAGGCGGTGCGGACCGAGGTGCGGCCGTTGGTACGCAACAGTGAACCCTCGTAGACCCGGGCCCCGGCGAGCAGGAAGCCGACCGCCGTGATCAGCAGCAGAGCCAGCGAGACGACCAGCTCCCACGCGGCGGCGTCGCCGGTGAACAGCCGCAGCGGCATCGCGGTCGGCGAGGAGAACGGCAGGTAGGACAGCACCCGCATGGCGGTGGAGTTGTCGTTGAGGAAGATCACCGCGAAGAACGGCAGCATCACCGCGAGCTGTACCGGCATCGACACACCGCCGATGTCCTCCAGCCGGTTGACCAGCGCCCCGGCCGCCGCCCACATCGACGCGATCAGCACGAAGCCGAGCAGGAAGAACGGCACGAACCAACCGATCGCCGGCCCGAGCAGCGACAGCAACGTGTCGTTGTCGCCAAACGCCATGCCGACCACCGCGACCACGGCCACCAGAGCGATCTGTCCCAACGCGAGAACGGTGCCGGCGATCATCTTCCCGGCCAGCAGGGCGCGGACCGGCACCGCGGCGACGAGGATCTCCACGATCCGGGTCTGCTTCTCCTCGATGATGCTCTGCGCGATCTGCGCCCCGAAGGTCTGCGAGGTGATGAAGAAGATGAAGGCGAAGGCGAACGGCACCAGGAAGGCGACCACCGGATCGACCGCGTCCGGGTTCAGCAGCCGCACCGGGGGCTCGGTGCTCAACGCGGAGACCACATCGTTGGGGGCGTCGTTCATGGCGAGTACGGCCGGGCCGGCGACCACCGCGGCGTCCGCGTCACCGTCCCGGACCGCCTGCTCGGCGGCGGCGTCATCGGGTACGGCGAGCACTTCCAGCCCGGCCGCGCGCAACGGGCCGGCCGCCGCCTCGGTCACGGCCACTGTGGACGGGCCACCGGACAGCAGCGGCGGCAGGATCGTCGCCGCCGCGGCGAGCAGCAGGAAGAACACGGTGCTGATCAGGAAGGTACGGTCGCGCAGCTTGACCCGGATCTCCCGGGCGGCGACCAGGCGGGTGGCCTGCATGACGTTCACTGGGCGACCTCTCGGAAGATCTCGGCGAGGGTGGGGGTGACCGGCCGGAACGCGCGCACCGGTCCGCGTTCCAGGGCCGCGCGCAGCACCAGCTGTTCGTCCGCCTCGGCGGCCAGGTCGAACACGGCGCGCGCGCCGTCGAGGTCCACCAGGCTCACCCCGGGCAGGTCGCGCAGCCAGCCGGCGTCGGTGGCCACCACCAGCTCGTAGCGGGGCGAGGTGTACGCCGAGCGCAACTGCTCCCGGCTGCCGGCGGCGCGGATCGCGCCGTCCGCGATGATCACCAGGTCGTCGCAGAGCCGCTCGACCACGTCGAGCTGGTGGCTGGAGAAGAGCACCGGTGCCCCGGCGGCGGCCCGCTCCCGCAGGACGCCGACGACCGTGTCCACGGCCAGCGGATCCAGGCCGGAGAAGGGCTCGTCGAGCACCAGCACCTCGGGATCGTGCACCAGGGCGGCGGCGATCTGGGCGCGCTGCTGGTTGCCCAGCGACAGCGTCTCCAGCAGGTCGTCACCCCGCTCGGCGAGACCGACCCGCTCCAGCAACCCGTCGGTGGCGCGCCGGGCGGCGTCGGCGGGCAACCCGTGCAGCTGACCCAGGTAGGTCACCTGCTCGCGGGCGCTCATCTTCGGGTAGAGACCGCGTTCCTCCGGCATGTAGCCGAATCGCCGCCGCACCTCCCGGCTCAGCGGCTCGCCCTGCCAGGTCACCCGGCCGGCGTCCGCGGCGAGGACCCCGAGGATGATCCGCATGGTGGTGGTCTTACCGGCGCCGTTGCCACCGACGAAGCCGGTCATCCGGCCGGCGACGACGTCGAAGGAGACATTCCGCAGTACCTGACGGTCGCCGAAGCTGCGGTCGACGCCGTCGAGTCGGAGCACGTTGGTCACGTTCTCCACGCTAGATCGTCGATCTTGGTTGGCCGTCCGTCCGGGGGCGGAGATCCGGGCTCCGCCTCGCGGGGGAGACGCTCAACCGCCGGGCCGGACCACCCCGTGTTCGTACGCGAAGACCACCGCCTGTACCCGGTCGCGCAGGCCCAGCTTGGCCAGCACCCGGCTGACGTGTGACTTCACGGTCGCCTCGCCCAGATGCAGCCTGCCGGCGATCTCGGCGTTGCTGGCGCCCCCGGCGACGAGCACCAGGACCTCCCGTTCCCGGGGCGTGAGACTGCCCAGCGCCGCCCCCGATGCCACGTCACCGCCGGGCGGTCCGCCCGGACGGGCGAAGGTGGCGATCACCCGCCGGGTGAGTTCCGGGGCGAGCAGGCCGTCGCCACGGGCCACCACCCGGATCGCGTCGACAAGCGTTTCCGGTGTGCCGTTCTTGAGCAGGAAGCCGCTCGCCCCGGCACGGAGCGCGGCGAACAGATAGTCGTCGCGGTCGAACGTGGTCAGCATCAGCACGGCCGGCCCGCCCGGCTCGTCCTCGTCGGCACTGATCCGCCGGGTGGCCTCCAGTCCGTCGACGCCGGGCATCTCCACATCCATCAGCACCACGTCCGGGCGGAGCGCGCGGGCCATGCTGACGGCCCGTTCCCCGTCGGCGGCCTCGCCGACCACCTCGATGTCGTCCTCGATCTCCAGGATGACCCGGAAACCGGTACGCACGAGGTGGTGGTCGTCGACGAGGAGCACCCGGATCGGGTTCACGCCGGGCTCCCCACCGGAAGCGGGATGCGGACCCGGACCCGCCAGCCGCCGCCGGTACGCGGTCCGACCTCCAGTTCGCCACCGTGGGCCGTGACCCGTTCCCGCATGCCGATCAGTCCCATTCCGTCGGTGTTCGCCGGACGGGTGGCCCGGCCGTCGTCGGTCACCTCGACCTCCATCTCGTGCGCCAGATAGCGGATCCGAACGTCGAGCAGACTCGCTCCGTTGGCGTGCTTCAGCACGTTCGTCACGGCCTCCTGCACCACCCGGTACGCGGCCTGGGAGACCGACTCGGGCAGCGGCTGCGGATCGCCGTACACCCCCAGGGTGGCGCGTAGCCCGGCCTCACCGGCCCGCTCCACCACGGCGGCGATCTGGTCGATCCCGGCCGGCTGCCCGGCGCGGTCCGAGTCGCCGTCGCGGGCTCGCAGCACGCCCAGCATCCGACGCAGTTCGTCCACCGCCTGCCGCGCCGTCTCCTCGATGGAGGCGAGGGCGGTACGGGCCTTGGCCGGATCCTTGTCGAAGACCCGCCGGCAGGCCGCCGCCTGCACCCCCATCACCGACACGTGGTGGGCGACGACGTCGTGCAGCTCGCGGGCGATCCGGACCCGCTCGCCGACCACGGCGTGCTCACGTACCTCGGCCTGCGACCGGCGCAGCCGTTCCGCCTGCTCGGCCAGTTGGTGCTGGCGGCGGGCGGCGACCCAGGCGGTCTCGCCGAAGAAGTACGCGAAGCCGAAGTACAGCGCGTTGACCAGGACGCCGGTGACGACTGCGGCGAGCACCGGCGGCACCGGGCCGACGGCGTCGGCGAAGGCGTTCTCGGTGAGCCTGCTGAAAGTGATCGTGTAGGAGATCCCGAGCCACCCGAACATGGCGGCGATCACGCCGATCCGCAGTCGCCGGGACAGCCGTCGGTCCCGACCCCAGGCGCCCAGCGTGTAGATCGCGATGAACAGCGCCCAGGAGGAGAGCTGCCACTCGGGCACGGCGCGGACCTGCGATCCGATGAACGCGGCCGACACGGCCAGGGCGGCGATGGCGGGGAAACGGCGTCGCCACACCAGCGGCAGCGGCACGGCCACGGTCCAGATGAGCTGTTCGATGCCGGACGGCGGCGGTCCGAGGAGGAACGTCCCGGTGCTGCGGGCCAACGTCAAACTGAGCAGGGCGAGCACCGTCGCGGCCAGCCCCAGGTACAGGTCGATCCGCCGCTGCTCGGGCGTCGGCCCCGGCCGCCGCCACTCCTCGCCGGTCTCGCCCTGCCGCCACTCGTCACTGATCTCGGCGGGCCGCCACTCGGCCGTCTCGCTGGTCACCCTGGGCAGCATGCCATCCCCTCGCCCCTCGCCCCTGCCCCTGCCCCTCGCCCCTGCCCCTCGCCCGCAGCTTCGGGCCAGATCGACCACCGCCCAACCGCCCTTGGCCCGCCCGCACAACACTCGGCGACCCCGCAACCCTCGCGGTCTTCGTAGCCTGCGCGGCCTCGCCTGGCTTCTGCCCGCTGCACTGGCCCTCACCGACAGTGCTGCCCGGCCTACCCCCACCTCCTGACCCGCACGCCCTTTGCTCTGCTTCAACCGACGCAATCATCACGATAGGTAACAGCGATTGATGTACGCGCAACTTCAGGCTGGCATGACATGCCTGCTCAAGCCTCCTGTGCGTGGGTTGAAGCAGAGCAAAGCGTGCGCAGGGGGATAGGGGTGGGTCGCGCAGGTGTCACACACAGTGAAGTTACTCTCCGTGTCCGGCTGTGGTGGACTGCAGTGGGGCAGCCAACCGTCGACTCGGCGGCGCTTGGCGCGGCTTGGCGCGGCTTGGCGCGGCTGCTCACGGCGACACCGCCGCTGCCGGTCGGGCCGGACCTTGGGAGGCGGGTCAGGCGGCGCCTTCGCCGACCATCGGTGGTAGCGGGCAGTGCAGCAGGCCGCAGATCGTCCGCAGCAACTCGATCTCGGGCACCGTCATGGTCCCGTCGTGGCTGATCACCGCGACGGTGGCCGCCACCAGCCGTTCCTTGTCGGCCGGCCGCAAACCGTCCAGCACCGGCCAGGCGGTCTCCAGGGCGAGCACGCCGTTCTCCGGCGGCGCGTACGGCAGGTTCGTGCCCGGCAGTAGCGTGGCGACGCCGGCCTGGAAGGCCCGCTCCGCTTCCAGCTGGTCCGGCTGCCCGACCTGGGCGAGGATGGCCAGCAGGGCGGCCGCCGCCGAGCGCGCGTCGGTGAGTTTGCGCCGGTCGGTACGCCACCGGGAGTCCGGCCGTAACGACTCCTCCAGTTCGGCCAGCAGCAGCCGGGACAGGCAGTACTCCGTCACGTTGATCGCGCCGTCGGCGTGGATCAACGTGAACACGGCCGCCAGCAGTGACTCAAGTTCGGCGTCGGGACGCTCACGCAGCGCCGGGAAGGCCAGCTCGGCCAGCGGCAACCGCAGCTCGGCGGGGAGGTCGGCCAGGTCGTCCGCGGCGTGCAGCGCGCCGTCGGCCAGGCCGTGGCCGTGCCGCTGGGCCACCGCGGCGTGCTGGTGCTGCCGGACCTCCGGCTCGGCGCTGAGCAGCAGGCCGAGCAGCAGCGGTACGGCCGCCTCCCGATCGCGAGCCCGGTCCAGCAGTGGATCGGGGATCCGGTCGAGGATCGCCGCGGCGTGGGTGTAGGCGCTCTCGGTCGGCGCGGCCACCCGGCCCAGCACCTCCTCCGGCGCGACGCGTACCCGCTCGCCGCGCCCCTGCCGCGCCTGCCGCGCCTGCCGCGCCCGACCCGGCGTCTCCCGCCCCGCCGCAGCCGGCTGGCCCGGTGCCCCCGGCTGGCCCGCCGCAGCCGGCTGGCCCGGTCCGCCCGGCTGGCTCGGTGCGGCGGCCGGTGCCAGACCCAGCGCGATGTCCTCCTGCCGGCCCGACGGCGGAGCCGCCGCCCACTGCCGCGACAGCCGTTGCAGCTCGGCCGGGTCGAACGACGGCTCCAGGGCCTTGATCCGGTCGGCCAGCGGGGGATGCGTGGCGAACCACGACGTCCGGGCCGCCTCGCCGAAGAGCATGTGCCCCACCTCGTCGCGCTTCGCAGACTTCAGCTCGGACCCGTCGGTCAGGCCGCCGATCTTCTTCAGCGCGCCGGCGATGCCCCGGGTCTGGCGGGTATACTGCACCGCCGAGGCGTCGGCGAGGTACTCCCGCTGCCGGGACACCGAGGCCTGGATGAGCCGCCCGGCGAGGACTCCCACGTAGCCGGCCACCAGCAGCGCCAGACCCACCAGCGCAAGCGGGGCGGCGCTGCCGCCACTGTTGTTGCCGCGTGACCGGCCACCGCCGATGACACCGGCGCGGGCCAGCCCACGGCCGATCACGGTCAGGAAGAGGATGCCGAACAGCAGGCCCATCAGCCGGATGTTGAGCCGCATGTCGCCGTTGACGACGTGACTGAACTCGTGGGCGATGACGCCCTGGAGTTCGTCGCGGTTGAGTCGCTGCAACGCACCCCGGGTGACGGCGACGGCCGCGTCGGACGGGGTCCAACCGGCGGCGAAGGCGTTGATCGCCGTCTCCTCGGGCAGGACGTAGACCTCGGGAACGGGTACGCCGGAGGCCAGCGCCATCTCCTCGACGACGTTGCGCAGGCGGCGCAGCTCCGGGTCGGTGGTGTTCGCCGGCACCGGCACCCCGCCCAGCTCGCGGGCCACCTTCCCACCGCCGCCGCGCAACGCGAGCGTACGCACCAGGGCGGCCAGCCCGATCGCGGCCACCGTGGCCACGGTGACCATGGCGACGAACCCGGCCAGCTCGCCGGGGTCGGCGGCGGCGGCGTTGAAGGCGAACACCGCCGCGAGGTTCACCACCACCACGATGCCGACCACGGCCAGCAGGAACAGCAGCACCAACCGGGTCGACAGCCGGCGTACCTGGCGCTGTCGTTCGAAGAAGTTCATGCGGGCCCGATCAGAACGAGACCTGCGGCGCCTGGCGCTGCTGCGGGTCGTCCGGCTGGAACAGCGCCGCCGGGCCGAACGAGAACATCCCCGCCACCACGCTGGACGGGAACACCTCGCGCTTGTTGTTGTAGGCCATCACCGCGTCGTTGTACGCCTGCCGGGCGAACGCGACCCGGTTCTCCGTGGAGGTCAGCTCCTCGGACAGTTGCATCATGTTCTGGTTGGCCTTGAGGTCCGGGTACGCCTCGGAGAGCGCGAACAGCCGACCCAGGGTGGCGGTGAGCGCGTTCTCCGCGCCGCTGAGTTGCTGCATCGCCGCCGGGTCACCGGGTGCCGCCGCCGCGTTGGCCTGGGCGTTGACGGCGGCGTTGCGGGCGTTGATCACCGCCTCCAGCGTCTCCCGTTCGTGCTTGAGGTAGCCCTTGGCGGTCTCGACCAGGTTGGGGATGAGGTCGTGCCGCCGGACGAGTTGCACGTCGATCTGGGCGAAAGCGTTGCGGTACGCGTTGCGGGCCCGGACCAGCCCGTTGTAGATCGAGACGCCGAAGCCGACCACCGCCACGACGATCAACACCAGGCACACCAGTCCGATGATCACTTCCACGGCCGCTCCCTCGGTGCGTGTCGGTTCTTCCGCTGATCATCGTACGGTTGTTGGTCCAGGCCCGCTCCTGCTCAGCGCGCGGACCGACGTGCCTTGACCGCGCTGTCGACCGTGTCCCAGATCGTGATGGCGACGATCGCCACGATGCTGATCCGGGCGACCGTGTCGAGACCGCCGTCACGCAGCCAGGCGAAACGAGCGACGAAATCCGGATTGAGCAGCCGGTCTTCGAGCAGCAGCCAGATCGTCGGCACCGCGAACGCAAGGTTCAGTACGGCGTTGACGCCGACGAGCGGCCACGTCCACCGACGGGCACGGTACTTGGCGATCTCCAGCGCGATGTTGGCGACCAGGACGAGGAGGAACAGCGGCAGCCAGATCGTCCACAGCGCCGGATCGAGGATCGGCAGGCGCTCGCCGTCGGGCGCGACCACCGACTGGAACTGCTGCCACGGCAGAAAGGCGATGAGCAGCACCAGGAACACGATCGAGGCGCACACGTCGGTGAGGGTGACGTCCCGTTCGGCGGGGTGGTCGGGAAGCTGGTCGACGCTCCAGTCGGGCAGGTTCAGCGGGGTGCCGAGGCGTTCCATCACCGCGAAGACAAGGGTCACCCAGAAGGCGATCTGCACCGCGACGTTGAACGCGACGCTCACGCCCGTGCCGATCGCGCCGGCCGGATTGTCGGTGGTCGTGGCCTGGACCACCCCCACCGCCACCCCGGCGATGGCGGGGACGATGCTGAGCAGCAGGATCAGCAGCCGTTGCCAGGCCAGGTAGTAGGCGGGGCCGATGAGCTGGAGCCGACGGTCGGCGTAGCGGGCGGCGAGCTGGGCCGGGTCACCCAGCTCGGTCAGCACCTCGCGTTCGGCCGTTCCGGCGTCCTGCCCGGCGGCGGTCCGGCCGTCGATCATGTCGTCGATGGAGGCGCGCAGTTCGGTGGCGATCTCCTCGCGTCGGCCGGTCGGCACCGAGCGCAGGGTCGCGGCCAGGTAGCGGTCGGTCAGGGAGGTCATCGGGGGGCTCCTTCGATCAGGGTGGCCAGGGAGGTCTGTACGGCGGAGAGGTCGTCGAGCAGGCGTCGGAGCACCTGCTCGCCCGACTCGCTGGTGCGGTAGAACTTTCGCGGTCGGCTCTCCTCGGTGTTCCACTCGCTGGTCAGGAGCCCCTGCTCCTCGAGTCGCCGCAGCAGGGGATAGAGGGTGTTCGCGTCGACCGGAAAGCCGTGCCCGGTCAGGCGTTGCAGCAGGGCGTAGCCGTAGTCGGGCCGGCGCAAGGCGACCAGGCTGGCCACCACCACCGTGCCCCGGCGTAGCTCCTGTAGGTGGGTCCGTAGGACGTCATCGCTGACCATGTGTCACACCATACTGTGTGACACACACTATTGTCCATCACCCAACGATGTTGCCGACCCCGACATCGTGTGACGGAAGCACCCCGTACCCGGCGACGCGGGGCGACCGGTTCTCCGGACGCCCCGCGTCGTCACTCCGGTATTCGCCGCTCAGCAGGTGCTGCCCTGCCGGAAGCGGCGTTCCACGAAGGACGCCGTACCGACCTGGAAGGCACCGACACCGGGCCGGATCGGGTGCCCGGTGAACAGCTCCACCCGCGAGCCCACCCGTACCAGGTACGCGGTGGCGGTGCCCGCGTCGTTGCGGATCAGGTCACCGCGCGGACCGTAGATCGTCTCCAACTCGGTGAAGCTCATGCCGACTCCCGCTCCGGCGGGGGAGTAGGGCGGGGCGGTGGCGGTGTTCACCTCGACCAGCCGGCCGTGCCGGAAGGCCAGCAGGATCACACCCGCCCAGGCACCGGTCGCACCGGCGGCGACCACACCGTCGCAGCTGGCGACGGACCAGTCGATCAGTCCGGCGGCGGTGAGCCGGTCGAGGCTGGTGCCGATCCGGTACGGGCCGGCACCCCGCACGCTCAACACGTCGGTGCCGGACGCAGGCACGCCGAGGCGGCCGCTCCACCCGGTGACCGACCGGCCGGTGCTTGCGTAGGTGCCGGTGCCGGTGCCGGTGCCGCTGGCGCTGCCAGTGACGGTGATGCTGGCGGTGGTGACGCGGGTGGCGCCGACCGCTGGATACGCGGCCGTCACCTCCGGAGCGACCGGACGAGGTGGGAGTGCGGCACGGGCCGGAGCGGCCCCGACGAGGGCCAGGACAGTCGCGACAGCGACATACACGAGACGGTGCACAGAAATCGCCTCCTCGGCATCGAGTTCCTACTCCCTTCGTCTCCGCACCCACCCCCGCAGTTCGCCCCGTCCTGGCCCCGCCCACCCCAGCGCGTCGATCTTGCAGTTTCGTTCGCCGTGATGCGGCTTATGGACCGTTGTGCGGCGACAGAAAGTGCAAGATCGCGGGGCGAGGGGGTGGGGAGGGGTGGGGTGGTTGCTGTGGGGGTGGGGGAGGGGGAGGGTGGCGGGAGGGGCGGGGGCTTGGTGATGGGGCCGGGAGGGGCGGGGGCGGGTGGGGGTGCCGGAGGGGATCGGGGAGTACCGGGTGGAGCGGCTGCTCGGGGTGGGATCGTTCGCGACCGTCTGGCTGGCGTACGACCCGGTCGCGGACACCCGGGTGGCGATCAAGGTGTTGGCGGAGAACTGGCACCACGACGTACGCGTCCGGGAACGCTTCCTGGACGAGGCCCGGCTGCTGCGCCGGATGGCGGACGACCGGCTGATCCGGGTACGCCTGGTGGGGGAGTTGGCGGACGGACGGCCCTACACGGTGCTGGACTGGGCCGACGGCGGCAGCCTTCGGGAGCGGCTGGCGACCGGGCCGCTGCCCCGGGCGACCGCGCTGAACCTGCTCGCCGAGATCGCCGCCGGGGTGGCCGTGCTGCACCGGCACCGGGTGGTGCACCGCGACCTGACGCCCGGCAACATCCTGTTCCGCTCGGCCGCCGACGGCGAGCGGGTGCTCATCGCCGACCTCGGCCTGGCCAAGGCGCTCGCCGTCGCCTCGGGCCTCACCATGCGCGCCGGCACACCCGGTTACATGGCACCCGAGCAGGACGACCCGCTCGCGATCGTCGACGAACGTGCCGACGTGTACGCCCTCGGTCGACTCGGTCTGCGACTGCTCGCGCCGTCGGCCCACCCTGACGATCTTGGTACGAAACAGCCCTCGCAGGGGCACATTGCGACCAAGATCGCGGGCGGCGCGGGGAGGGTGAGTGAGGGGTGGGGGGCGGTGACGGGGGTGCTGCGTCGGGCTGTCGCCGAACGCCCGGACGACCGGTACCCCGACGCCGAGGCGTTCCGAGCGGCGCTGCTGCGGGCGGCGCGGCAGAGCCGGGAACCGACCGGCGTGGACACCGGGCCGTGGGCGCCCTCGGCAGCCGGTATCGCTGACGCTGACGCGGCGGCTTCGACCGCATCGGCGTCGGGCGCGGCGGGTTCAACCGCGACGGCGCCAGGCACGGCGGCACCGGGCGCGACGGCGCCAGGCACGGCGGCACCGGGCGCGGTGGCTTCGACCGCGATGGGGTCGGGCGCGGTGGCTTCGACCGCGATGGGGTCGGGCGCGGTGGCTTCGACCGCGATGGGGTCGGGCGCGGTGGCTTCGACCGCGATGGCGTCGGGTGCGGCGGGTCCGGTGGTGGCGGGCCTGAGGCGGTCGCCGTGGTTGCGGGCGGTCGCGCTGACGGTGGTCCTGGTGGGGGCGGGGGGTGCGGTGGCGGGGGACTCGGCGACGCCCAGCGACACGGCGACGAGCGGTCCGCTCAGCGTGGTGCTGCCCGCCGGTTGGCGGGCGGCCGGCACCGGATGGGCCGGGCGGTACGACGCGTCGGGGCGACTCGAACCGGCCCTGGTGATCTCGCCCGAGCCGCGCCGGTGGGCCACCGACCCGAGCGTGCCGGGCGCCTTCCTCGGGTTGTCGGCGACCGCCGCGCGTCGCAGCGACGCGGGCACGTTCGTCGCCGAGCAGCCGCATGCCGACTGCACCCCCGTCCCGCCACGGCGGGCGCTGCGGGGTGGCCTGGAGTGGGTGGTCGCCCGCTTCGACTGCCCGTCCGGACGCCCGGTGCTGGTGGAGGCCGCCGCCCTGTCCGCCGCCGGACTGCTCTACGCGCAGGTCGTGCCCCCGCCCGGCGGCGGTGACGAGTTCGTGGACGCGTTGCTCGACGGGGTAGGGGTGCGACAGCAGGTCAGCGCACGACCACCGTGATCACGTCCGTGCCGGCGGCGCGCGGAACGAACACCTCCACGGTGCCGCTCCGGACGAACCGCAGGTCGACCACGCCGGCCTCGTAATGGCTGTCCACCAGCTCCTCGCGGTCGACGGTGACCTCGCCCGGGCCGATGTCCCGGAGCCGCAGCACCCCGCCGGTGGCGAAGCAGAGCGACGACGGCAGTGGCCCGGGGTCGGACAGGGACAGCTCGTACCGGACCGCACCGAGGCAGACCTCGGACAACGTGGGCGTGGGCGTGGGCGACGGAGCGGGGGTGCCGCTTCGGGTGGCGGGGATGCGAGGCACCGGGGCAGGTCGGGTGGTCGCGGTCACCGGCGGCGGGCCGGTTCGTGTCCGGCTCGCCTCGGTCGTCGCCCGCGTGGACGGCACCGGTGGCGGGGCGCTGCCGGCAGCCGGTGGGCGTACCGGCAGCGGCGCGACGGGCTCGTCGGCGCAGCCGGCGGTACCCACCACGAGCACGACGGCCAGGGCCAGCGCCGGCGCGGTCGGGCGGCGCCGGCCGGGCGGGTCAGCCGGCACCGGTGAGCCGTCGCCGGACCTGCCGGCGGGCCTCGTGGATGCGGGACTTCACCGTTCCCTCGGGCAGGTCGAGCAGCTCGGCGATCTCGCGGTAGTCGAGGTCGAGCACGTCACGCAGGGTCAGTACCTCGGCCAGTTCGGGTCGGACCGCGTCGAGCGCCTCCAGCAGGTCAAGTCGGGTACCGGCGACGACGCTGGTGCGGCGTGGGTCGGGCCGGTCCGGCAGCGGCGTCCCGGCGGCCTCCAGCAGCCACCGTCGGCGCAGGCTCCGGTAGGTCGAGCGGGCCCGGTTCGCGGTCAGCCGGTACAGCCAGGTGTGGAACGACGAGCGGCCCTCGAACCGGTCGATGCCCCGCGCCACCGCGAGCAGCGCGTCCTGGCAGGCCTCCTCCGCGTCTTCCCGGTTGGGCAGGAGCCGGCCGCACAGCCGCAGCACCTCCGGACGGACCGCCGCCAGCAGGGCGTCGAGGGCTGCCGGATCGCCGCGAGCCGCGGCTCCGGCCAGGTCGTCGATTCCGTCCGCGAGGGCCATCGCACCGTCCCGTGCTCACCCGGTGTTGCGGTGGGCGTTCAGGCTACGCCGGTGCGGGTCGGCGTGTCCGGCCCCGAGTCCACCAGCCGACACGGACCGGCCCGGCGACGGGCGCGCGGCGCGCTGGAGTGGCCGACGGCGACGGGGTTAGGGTTAGCCCCGACCGACTCGATCATCCGACCCGGGGGGGCCTCCGCATGGGCGATTCGTTCGCGCATCTGCACGTGCACACGGAGTACTCGATGCTCGACGGGGCGGCCCGGCTCAAGGACCTGTTCGCCGAGGTCAAGCGGCAGGGAATGCCGGCGGTGGCGATGACCGACCACGGCAACATGCACGGCGCGAACGAATTCTACAAGCAGGCGATGGCCGCCGGCGTGACCCCGATCCTGGGCATCGAGGCGTACGTGGCGCCGGAGTCACGGTTCCACAAGCAGCGGGTGCGCTGGGGCCGGCCGGAGCAGAAGAGCGACGACGTCTCCGGTAGCGGTGGCTACACCCACAAGACGATCTGGGCACGCAACAAGACCGGCCTGCACAACCTGTTCGCGCTGACCTCGCGTTCCTACACCGAGGGCTACTTCGTCAAGTGGCCCCGGATGGACACCGAACTGCTCGCCCAGTACGCCGACGGCCTGATGGCGACCACCGGCTGCCCCTCCGGCGAGGTGCAGACCCGGCTCCGGCTCGGCCACGACGCGCAGGCACTCGAGGCCGCCGCGAAGTACCAGGACATCTTCGGCAAGGAGAACTACTTCCTGGAGCTGATGGACCACGGCCTGGACATCGAGAAGCGGGTACGCGACGGGCTACTGGAGATCGGCCGCAAGCTGAACATCCCGCCGGTGGTCACCAACGACTCGCACTACACGCACGAGGCGCAGTCCGAGGCGCACGACGTGCTGCTCTGTGTGCAGACCGGCAGCAACGTCGCCGACCCGAACCGGTTCAAGTTCGGCGGCAGCGGCTACTACATCAAGTCCGCCGACGAGATGCGTGGGGTGGACGGCTCCGACGCCTGGCTGGAGGGCTGCCGTAACACCCTGCTGGTGGCGGAGCGGGTCGACCCGACCGGGATGTTCGAGTTCCGCAACCTGATGCCGCGGTTCCCGGTGCCAGAGGGGGAGACCGAGGAGTCCTGGTTCCGCAAGGAGACCTTCGCCGGGCTGGCCCGCCGCTACCCGGAGGGCATCCCCGAGGGGCACGTCGTGCAGGCCGAGTACGAACTGGGCGTCATCATCCAGATGGGCTTCCCGTCGTACTTCCTCGTGGTGGCCGACTTCATCCAGTGGGCCAAGGCGCAGGGCATCGCCGTCGGTCCCGGCCGTGGTTCCGCGGCCGGTTCCCTGGTCGCGTACGCCCTGGGCATCACCGACCTGGACCCGATCCCGCACGGGCTGATCTTCGAGCGGTTCCTCAACCCCGAGCGGGTCTCCATGCCGGATGTCGACATCGACTTCGACGAGCGTCGGCGCGGTGAAGTGATCAAGTACGTCACCGACAAGTGGGGCGAGGACAAGGTCGCGCAGATCGCCACCTTCGGCACCATCAAGGCCAAGGCCGCGATCAAGGACTCGGCGCGGGTGCTCGGCTACCCGTACGCGGTCGGCGACCGGATCACCAAGGCGATGCCGCCGGCCGTGATGGGCAAGGACATCCCGCTGACCGGCATCTTCGACCCGAAGCACCCCCGCTACGCCGAGGCCGGCGAGATCCGTGGCCTGTACGAGTCCGACCCCGACGTCCGCAAGGTGATCGACACCGCCAAGGGCATCGAGGGGCTGATCCGGCAGACCGGGGTGCACGCCGCCGGCGTCATCATGTCCGCCGAGCCGATCATCGAGCACATCCCGTTGATGCGCCGCGACGCCGACGGGGCGATCATCACCCAGTTCGACTACCCGACCTGCGAGTCGCTCGGGTTGTTGAAGATGGACTTCCTCGGCCTGCGCAACCTGACCATCATCGACGACGCGCTCAAGAACATCGAGCTCAACCACGGTCGCAAGGTGGACCTGCTCAAGCTGCCGTTGGACGACAAGCCGACGTACGAGCTGCTGGCCCGCGGCGACACCCTCGGCGTGTTCCAGCTCGACGGCGGGCCGATGCGCTCCCTGCTGCGGCTGATGAAGCCGGACAACTTCGAGGACATCTCCGCCGTCCTGGCGCTGTACCGGCCCGGCCCGATGGGCGCCAACTCGCACACCAACTACGCGTTGCGCAAGAACGGGCTCCAGGAAATCACCCCGATCCACCCGGAGCTGGCCGAGCCCCTGGAGGAGATCCTCGGCCCCACCTACGGCCTGATCGTCTACCAGGAGCAGGTGCAGCGCGCGGCCCAGGTCCTCGCCGGGTACAGCCTCGGCAAGGCCGACCTGCTGCGCCGCGCGATGGGCAAGAAGAAGAAGGAGGTCCTCGACAAGGAGTTCATTCCGTTCCGCGACGGGATGAAGAGCAACGGCTACTCCGACGAGGCCATCAAGACCCTCTGGGACATCCTCGTCCCGTTCGCCGACTACGCCTTCAACAAGGCGCACACCGCCGGGTACGGCCTGGTGTCGTACTGGACCGGTTACCTGAAGGCCAACTACCCGGCCGAGTACATGGCGGCGCTGCTGACCTCCGTCGGCGACGACAAGGACAAGATGGCCATGTACCTGTCGGAGTGCCGGCGGATGGGCATCCAGGTCCTGCCGCCGGACGTGAACACCTCGGCGGGCCCGTTCACCCCGGTCGGCCGGGAGATCCGCTTCGGCCTCGGCGCGATCCGCAACGTCGGCGCGAACGTGGTCACGGCGATCATGCGCTGCCGCGAGGAGAAGGGCGAGTACGCCGACTTCTACGACTTCCTGTCCAAGGTGGACGCGGTGGTCTGCAACAAGAAGACCATCGAATCCCTGATCAAGGCGGGGGCCTTCGACTCGCTGGGGCATCCCCGTAAGGGCCTGCTCGCGGTGCACGCCGACGCCATCGACGCGTACGCCGACGTCAAGCGCAAGGAGGCCGTCGGGCAGTACGACCTGTTCGGCGCGGGCTTCGGTGACACCGAGACGGCGACCACCACCACGGTCATGCCGACCATCGCCGAGGGGGAGTGGGACAAGCGCGACAAGCTCGCCTTCGAACGGGAGATGCTCGGCCTGTACGTCTCCGACCATCCGCTGTTCGGGCTGGAACACATCCTCGGAGCGGCGGCCGACACCACCATCGCGGCGCTCTCGGAGGAGGGCACGGTGCCCGACGGCGCGGTGGTCACCCTGGCCGGCATCCTTTCCGGCGTGCAGCGACGGGTCACCAAGCAGGGGCGGGCGTGGGCCTCGGCGACCCTGGAGGATCTCGCCGGTGGCGTGGAGACGCTCTTCTTCCCGAACACCTACGAGGTGATCGGGCAGTACATCGCCGAGGACGCGATCGTGGTGGTCAAGGGCCGGGTCGACCGGCGCGACGACACCCCGCGCATCATGGCGATGGACATGTCCCTGCCGGACGTCAGTACCAGCACGGCCAACAAGCCGGTCACCCTGACCATCCCGGTGACCCGCTGCACCCCGCCGCTGGTGGAACGGCTCAAGGAGACCCTGGTGCTGCATCCCGGCGACGCGGAGGTGCACGTCAAACTCCTCAACGGCACCCGTACCACCACCCTGCGCCTGAGCCCGGTCCGAGTGGCCGCCACCACCGCCCTCATGGCCGACCTGAAAAGCGTCCTAGGCCCCGCCAACGTCACCTGACCCGGTACCCCCCGGGCTACCTCCCACCCCATGATCAACAGGAGCGGGTGGGTGGGGTGGGGGGTGGGGGCCACGGGGGTGGGATTGGCGCTTAGGGGTGGCTGCCAGGGCGGCTAGCGTCGGGGCGTGGAACTGGAGCAGGCACAGAAGCTGTGGCAACCGCAGCCGGGCTGGCTGAACACCGCCAGCTACGGGTTGCCGCCCGACCCGGCCTGGGACGCGTTGCAGGACGCGTTGGCCGCGTGGCGGGCGGGGCGGGGGTCGTGGGAGAACTGGGGCGACGCGACCGATCGGTGTCGGGCGGCGTTCGCCCGGCTGGTCGCGGTACCGGTGGCCGACGTCGCGGTCGGCGTCGGGGTCTCCCAGTTGCTGGCACCGGTCGCCGCCGCGCTGCCCACCGGCGCTCGGGTGGTCGTCCCCGAGGTCGAGTTCACCTCCAACCTGTTCCCCTGGCTGGTGCAGGCGGAACGGGGGGTGGAGGTCCGTACCGTCCCGCTGGATGAACTGGCCGCCTCGGTCGACGCCGGCACCGACCTGGTGGCGTTCAGCCTGGTGCAGTCCGCCGACGGCACGGTCGCCGCGTACGACGAGATCGTCGCGGCGGCCCGGGCCCACGGCGCCCTCGTCGCGGTGGACGCCACCCAGGCCTGCGGCTGGCTGCCGTTCGACGCGGCCCGCGCCGACGTGGTGGTGGTCGGCGGCTACAAGTGGCTGATGGGTCCGCGCGGCACCGGGTTCGCCTACCTGGCGCCCGAGCTGCGGGACCGGCTGCGGCCCGACGCCGCCGGCTGGTACGCGGGTCGCGATCCGCACGCCTCCTACTACGGTCCGCCGCTGCGGCTGGCCGACGACGCCCGCCGGTTCGACCTCTCGCCGGCCTGGTTCAGCTGGGTGGGCGCGGCCCCGGCGCTGGAACTGCTGCTGGAGATCGGGGTCGAGCAGGTGCGGGCGTACGACGTGGCGCTGGCCAACCGGTTCCTCGCCGGGCTGGGGCAGCCGCCGGGGAACAGCGCGATCGTCACCGTCGAGGTGCCGGGCGCGCAGGAGAAGCTGGAACGTGCCGGGGTACGCGCGGCGGTGCGGGCCGGCCGGGTCCGCGCCTCCTTCCACCTCTACTCCACCGTTGAGGACGTCGACCTGGCCCTCGACGCACTCACCTCCTGACCGCGCCGACCCTCGCCGCACCGGACGGCTCGCCGGTGTGCGGCCGGCGCCCGCCGCCCGTCCTCGCCACCTGACCGGCGAGGGCGGGCGGCACCACCAGCGCAGCGGTGTGCCGGCGGGGCGGTGACCCGGTGCCTCACTTGCCGGTGACGATGCCCGGGTTGATGCAGAGCCCCGGCGTGCTGCCGTTCTTCTCGGCGATCTCCAGGCAGCGGGTCACCTTGTCCACCTTGGCGTTGGTCTCGGTGATCTGCTTCTGGATCTCGGCGTTGCGCCGGTCCTGTTCCAGGTTTCGGGTCTGGGCGAGCTTGTCCTGGAACGCCTTGATGTTGCCCTCGGTCTTCTCGTCGTGGTTGACCCGGGTGATGGTGACCGACAGGATCTCGACATCGTCGGCCAGCCGGCCCTCGGCGTTGGACTTGATGCTCTCGGAGAAGGGCTTGAGGTCGACGTTCAGGTTGCCGGTCCGCGAGTCGATGCGCTCCAACGGGTTGTAGGTGGCGAAGGCGTCGTTCACCGCACTGTCGAGCTGGACGCCGACCCGCTGCCCCCGGAAGCTGTCGAAGTCGCCCTTGTAGTCCATGAACTGCTTGGGCGCGTTCTCCGGCTGGACCTGCCACTCGACCAGCACCTCCACGCAGGCGTCGGCCAGGGTGCCGGTACGCACCCGCACGCACTGGTTGGTGCCGATGTGGTCGTACTTCTGCCGCCCGGCGTCCCACTCGCCGACCCGCTGCCACGGCATCACCCACTTCAGGCCGGAGCCGGTGATTTCACCGGTCGGCTTGCCGAAGCTGGTGACGATGCCCACCGAGCGGATCGGGACGGAGTGGGCGCTCGACATGGCGAGCAGACCTACCGCCACGAGCAGGGCGCTCAGCGCCACCAACGCACCGGTACGTCCTACGGTCCGCGCCGGCCCGAAGCGGGCGACGGCGGCGGCGACCGCCGCGACGATCGCGCTGATGATCGCAAGGGTGAAGCCGATGGGCATGCGCTCGACACCTTTCCCAGCAGGGGTGTGGATCAAGGTAGTCGAGCGCGGCAAGCCCGTCGCAGGCGCCGGCGAGCGACCACACGCGTCCGCCCCGGGTCGGCTGCCCAGGGCGGACGCGGTGTCGAGCGCGTGCGACGCGTCCTAGAACCGTTGGGACGCCTGACGCGCGTCGTCGCGTACGTGCTGGGCCTGCTCGGTGCCCGCCTCGCGCACGGTGGCGGCGCCCCGCGAGGCCGTGGACTTGACCGCCTGCGACGCTTCCTGCACAGGCTCGCGCAGGTTGTCCTGGACCTGGTGCATCACGTCGCCGGCCTTCTGCTTCACCTGGTCGGCGTGTTCCATGGCCTCGTGCCGGGCACGCTCGGCGAGTTGCTGTTCCTTCCGGCTGGGTGGCAGGAGGGCGGAGGCGAGCATGCCCACCCCGAAGGCGATCACCCCGGCGGCGAGCGGATTGCCCTCGGCCCGTTCCTTCGAGGCGTGGGCGAGCGACTGCGCGCGATGCCCGGCCGCCGAGACGGCGTCCGAGGTCTGGTGCGCCGCGTTCGACACGGCGTCCGAGGTCTGGTGCGCCGCGTTCGACACCGCCCCGGTTCCCTGGTGCACCGTGTCCGAGACGCGGTGGCCGACGTCGTGGGCCTGGTGCATCGTGACGTCCCGGGTGTGCCTCGCGGTACCCATCACCCGGTCGACGATGCGGCTGAGCCGGCCGCGGGCGCGCGTCACCGGGACGCTGGCGATCCGGCGCGGGTTCACCTTGTGGGACAGCGCGTCGACGTCGTTGCTCAACTCGGCTCGGGTGTGCTCGATGTCGTGCCGGATCTGCTCCGGATCGCTGGACATGATGGCTCCCTTCGGCTCAGCGGCCCCTCACCGCGTCGGGTATCTCCTGCGCCGTCTGCCTCGTGCGCGGAAGGGGTTTGATGGTGCGTAGCTGCTTGCGGGCCCGGGACGCGAGCACGGCGCCGATGACGGCCCAGATCACGGCGACGAGGAGCGCGGCCCAGCCCTGGTCCATCACGTTGGACAGGCCCCACCAGAGGGCGTGCGACACGAAAATCAGGGTGAGCAGCCCGGCGACGGCGGCTGCGGCGAACATTCCCGCCACGCTTCCGATGCCGCGGGCCTCCTGGCGCAGCTCGGCCTTGGCCAGGTCGACCTCTTTACGCAACAGGGTGGAAAAGTTGCGGCTGGCGTCGGACAGCAGTTCACCGATGGATGCCTGCGTCCGGTCGGTGCCACCACCCGCGGGCGCACTCACGGTCCCACCTCGCGGCCGGTTGGGCCGGGGCGCACGGGCGCGCTGGGACCGACCGGCGGCATCTGCGGCGGGTGCGGTTTCGGCGGCATCGGCGGCCCCTGCGGCACGGTGCGCCCGGTCGGACGGATCTGGTCAGGGGGTGGCCCCTGCTCGCCGTGGTCCTCCTGGCCGTCCTCGCCGCTGGTGAGGGCACGACCGAGCCGTCCCGCGAGCAGACCGGCGATCGCTGCACCGGCGAGGAACGTGCCGGGGTGCCGCCGGGCGTAGTCGCGCACCTCCCGTACCAGGTCTCCGGGTTCCCGTTCGTCGAGCCAGCCGGCCGCCTGTTGGGCCGCCTGGGCACCGCGCCGGGCGACCTCGGTCGCCATGCCGCTCTGATCACCCGAGTCGGCCATGGACCGAAGCTGGTCCCCGAGCGTGCGGAGGCTCTCGGCTGCACGGTTCTGCTGCTCCTGAGCCTGGGTTCGCGCCTGTGAGGAAACCTCCTTGACCAGGTTGCGCGCCTGGTGGCGGGTTTCCGCGACCACCTCCCTGCCCTGCTCGGCCGTCTCGTGGGCGAGCTGTCCGCCGGCCTGTGCCGTCTCCCGCCCGACCTGCGTAGCCTCCTGCCGGACCTTGCCGACCCCGTCACCGCCCGACCTGTCAGGCGGGGAGCCGCTTCTCCCAACCGCTGTCATTCGATCTCCCCTCTTCGGGCCCGCCAGCGACGAGCACGGGGACGCTTACCCTCACGATCCCGATGTACTCGTCCGCCGGCGGCCTGCCCCACCTGGGCAAAGAGGCGGAATTCGGCTGGACCCGAGAGCTTTCATGAACAGCGGTGGCCGGGCGTAGCACCGCCACGCGGGCCGACGGTCACCTCGCCCGGCGGCGGCGGTAGGCCGCGAGGCCAAGGGCTGCTGCTGCGGCACCGGCGGCGGCGAGGATCGGCACGGGCCTGGCACGGACCGAGGCACCGATGCGGGCCGTCGCGCCACGGGCCGACGTGAGGACGGCTGTCCGTTCACTGGACACCGTCGAGCCGGCCGTGTCGGCCGCGCGGCGAACCGTCCGGGTCAGGGCGGTGGCCCGTTCGGATGCCTTCCGGCTCATCTCGCGCGTCGCCCAGGTCATGGTGGTTCGTGCCGTCGACCGGGCCTCGGTGGCCTGCTGCCGGAGCCCGTCGGCGACTCCGCCCGCTCTCGCCCGGAGGCGACCCTTGACGTCGGACTTGGCGGCCAGCGCGGCAACGGTGTCCCCGAGTTGCTCACGCGTCTGCTGGATCTCCTGACGGACCTGCTCCGGGTCGCCACTGCCGTTCGCCGCACTCATGATCGCCTCCTGTTCGCCGCGTTGCGGATGGTCTCGGCGTCGGCACGCACGCTGTCCCTGGTGGCAGTTGGAGTGGCCGGCATGGCCTCGGTGACCTGCTTCTTGCCGCGGCGGGCCGCAATTGCGGCCGCGATGAGCAGGACGATCCCGACGACGAGTGCGGCGAGCGCATCTGGCATGAACGCACCCAGAACCAGCACTGCGGCGGCGACCAGCGCACCGCCGGCGTAGAGGCCCAGCATGGCGCCGCCGCCGAGCATCCCGGCACCGGAACCGGCACGTCTACCCTTCGCCGCCATCTCCGCGCGGGCCAGTGTCAACTCGTCGCGCACCAGGCGGGTGATCTGTTCGACGGCTCGCTGCACCAACTCGGCGACCGGTGTGTCCGGGGAGGCGGCGCCCGGGCCGCCACTCGTTCCGTCGGCCATGGCGCCCTACCCGTTCCCGCACAGGATCCAGGCCGACACCGATGACCTGACCGGCGAGGTTGCTGTGTAATGCACGGCTCAGCCCTGTTCGACCGCTACCGGCACCCCGACCGGGGTCGGTGCGGCACGGTCGAAGCGCCCGTCGAGGGCGGTGCTGGTGCCGTCGGCGATCCCGGAGTTCCCGCCCGCGAAGCCGGCGCCGCGCCGGGCACGACGCCGCAGCGTCAGCGTGCCCGCCGCACCGGCCAGACTGCCTATCGCGAAGGCCAGGACCAGGGCGGGTCGGGTGTTCGGTGTCCTCCTGCGTGCCATGATCGCTCCTTGAGTCAAATATTCCTCTTATCCCGATTGTCCCTTCTGGCGGCCGGGCTGTCGGGCTAATCGGCGCACGTGCATGCAGGTCAGACAGGGACTTGACGCGACCACCAGCCGGGAATTATCAATACGGACCAGTTCCGTATCGTATTGTGGCGGGGGTCGGCCGTGGATCGAGCCGCCGTGTCGGAACCCGTTGGGCGAGCGAGGGGAATGGGACCAGATGTCACCGAACGAGCACACCGGACACCCGAGGAGGTGGGCGATCCTCGGGGTGCTGGTCGTCAGCCTGCTCGTGGTCGTCCTCGACAACACCATCCTCAACGTGGCGCTGCGCACGCTCGCCGATCCGGTACACGGGCTCGGGGCCAGTCAGGGCGAGCTGGAGTGGGCCATCAACTCCTACACCCTGATTTTCGCCGGCCTGCTGTTCACCTTCGGCGTACTGGGCGACCGGGCCGGCCGACGCCGGATGCTGCTGATCGGGCTCGCCCTCTTCGGCCTGGCGTCACTGCTCTCGGCGTACGCGCAGAGCCCCGCCCAGCTGATCGCGGCCCGCGCGCTGATGGGGATCGGCGGCGCGGCCATCATGCCGGCGACCCTCGCGATCATCTCCAACGTCTTCGACCCCCGGGAGCGGGGCCGGGCGATCGGGGTCTGGGCCGGTGCGGTCGGCCTGGCGGTGGCGATCGGGCCGGTCCTCGGCGGTCTGCTGCTCGAACACTACTGGTGGGGTTCGGTCTTCCTGATCAATGTGCCGGTGGTGGCGGTCGGCCTGCTCCTGGTGGCGTTGCTGGTGCCGGAGTCGCGCGATCCCCGCCCCGGTCGCGTCGACGTGCGCGGCGTCCTGCTCTCGGTGGTCGGCCTGATCACCCTCTGCTACGGCATCATCGACGGTGGCGAGCACGGGTTCGG
Organism: Micromonospora aridisoli; assembly: GCF_056150025.1. Taxonomy (NCBI): domain Bacteria; kingdom Bacillati; phylum Actinomycetota; class Actinomycetes; order Micromonosporales; family Micromonosporaceae; genus Micromonospora; species Micromonospora aridisoli. The sequence continues at coordinate 147,261 of NZ_JAXCFK010000003.1, read as the reverse complement.
TCGCCCGCTGGTCTGGGCCTGCATCGTCGGCGGCCTCGCGGTGTTGGCCTGGTTCGTCGCCCACGAACGGCGCAGCAGCCACCCGTCGCTGGACGTACGCCTGTTCCGGGTGGCGCGCTTCGCCGCCCCGGTGGCCATGATCGGGCTGGTCTTCTTCGCCGCCATGGGCGTGATGTTCTTCGGCTCGTTCTACCTGCAACTGGTACGCGGCTACAGCCCACTGGAGACCGGGCTGCTCTTCCTGCCCTTCGCGGTCGCCCAGCTCGTCTTCGCCCCGCTCAGCGCCACGACGGTGCGCCGATACGGCGCCCGGACCGTCTCGACGGTGGGGCTGCTGCTGGCCGCCGGGGCGTTCGGTGCCTTCGCCCTCGTCGACGCGGCCACACCCATCTGGGTGGTGCTGCTCGCCTTCTTCGTCCAGGGCGTCGGAATGGCCAACATCATGCCGCCGGCCACGGAATCGGTGATGGCGGCGTTGCCGCGGGAGAAGGCCGGTGTCGGCTCGGCGGTCAGCAACACGATCCGGCAGGTGGCCGCCGCCCTCGGCGTGGCCGTGATCGGCTCCGTGCTGGCGGCCGGCTACCGCGGCGAAATCCAGCCCGCCCTGACCGACCTGCCCCCGGCGGCCGGCCAGGCGGCCGGCGAGTCGATCTCCGGGGCGTACGCCGCGGCGGCCCAGCTCGGCCCGGCCGGCCCGCAACTGATCGCGGCGGCCAACGACTCCTTCGTCTCGGCCATGCACCTGGCGGCGGCGGTGGCCGCGCTGGTCGCGGCGGCCGGCGTCCTGGTGGCCCTGCGCTGGCTGCCGGGCCGGTCGGACATGGGCGTGCCGAGGCCGGTCGGGGAGCCCGAGTTGGCCGGTGCCGCGTAACGTCAGCGACACTGGGGCCATGGCAACCACGGCAGACGCTCCGCGGCCGCCCGGGCGACCGCGGAGCGTCCGCGCGGACGAGGCGATCATCGAGGCGACCCTGGACCTCCTCGCCGAGGGCAGCACCATCGAGGCGATCTCGGTGGAGGCCATCGCCGCGCGGGCCGGGGTGGGCAAGGCCACCATCTACCGCCGCTGGCCGGGCAAGGACGCGCTGCTGCGCGACGCGCTGCGCAGGCTCAAGGGCGATCCGCCGCAGCCGGCCGGGCGGTCCGTCCGCGAAGACCTGATCACACTGGTCAGCGCGATCGGCCACAACGTCGACCCACGGGCGGCGCAGATCATGCCCTGCCTGGTGCCGGAGATGAAACGCAGCCCCGAGCGGTACGCGTTCTACCAGGGCATCGTCGAGCCCCGCCGGGCGGTGATGCGGGAGGTGCTGCGTCGTGGCGTCCGTGACGGGGAACTCCGCGCCGACCTCGACGTCGAGGTGACGATGGCGATGCTCACCGGCCCGATGCTCATTCAGCGGGTGTTGAACTGGAACCCCGACCTCGACGAGGCGACGCTCCCGGAGCGGGTCGTCGACGGCGTCCTGGCCGGCATCAGCGCTCGCTGACCGACGCGTCACCGAAAGCTGTGCGGTATACCGACTGTCGCCTCAGTCGGCCGGCGCGCGCAGCCGGTGCAGGCGCAGGGCCAACTGAACCTCCAGGGCCCGGTCGGGTCGCTGCCAGTCGGCGCCGAGCAGCTGCCCCACCCGCTCCAGCCGCTGGGTCACCGTGTTGACGTGCACGTGCAGCTGCTCCGCGGCGCGGGCCAGGCTGCCACCCACCCCGAAGTAGGCCTCCAGGGTCCGCACCAGCGCGGTGCCCCGCCGGGCGTCATAGTCGATCACCGGCCCGATGGTCGCGGTGAGGAACCGGCTCACGTCGGCGTCGCCGCCGTCATCCACGGCACCCAGCAGCAGCCCGACGAAACCCAGCTCGGCGCTGCTCGCCCCCTGCCCCGCCCGGCCCAGCGCGCCGAGCGCGGTCAGGCAGCGGTCCGCCTCCCGGAAGGCGGCGGCCAGCGCCGCCGGGCCGGTGGACGGGCTGCTCGCCCCGGCCGTCACCGGCCGGCCGGTGATCCGGGACAGGTCCCGGGCCACCGCCCGGGCGCTGCCTCCGGCGTCCTGCCCGGGCAGCATCAGCGCCACCCTGCCGTCCCGCGCCGCGGCCAGCCCACCCCGGGTCGAGGCGTACGTGGTGGCCCAGGACAACACCCGCTGCCGGGCGGAGCCGGTCGCCGCGATGGCGTCGTCGCCGACGACCACCAGCACGTGCGGCGCGTCCAGGTCCACGCCCAGGCGCCGGGCCCGACTGCGCAGCGCGTCGGTGTCGCGCAGCGGCCGGGCGATCAGGTCGTCGAGCAGCTCGCCCCGGACCCGGCCCTCCGCCTCGGCGACGGTACGCCGGAACAGCAGCAGCAGGGCCGTCACCAGCGCCGCCCGCTCCAGGATCCGCTGGTCGGCGTCGGCCGGTTCGCCGTCGGGACGCAACACCAGCACGCCCAGGTTCTCCGCCCCGGCCACCACGGCGGAGTACCACTGCGTCCCCCGCCGCACGCTGCGCCCCTCGGTCCGCGACGCGGCGACCGCCTCGACGATCTCCGCCCGGTCCGGCTCGTCGATCTCACCGACCCGGGCCAGGCACCGCCCCTCGGCGTCGAGCGCCAGCAGCGCGCCACCGAGCACGTCGGTGACCGCCGCGGCCACGTCCTCCACCCCGCCGCCGCGCAGCACCAGCGCGGTCATCCGGTCGTGGGCGGCCGCCGCCCGCTCCACCGAACTGCTGTGCGCGCGGATGGTGGTGTTGGCCGACGACAACTCCTCCAGCGCCGAGCGGGTCTCGGCCAGCAGCCGCGCGGTGTCGATCGCCACCGCGGCGTGGGCCGCCAGCGAGAGCAGCAGCGCCACCTCCTCGCGGGCGAACGGCCGGGCCGAGCGGTTGGCCGCGTAGAGCACGCCGATGCTGGTCGAGCCGAGCCGCAGCGGCACCCCGAGGATGGCCACCAGCCCCTCCTCGCCCACCCCGGCGTCGATCTCCCGGGTGTGGTGGAACCGCTCGTCCTCCGGATAGTTCGCAGTCACGTACGGTGCGCCCGACTGGGCCACCAGGCCGCCCAGCCCGGCACCCATGGGCAGCCGCAACCGCTGGAACCGGGCGGAAACCGAGCCGTCGGTCACCCGCATGTAGGTGTCGCCGCGTTCGGCGTCGTCGAGCGTCATGTAGGCGACGTCCGCGCCGAGCAGGTGGCGGGCCCGGTGCACGATCGCGTGCAGCACCTCGTCCAGGTCGCGCAGCCCCGCGAGGTCACTGACCGTGTCGTACAGGCCGGACAGCTCGCTCTCCCGGCGACGGCGGCGTTCCAGCAGCGCCCGGACCCGCAGCGCCACCGTCTTCGCCTGCTCCAACTCGGCGATCCGCTCGGCCGACAGCCCCGCCGAGCGGGCGGCGACCAGCGGGCCTTCGAACTCGACCGCGGCCGCCTCCCGGGCGAGCAGCTCCAGGAACTCCACCGGCGACGACATGACCGACATTCTGCTGGTGGCCGGCGTCAATTCGCCGTCCAGCCCCCGTCGAGGGCGATCGAGGCACCGGTCAGGAACGCCGCCGGCGGTGAACAGAGGTACGCCAGCAGCTCCGCGACCTCCTCGGGCTCGATCAGCCGCTTGATCGCCGCCCGGGCCAGCATGATCTTCTCGATCACCTCGGTCTCCGGGATGCCGTGCGTGGTGGCCTGGTCGGAGATCTGGCTCTCCACCAGCGCGGTACGCACGTACGCCGGGTTGATGCAGTTGGCCGTCACCCCGTGCGCCGCCCCCTCCAACGCCACCACCTTCGACAGCCCCTCCAGGGCGTGCTTGGCCGAGACGTACGCCGCCTTGTACGGCGAGGCGCGCAGCCCGTGCACCGAGGAGATGTTGACGATCCGGCCCCACCCCCTGGCGTACATGTGCGGCAGCGCCCGTCGGATCAGCAGGAACGGCGCCTCCACCATCACCCGCTGGAGATGCTCGAAGCGCTCGACGGGAAAGTCCTGGAGCGGTGCCACGTGTTGCAGGCCGGCGTTGTTGACCACGATGTCGACATCGGCGTCGAGCGCGTCCACGGCGGCAGGGTCGGCGAGGTCCACCCCCTCGGCCCGGCCGCCGGCCTCGGCGGCCACCAGCTTGGCAGCCTCGACGTTGCGGTCGACCACCACGACCGTGGCGCCCGCCGCGGCCAGCCGCAGGGCGCAGGCGCGGCCGATGCCGCCGCCTCCGCCCGTCACGAGGGCGGTGCGACCGGCCAGGTCGACGTTCACGACGTGGGGGACCGCCACGGGTTCTGCCGTCATGGCGCATGAAGTTACGAGCTGTGTGGTCAGGCGCACATGGGGTTGCGGCACATACTCCCACCGTACTGTGTGGCCAGCCCCTACACTCCCGGCCCGCCCGTCCCGACGGGCGTGTCCCGCGACGCGGCGTGGCCACGGCATCGGTAGGGTGTCGAACACACGTACTGGCCGGTGGCGGGAGGAGGCGGCGTGCGGGTGCTCGGCGTCGACCCGGGACTGACCCGGTGCGGGGTCGGCGTGGTCGAGGGGGTGCCTGGGCGGCCCTGCACGCTGATCGCCTACTACGTCGTCTACACCGACCCCGCCGACGAACTGCCCACCCGCCTGCTGCACCTGGACCGCTCACTCACCGAGCTGGTCGCCGAGCACCGGCCGGACAGCGTGGCCGTCGAGCGGGTGTTCAGCCAGCACAACGTGCGTACGGTGATGGGCACCGCCCAGGCCAGCGGGATCGCGGTGCTGGCCGGGGCGCGCGCCGGGCTGCCGGTGCAGACGTACACCCCGAGTGAGGTGAAGGCGGCGGTGACCGGGTCCGGCCAGGCGGACAAGGCCCAGATGACCGCGATGGTCACCCGGCTGCTGCGGCTGCCCGAACCGCCCCGGCCGGCCGACGCCGCGGACGCCCTCGCGCTGGCCATCTGCCACGTGTGGCGCGGCGGCACCCGGTCGAAGCTGGCCGCCGCGGCGGACCGGGTCAGACGAGGAGGAGCGAGATGATCGCCAGTGTGCGTGGCGTGGTGACCGCCACCGGTCCCGATCATGCGGTGATCGAGGTCGGTGGGGTCGGCCTGGCCGTGCAGTGCGCCCCCGGCACCCTCGCCGACCTGCGGGTCGGCCAGCCCGCCCGACTGGCCACCAGCCTGGTCGTCCGGGAGGATTCGCTCACCCTCTACGGCTTCGCCGACGATGATGCGAAGGCTCTGTTCGAGCTGTTGCAGTCCGCCAGCGGGGTCGGCCCGCGCCTGGCCCAGGCGGTGCTCGCCGTGCACACCCCCGACGCGGTGCGCAAGGCCATCGCCAACGCCGACACGGCGGCTCTGACCCGGGTGCCCGGCATCGGCAAGAAGGGTGCCGAACGCCTGGTGCTGGAGCTGCGCGACCGGATCGGTCCGGTGCCGGTGGGCGTCGACGGAGCGGCCGGGGTGACCGGCGGCGGCTGGCCCGAGCAGGTCCGCCAGGCGCTGATCGGGCTCGGTTGGACGGCCGGCCAGGCCGACCAGGCGGTCGCCGCCGTCGCCGAGACCGTCGACGGTCCCAACCCGCCGGTGCCGGTGCTGTTGAAGCAGGCCATCCGGCTGCTGGGGCGTACCCGATGAGCGCGAGGAGTGAGCCGGGTTTGCGAGCCCCGCGGTCGCGAATGAAGAAGTCACCGTGACGGGCCCCGACGGCGGACTGGTCTCGGCGTACGTCAACGACGCGGAGCGGGACGCGGAGGTCAGCGTCCGGCCGAAGCGGCTGGACGAGTTCATCGCCCAGCACCGCGTCCGGGACCAGCTCGACCTGCTGCTCCAGGGCGCGATGCGGCGCGGCTCCCCGCCCGACCACATCCTTCTGTCAGGGCCCCCTGGCTTAGGTAAGACCACCCTGGCCAACATCGTCGCCGCCGAGCTGGGCACCGGCATCCGGGTGACCAGTGGGCCGGCCATCGAACGCTCCGGAGACCTCGCGGCGATCCTGACCTCCCTCGCCGAGGGTGACGTGCTCTTCATCGACGAGATCCACCGGATCGCCAGGCCGGCGGAGGAACTGCTCTACAGCGCGATGGAGGACTTCCGGGTCGACGTGGTGGTCGGCAAGGGGCCGGGTGCCACCGCCATCCCGTTGGACGTCGAGCCGTTCACCCTGGTCGGCGCGACCACCCGGTCCGGCCTGCTCACCGGCCCGATGCGGGACCGGTTCGGCTTCGTGGCGCACCTGGACTTCTACGCACCGGACGACCTGGAGACGCTGCTGCACCGCTCGGCGCGCATCCTCGGGGTGCCGATCACCGACGACGGGGCGGCGGAGATCGCCGGCCGGTCGCGGGGCACGCCCCGGATCGCCAACCGGCTGCTGCGCCGGGTGCGTGACTTCGCCGAGGTACGCGCCGACGGTGTGGTCACCGTCGAGACCGCCCGGGCGGCCCTGACCGTGTACGACGTGGACGCGCTCGGGCTGGACCGGCTCGACCGGGCGGTGCTCACCGCCCTGGTGGAGTCGTTCCGGGGCGGGCCGGTCGGCCTGTCGACCCTGGCCGTGGCGGTGGGGGAGCAGCCGGACACGGTGGAGGAGGTCTGCGAGCCGTTCCTGGTGCGGGCCGGGCTGTTGGCGCGTACGCCCCGCGGACGGGTGGCGACCGAGGCCGCCTGGCACCATCTGGGGCGTACGCCACCGAATGGTACATTTGCCGCCGAAGCTCCTTCCGTGCCCGATCTGTTCTCGGTGGACACCGACCAGCCGTGATCTGTTCGTGATCTGTGCCGCATTCGGCGTTCCCAGACAGAGCGACTAGACTCGCCGCGGTCTGTACAGGATGTGAAAATCCGCCTCCGTTCCGGCGCTGACCCGCCGGTCCGGAGGCCAATGGGAAGGTCGACAACCGTGCACTACGCAGCAGAAGGCGGCGGAGCGGGAGGCTTCACGCCGATCCTCATGATCGCTCTGCTCTTCGGCGTCATGTACTTCATGATGATCCGTCCGCAGCAGAAGCGCCGCCGCGAGGCCGAGGCGATGCAGGCCGCCCTCTCCCCGGGGGACGAGGTGGTCACCATCGGCGGGCTCTACGGCACGGTCACCGGTGTCGAGGATGACAGCGTCCTGCTGGAAGTCGCTCCCGGAGTGCAGACCCGATACGCGCGTCCGGCGATCGCCCGGGTGGTCACCCCGGCGGAGCGCCCGGTCGAGCCGGTGGCCGAGGAGACCGACTCCGTCAAGGAGTGACGTCGGATCCATCCGGGTCACCGCCGCGTCGGCGGCCCGGGTGGGAGGCGTCCGCGCGCGTCCCCGGGCGGGCGCCATTCACCACGCGCGTATTGAGACAATTGGATAGAAGGCCGACGCCGGGCGTCGGCGCGCCGGCCCGTCCCGGTCCACGCGCCCGCGTCGACCACCCGAGGCGGCGGCGCCAGCCCGGGCGCCGTCGGAAGGCAGACCGTCGGTCGGGGTAACCGGCCGACCCGCCGCCGCGCCCGCGGCGGCGTGACCACAGGGAGACAGGACAGCCGTGGCACCACCTCAGGGACAGATGCGCCCGGGACGGCAGTTGGCCGTGCTCGCGGGCATCTTCGTCGTCCTCTATCTTTTGGTGTTCTTCTCGGGCGGCGCCAGCGGTGGCTGGAAGGACCGGCTCGAGCCCCGTCTGGGCCTTGACCTGGTCGGCGGCACGCGGCTGACGCTGGAGGCCACCAACACCCTCGACGGTCGTGCCCCGACGGCCGAGAACCTGGAGCGCGCCCGCCAGATCATCGAGAGCCGGGTCAACGCGTACGGCGTGGCCGAGGCCGAGGTGGTCACCGAGGGCGACCGCAACATCGTCATCTCCCTGCCCGGCGAGAACCGCGACCTGAACGAGGTCGGGAACGCCGCCGAGCTGCGCTTCCGTAAGGTGCTGAAGATCGCCGACGGCAGCGGTTCGATCCCGTCGCCGGCGCCGACCGAGAGTCCCGAGGCCACCCCGTCCGGTACCCCGAGCCCGACCCCGTCGGGCACCGCCAGCCCCACGCCCGACGCCGAGGCCACCTCGTCGCCGTCGCCGGCCGGTCAGGGCGGTGGCGCGCCAGCGGAGACGCCCTCGCCCTCCCCGTCGCCGACGGCGGACGAGGAGGTGCCGCAGAGCATCGAGGAGCTGCGCCGGGCCGTCGAGCAGAAGGTCGGCGCGGAGGCGTGGGCGGCCGCGAGCGGGCTGCAGGCGCCGGCCGACCTGAGCGCCGACCCGTCGCTGGCCGACAAGCTCAAGCCCTTCGCCGAGCTGACCGGTCGTGAGGTCGCCGTGCTGCCGGCGCAGATGCAGTTCAACGTGCCGACGATCAGCTGTGTCCAGCTCGACGACCGGCCCCCGGCGTCCGTCGCCGACCCAGAGCAGCAGGTCGTCGCCTGTGAGGGCGGCTACGCCAAGAACCTGCTGGACGTGGCGAAGGTGCTGGGCACCGACGTCTCGGGCGCCAGTGCGGTGCGCGACCAGACCAGCCAGTGGGTGGTCAGCCTCAACTTCACCAGCTCCGGCCAGGAGAAGTGGACCGCGCTGACCCGTGAGGCGTTCAACAACGAGGGTCAGGCGTGCGACGCCACCGCGCTCGGTGACGAGGGCAAGTGCCGGGTCGCCGTGGTGCTGGACAACAAGATCATCTCGTCGCCGCAGATCCAGGGCGTGCTCACCGGCAACTCGCAGATCACCGGCAACTTCAACAACGCCGAGGCCAGCGAGCTGGCCGGCTTCCTCAGCTACGGTGCCCTGCCGGTCACCTTCGAGGCGCAGGAGCAGCAGAACGTCACCGCCACCCTGGGCGCCAGCCACCTGCGGGCCGGTCTGCTCGCGGCCGGCATCGGCATGCTGCTGGTCATCATCTACTCGTTCTTCTACTACCGCCTGCTCGGCTCGGTGATCTTCCTGAGCCTGATCCTGTCGGCGCTGCTGCTCTTCGGCGCCCTGGTGGTGCTCGGCCGGCAGATCGGCTTCACGCTCACCCTCGCCGGCATCGCCGGCATCATCGTCTCCCTCGGTGTGGCGGCGGACTCGTTCGTCATCTACTTCGAGAGACTCAAGGACGAGATCCGGGAGGGGCGTACCCCGCGTAGCGCGGTGCCCCGGGCCTGGATCCGGGCCCGCCGGACGATCATCTCGGCGAACGCGATCACGATCATGTCGGCGCTGGTGCTGTACATCGTCTCGGTCGGTACGGTCAAGGGCTTCGCCTTCGCCCTGGGCCTGGCCACGGTGCTCGACCTGCTGGTGGTCTTCCTCTTCCGCCATCCGATCATGACGATGCTCGCCCGCAGCCGGGCGTTCCTGTCCCCGCGGGTCAGCGGCCTCGGCCGGGCACTCCCGGCCCGGTCGTCGGAGCAGGCCCCGCCCCGCAACCAGCGCGTCAAGGAGGCCTGAGATGGCTGAGACTGGTCTGGCAGCCCGCCTCTACCGAGGCGAGGCCGGCCTCAACATCGTCGGCCGGCGCAAGGTGTGGTTCACCGTCGCCGCGTTGCTGGTGGCGATCGCCCTCGGCAGCGTCATCTTCCGTGGGTTCAGCCTCGGCATCGAGTTCGAGGGCGGCAACTCGTTCCAGGTGCCGACCAGCGTCGGCACCATGGAGCGGGCGGAGACCGGCGCGAACGAGGCGCTGACCAGCGCGGGCGGCGGTGCCCGGGTGGTCACCGCGCAGCGGGTCGGCGGTGGCGGCGGCGAGTTCTACGAGCTGCGTACCACGCAGCTCGACGCCGAGCAGGCCGAGGCGGTCCGGGCCGAGATGGGCCGGCTCTTCAACATCGACCCGGCGGAGATCGCCAGCAACCGGGTCAGCGAGGCGTGGGGCAGCCAGGTGACCAACCGGGCGCTGATCGGTCTGGTGATCTTCCTGGCCCTGGTGACGGTGTACCTGGTCCTGCGCTTCGAGTGGCAGATGGCCGTGGCGGCCATCTTCGCCCTGGTGATGAACCTGGCTCTCACCGCCGGCATCTATTCGATCGTCGGGTTCGAGGTCACCCCGTCGACGATCATCGGTTTCCTCACCATTCTGGGCTTCGCCCTGTACGACGTGGTGGTGGTCTTCGACAAGGTGCAGGAGAACACCAGAGGCATCACCGCCAACAACAACCAGACGTACGGCGAGGCGGCCAACCTGGCCGTCAACCAGAGCCTGATGCGGTCGATCAACACCTCCGTGGTCGCCCTGCTGCCGGTCGGCGGCATCCTGTTCATCGGTGCCGGCCTGCTCGGTGCGGGCACCCTGAAGGACCTCGGCCTGGTGCTGTTCGTCGGTATGGCGATGGCCTTCCTCACCTCGATCACGCTGGCCACCCCGCTGCTGGTGGTGCTGAAGAACCGCGACCCGCGGATCCAGGCGCACAACAAGCGGGTGCGGGCCCGGCGTACCACGGTCAGCCGGGGCGAGACGCCGGCGAAGGCGGCGGCCGGCACGCCCAGCCCGGCCGAGCCGGACGAGGAACCGGTCACCGCGGAGGCCGGCGCCCTCGCGGGTGCCGCAGCGCCGAAGGTGGGTGCCCGGCCGGCGGGCAAGCGCTCCGGCGGCGCCCGGGGCGGACGTCCCGGCGGCGGAAACCGTCCCGGCGGCGGCAAGCGACGCTGAGGACGTCGGGGACCACCCGGTAGGAACTGGTACCGGCGGCGTCCTGCATGCTGTGCGAGCAGCGTGCGGGACGCCGCCGTCGTGTGGAAGGGGAGCGGAACTGCCGTGACGGAGACCCACAGCACCGGGGTACGCGGAGACAGCGGGCCCGAGACGGCCCGGCTGGTGGCCAGCCGGGTGCTCGACGTGCCCGACTTTCCCAAGCCGGGTGTCATGTTCAAGGACCTGATGCCGTTGTTCGCCGACGGTGACGCCTTCCGTGACGTGATCGACGGAATCGTCGCGTACCACGGGCGGGAGTCCTTCGACACCGTGGTGGGCATCGAGGCGCGGGGGTTCGTGGTCGCCGCGGCGATCGCGTACGCGACGGGAGTCGGTGTGGTGCCGGTGCGCAAGGCCGGCAAGCTGCCCCGCCCGGCGTACGCCGCCTCCTACGAGCTGGAGTACGGCGAGGCGACGCTGGAGGTGCACCAGGACGCCTTCACCTCCGGTCACCGGGTGCTGGTGGTCGACGACGTGCTCGCCACCGGTGGCACGGCGGCGGCGACGCTGGATCTGGTGGAGCGGGCGGGCGGCACCGTGGCGGGCTTCACCGTGCTGCTGGAGCTGTCGTTCCTCGGCGGGCGGGACCGGCTGGCCCCGCGTCCCGTGCATGCCCTGTTGACCGTTTGAGACGACGCCGACACCGGGCGGACCCGGCACGGACCGTCCGGCGGAGCGGCACGGCACCCCGGGTGGGGGTAGCATTGCCCATTGCTGACCGGGCGGTGACCCGTCTGAGCGGCGCTAGACCAGACCGGCCGGCGCACGGTCGGTGTTGTCCCGGCGAGCGGTGAGGAGGCCGGTGTCCCACGATGTCGTCCCTCCGGTGGAGGGCACGGTGCACCCGACAGGTGACGCGGATGGCTCGCTGACCGACCGCAACGGCGCCGCATCGGCGTCGGGTGGCGGGTCCGGCGCGGCGCAGCCGACCGGTGACGCGGCTCGTTCGTCCGCCGAGCCAGGGGGTGGCGCTGGCGATTCCTCGGCGGCCACTGGTTTCGCGCTGTCCCACGCGCCCACCGGTCGGCGGGTCCGGGCGCGTCTCGCGCGGTTCAACGCGCCGTGGCAGTCGTCCCAGGTCAGCGAGGTGTTGGAGCCGCTGATCTCGTCGCACCGGGAGAACCACCCGAAGGCCGACGCGCGGCTGCTGCAGCGCGCCTTCGACACGGCGGCGCGCTGGCACTCCGGTCAGTACCGCAAGTCCGGTGATCCCTACATCACCCACCCGCTCGCGGTGGCGACCATCCTGGCCAACCTCGGCATGGACACCACCACGCTGGTCGCCGCGCTGCTGCACGACACCATCGAGGACACGGAATACTCCCTCGACCAGATGCGCGCGGACTTCGGTGGCGAGGTGGCCCTGCTGGTCGACGGGGTCACCAAGCTCGACAAGGTCAAGCTCGGCGACGCGGCGAAGGCCGAGACGATCCGCAAGATGGTCGTCGCGATGGCCAAGGATCCGCGCGTCCTGGTGATCAAGCTGGCCGACCGGCTGCACAACATGCGGACGCTGACCTTCCTGCCGCGCCCGAAGCAGGAGCAGAAGGCGAAGGAGACGCTGGAGATCCTCGCCCCGCTGGCCCACCGGCTCGGTATGAACACCATCAAGTGGGAGCTGGAGGATCTGGCGTTCGGGACGTTGTTCCCGAAGCGGTTCGAGGAGATCAACCGGCTGATCGGGGAGCACCAGCCGCAGCGGGAGGCGTTGCTGCGGCAGGTGACCCAGAAGGTGCAGACGGACCTGAAGGCCGCCAAAATCAAGGCGGAGACCACCGGGCGGCCGAAGCACCTGTACTCGATCTACCAGAAGATGATCGTGCGGGGCCGGGACTTCAACGACATCTACGACCTGGTGGGTGTGCGGATCCTGGTCGACACGGTGCGGGACTGCTACGCGGCGTTGGGTGTGATCCACGCGAACTGGCAGCCGGTGCCGGGCCGGTTCAAGGACTACATCGCCATGCCGAAGTTCAACATGTACCAGTCGTTGCACACCACGGTGATCGGGCCGACCGGTAAGCCGGTGGAGATGCAGATCCGCACGTACGCGATGCACCGTACGGCGGAGTTCGGCATCGCGGCGCACTGGAAGTACAAGGAGCACAAGGGCACCCAGATCGTCGGCCCGCCCGCGCACATCGACGAGATGACCTGGCTGCGGCAGCTGTTGGACTGGCAGCGGGAGGCCGCCGACCCGAGCGAGTTCCTCGACGCGCTGCGCTTCGACCTGTCCAGCCAGGAGGTGTACGTCTTCACCCCGAAGGGTGACGTGATCCCGTTGCCGACGGGGTCGACGCCGGTGGACTTCGCGTACGCGGTGCACACCGAGGTGGGGCACAAGTGCATCGGGGCGCGGGTCAACGGCAAGCTGGTGCCGTTGGAGTCGACGCTGTCCAACGGTGACGTGATCGAGATCTTCACCTCGAAGTCCGACACGGCCGGCCCCACGCAGGACTGGCTGGGTTTCGTCAAGAGCCCCCGGGCGCGGACGAAGATCCGGCAGTACTTCAACAAGGAGCGCCGCGAGGAGGCGATCGAGGAGGGCAAGGACGCGATCGTCAAGGCGATGCGCAAGCAGGGCATGCCGTTGCAGCGGATGCTCACCTCCGACAACCTGATGGCGATCGCCCGGGACCTGCACCTGCCCGACGTGGCGTCGCTCTACGCGGCGGTCGGGGACAGCCAGGTCTCCGCCCAGTCGGTGGTGCAGAAGCTGATGGCCTCCTACGGCGGTGAGGAGGGCGCGGCCGAGGACATCGCCGAGACCGCCGTGGCCACCCGGCCGCCGCGCAGCCGCGCCTCCAGCCACGACCCGGGTGTGGTCGTCCGCGGCGTCAGCGACGTGTGGATCAAGCTGGCCCGCTGCTGCACCCCGGTCCCGCCGGACTCGGTCTTCGGTTTCGTGACCCGTTCCGGCGGGGTGAGCGTGCACCGCGACGACTGCGCCAACGCCGAGGACCTGCGCGCCCAGGGCGAGCGGGTGGTCGAGGTGAGCTGGAAGCTGACCTCCGCCTCGACGTTCCTGGTGGCGATCCAGGTGGAGGCGCTCGACCGGCACAAGCTGCTCGCGGACGTCACCCGGGTGCTCTCCGACGAGCGGGTCAACATCCTCTCCGCCACCGTCACCACCACCCGGGATCGGGTGGCGGTGAGCCGGTTCAGCTTCGAGATGGCCGACCCGAAGCACCTAGGCCACCTGCTGGCCGCCGTCCGCAAGGTCGACGGCGTCTTCGACGCCTACCGCGTAACCTCCGGCGCCTAACCCCCACCCCACCCCGCAGCCGCGCGCCGGTGATGACCCGCGCCGATCTTGCACTTTCCGTCTCCACATAAGGGGACAAAGGCCTTGTCGCGGCGACACAAACTGCAAGATCGCGGGTGCGGGTGCGGGTGCGGGTGCGGGTGCGGCGAAGCGCCCGTCGGCTCGGCCGGCGGGCGCTTCGGGTGGTGCGGGGTCAGGCGTCGGTCATGGTGAGGTCGGTGATGACGACCTCCTTCTTCGGGTGGCCGCCGCCGGCCTGCTGGGCGAACGCGCCGTCGTCGCCGGCCTCCGCGACCTGCTTGACGATGTCCATGCCGCCGGTGATGGTGCCGAGGACGGTGTAGTTCGGGTCGAGCGGCGAGTCGCCGTACACGATGAAGAACTGGCTGCCGCTGCTGGACGGCTGGCCGGAGTTGGCCATCGCGATGACACCCTCCGGGTACGGCGGCCGCTTGTCGGCCGGCAGGTTCTCCTCGGCCATGCGGTAGCTCGGGCCGCCGGTGCCGTCGGTCTCCCGCCAGCCCTCCCCGGTGGCGCTCGGGTCGCCGCACTGGAGCACCTTGATGCCCTCGGTAACCAGCCGGTGGCACTTCGTGTTGTCGAAGAAGTTCTGCTCGGCCAGGTGGGTGAAGCTACCCGCCGTGCACGGCACCGCGGACCGGTCGATCCGGGCGGTGATCGGGCCGAGGTTCGTGGTGATCGTCATGGTCTGGACGCCCACCTTGCTCTGCTGGGTGTCCGGCAGCCCGACGTCCTTGACCTGCGGGGTGCGCTCGCCCTCGGGCAGCTCGACCCATTCGCACTGCACGGAGTTCGCGTCTTGGGCCGCGTTGTCGGTGCCGCTGTCGTCGCCGAGCATGTTGCTGGCGAGCCAGGCCGTGCCGGCGACCACCAGCAGCAGGACCACGCCGGCACCGACCACCGCCTGCGTCTGGCGGCGCTTGCGGGCCCGGGCAGCCCGCTCGGCCATCTCCTTCTCGAGCCGGGCGCGGGCCGCCGCGCGCTGCCGCTCTCTGGTGGACGTCACGCCTCGATCCTCCTGGACTGTATGTGAATGCCGCTGCGGTGGGGTGGGCCCGGTCGCTCCCGTGATCAGCCGGCGCTGGCGCTGGCCTCGGGCGCGCCGGAGGCCTCCGGACTCGGCGTGCCCGTGGGCGCCGGATCGGCGGGTGACGCCGGATCCAGCACGGGCTCGCCGACGGTCAGGCTCTGGATGACCACGTCGTCGTCCTTTGGCTTGACCTTCTCCCCGGCCCCATTGTCCACCGTCGGAAGGGCACCGATCTTCTCGACGGTGTCGAGCCCCTCGGTGACCCGGCCGATGATCGGGAACTTCGGCTCGGCGGTGGTGAAGTCCTTGAAGAAGATCAGGAACTGGCTGCCGTTGGCGCCCGGCGGGTTCGCGATCATCGCGACCGTGCCCTTGGGGTACGTCGGTGGCTCGTCCGGGGCCGGGCTCGGCTCCGGCGACGCCTCCGACCCGGTCGGCACGTTCTCGTCGTAGAACGAGTAGGCCGGGCCGCCCATACCGGTGCCGCTGGGGTCGCCGCAGCGTACGGCGCCGTCGGCGGTGATCTCGTGGCACTTGGTGTTGTCGTAGAACGACTGGCTGGCCAGGTGGGCGATGCTGGCGGCGGCGCACGGGGCGCTGGCGAGGTCTAGCTCGACGGAGATCGGCGCGCCCTGGTTGGTGACGATCGTCATCGGTCGGGTGCCGGTGACCGGCAGGTCGGTGGTCGGGGGTTCGCCGACGTCCTTGAGGTTGCTGTTCCCCTCGGTGTTCTGCGGGGTCCAGAGGCAGACCTCGTTGGTCGCGGTGTCCTCGGTCGGCTCCCGGTCGAACGCACCGAGCGCCCACGCGGAGCCGGCGACGACCAGCACCAGGATCAGCGCGGTGCCGACACCGGCCTGGATCCGTCGGCGGCGCCTGGCCGCGGCGGCCCGGCGGGCCAGTTGCCGGTCGAGCTTGGCCCGCGCCAGTTTGCGCTGCCGGTCCCTGCTGGAAGCCACCCGTGCTCCCCTTTCCTCTACCCTGGTCGTCACCTGGTGGTCGCGTACCCGTCGGGCGGCAGGTGCGCCACGCCACACGCCCGCCAGAGTGTACGGGTACCGGCTGGGAAAGTGGTGTACGAGGTCGGTGCCCATCTTCATCGGGATTCGTCAGTGCGCCACCGGGTGGCCGGCGGGTCGGGCGGACCACACCGTGCCGCCGGTAGGCTGCCCGGAGAGGACGACTCGACGGAAAGGGGAGCGGACGTGCTCGTGGCCGGCTTTCCCGCGGACGCCTTCGGCACCAACTGCTACGTGGTCGCCGCCGGTCCGGGGGAACAGTGCGTGGTGGTCGACCCCGGCATCGGGGTGATCGACCGGCTCGACGCGCTGCTCGCCGAGCATCGCCTGCACCCCGCCGCGGTGCTGCTCACCCACGGCCACCTGGACCACACCTTCTCCGTGGCGCCGGTCTGCGGGGCGCGTGGGATCACCGCGTACGTGCACCCGGAGGACCGGGAACTGCTGGCCGACCCGGCGAAGGCGCTGTCGATGGACCTCACCCAACTCTTCGGCGGGCGGCTGCCGTACGCCGAGCCGGAGGACGTGGCCGAGCTGGCCGACGGTACGACGCTCGCCCTCGCCGGGCTGGAGATCACCGTCGACCACGCGCCCGGCCATACCGGCGGGTCGGTGCTCTTCCGGCTGCCCGGCGCCGGCTCGCCCTGGGAGGCGGAGCAGCTCTGCCTCTCCGGTGACGTGCTCTTCGCCGGCTCGATCGGCCGCACCGACCTGCCGGGCGGCAGCATGCCGACGATGCTCACCAGCCTGCGGGACAAGATCCTTCCGTTGGCCGACGACACCGTCGTACTGCCCGGCCACGGCCCCGCGACCACCATCGGCCGCGAGCGCGCCACCAACCCGTACCTCGCCGAGGTGGCGGGGATGGGCGGTACGCGACCGGCGGCACCCAGCCGCGGCCTGTAGCGCCGCGCCCACGCTGACCCGCGCGGAGCGTGCGGGTTTCCGAACGGAGCATCATGAGCAAGCCCACGCCCATCTCCGGCTTCCCGGAGTGGACGCCCGCCCAGCGGATGATCGAGCAGTACGTCCTGGACCGGATCCGGTCCACCTTCGAGCTGTACGGCTTCGCCCCCCTGGAGACCCGGGCGGTCGAGCCGCTGGACCAGCTGCTGCGCAAGGGGGAGACCTCCAAGGAGGTCTACGTGATCCGGCGGTTGCACGCCGACCCGGAGGAGGCGGCGGCCGGCGACGACACCCTCGGCCTGCACTTCGACCTGACCGTGCCGTTCGCCCGGTACGTGCTGGAGAACGCCGGCAAGCTCACCTTCCCGTTCCGCCGCTACCAGATCCAGAAGGTCTGGCGCGGCGAGCGCCCGCAGGAGGGGCGCTACCGGGAGTTCGTCCAGGCCGACATCGACATCGTCGACCGGGACACCCTCGCACCGCACCACGAGGCGGAGATGCCGCTGGTCGTCGGCGACGCATTGCGTTCGCTGCCGATCCCGCCGGTGCGTATCCAGGTCAACAACCGCAAGATCTGTGAGGGCTTCTACCGGGGCATCGGGCTGACCGACCCGGAGGCGGCGCTGCGCGCGGTCGACAAGCTCGACAGGATCGGACCGGCCGGAGTGGTCGAGCTGCTGGCCGCCACCGCCGGGGCGAGCGAGGCGCAGGCGAAGGCGTGCCTGGCACTGGCCGAGATCTCCGCGCCGGACGCCTCCTTCGCCGACGCGGTGCGCGCGCTCGGGGTGGGCCACCCGCTGCTCGACGAGGGGGTCGAGGAACTGGTCCGGGTGGTGGAGACCGCCGCCGCGCACTCGCCCGGTCTCTGCGTGGCCGACCTGCGCATCGCCCGGGGCCTGGACTACTACACCGGCACCGTCTACGAGACGCAGCTGGTCGGGTACGAGCGGTTCGGCTCGATCTGCTCCGGCGGCCGGTACGACAACCTGGCCAGCGCCGGCAACGTCCGCTTCCCCGGGGTGGGCATCTCGATCGGGGTGACCCGGTTGCTCGGCCTGCTCTTCGGCGCGGGCAAGCTGGCGGTGTCCCGGGACGTGCCGACCTGCGTGCTGGTCGCGGTGACCAACGAGGATCTGCGGCCGGCCAGCAACTCCGTGGCCGAGGCGCTTCGGTCCCGGGGCATCCCCACCGAGGTGTCGCCGAGCGCGGCGAAGTTCGGCAAGCAGATCCGGTACGCGGAGCGGCGCGGCATCCCGTACGTCTGGTTCCCGGGCGTCGACGACGCCCCCCACGAGGTCAAGGACATCCGCTCCGGCGAACAGCTCGCCGCGTCGCCGGGCGAGTGGACCCCCCCACGCGAGGACCTCAAGCCCCTGGTGAGCTGACCCCGCCACCGTCCCCCGCGATCTTGCACTTTCGGTCGCCGTTACGGGTGTTGCATCCCGGTTCGCGGCGACGAGAAGGGCAAGATCGCGGGGCGGGTGGGGTGGGGGCTACCAGGCGAAGCCGGCGGGGTAGGAGACGGTGGCCAGGACCTGCTGGCCGGTGGCGTTGGGGTGGAAGTAGTCCCAGCCGGAGAGCTGGGCGAGGGTGAACGGGTAACCGAAGACGGCGTTGCCGTCGTACCTGCAGTTCGAGCCGTACGCGGCACAGGCCGCCGCGAGCTGACCGTTGAAGTCGATCACGCGCTGCCGGACCCGGTTGCGCCGGTCGACGTCGGCTTGGGCGGTGGAGGTCGGGTTGGCCAGGATGGACTGGCAGATGCCGAAGAGCGACCAGGCGGTGCGGGCGCTGCCGCTGTCCTTGCCGACCGCCCAGAGCCGGTGCACGTCCGGGATGCTGATCACGAAGACCTTGGCGTTCGGCAGGCCCGTCTTCAGCCGGTTCAGCGCGGAGTCGATGTTCGCCCGGAAGGTGGCCGGCGTGGTCATCGTCGACTCCGAGCTGGTGCAGGCGTCGTTCGCGCCGATCAGGATCGTCACGTACCCGACGCCCTGGCTGACCGCGGTGCCGGCCTGGCCGTGCAGGTCGGCTGACTTCGCGCCGGTGCGGGCGGCGTTGTGGTTGCGCCCGTTGATGGCCGAGTTGACCCGCCGGATGCGCAGGTAGTGGCTGTTGACGGTGGAGTCGTCTCCGGTGCTGAACGAGCGGCTGGTGCAGTCGACGTACCACCCGCAGGCGTTGAAGCCGCGGGTGATGGAGTCGCCGAGGCTGGCCATCGAGGTGGGCGGTGGGCCGGGATCGGCCGTCGCGGGGCTGGTGGCGAGCAGGACGAGGGCGGTGACGCCGGCGAGGGTGGCCAGCGCGCGTCGGACGAGGGTCATGGTGGCCTCCGGTTCACAGGTGCCGGACAGCGGCGGTTACCGGAGCGTATAGATGACTTTCTGTGTCCACAATGTTGCGCAGAGGTTACCCGGGGCTGGTGGGTGAATTCGGGCAAACGGGGGTCTTGCTTACGATCTTAAATATGTGAATACTTTCCCTCGCTTGGTCATTTCCCCAGGTGGCCGAGTTGCCCCCGCCCCTGTCGGCATGACAGGGCCCTCAACCCCCATCCGGGAGGCTGTTACATGCGACCCACAAGGTCAATGCTTCGCCGCGTCGTCACCGTCGCCGCTGCCGGAACCCTGGTCGCCGGCGTGCTGGCCGGCACCCCCGCCCAGGCCGCACCCGGCTCCGCCTCACCCGACGCCGCCGCGGCCCTGGCCGAGCGGCTCGGCGACCGTGCCGCCGGCACCTACGTCGATGCCGCCGGCAAGATGGTCGTCGCCGTCACCGACTCCGTCGCCGCCCGCCAGGTGGCGGCCGCCGGGGCCACCCCCAAGGTCGTCAAGCGCGGCGCCGCCGAACTGAACCGGGCCACCGCCGAGCTGGACCGCTCCGCCGCGATCCCGGGGACCGCCTGGTGGGTCGACCCGACCACCAACCAGGTCGTCGTCTCCGTGGACAGCACCGTGACCGGCGCGAAGCTGGAGCGGGTCAAGGCCGCCGCCGCGCGCACCAACGGCGCGGTGCGCATCGAGGCCGAGGCTGGCGTGCTGAGCACCCGCATCTCCGGTGGCGAGGCCATCTACGCCCAGGGCGGCGGGCGCTGCTCGCTCGGCTTCAACGTGCGGGCCGGCAGCACCTACTACTTCGTGACCGCCGGGCACTGCACCAACATCGCCGCGAACTGGTACAGCAACTCGGGCCAGACCTCGCTGCTCGGCTCCCGTGCCGGCAGCGTCTTCCCCGGCAGCGACTACGGCATCGTGCGGTACAGCAACCAGAGCACCGTGCAGCCGGGCAACGTCTACCTCTACAACGGCAGCTACCGCGACATCACCGGGGCCGGCAACGCGAGCGTCGGCCAGTCGGCGCAGCGCTCCGGCAGCACCACCGGGCTGCGCAGCGGCTCGGTGACCGGGCTGAACGCCACGGTCAACTACGCCGAGGGTCAGGTCCGCGGTCTGATCCGCACCAACATCTGCGCCCAGCCCGGTGACAGCGGCGGCTCGCTGTTCAGCGGCGGCACCGCGCTCGGCCTGACCTCCGGCGGCAGCGGCAACTGCTCCACCGGCGGCACCACCTACTTCCAGCCGATCGGACCGGTGCTGAGCCGCTACGGCGTCAGCGTCTACTGATCCCTGCGTACGGGAGCAGTTCCTCCTCAGCCAGCGGGCCGCCGGATTCCTCCTCCGGCGGCCCGCCGTCGTGTGCGGAGCAGGCCGATCCGGGGTCCCGCGGTCGAGCCGCGCCATCGACGGATACCGTCGTCCCATGGCCGTGCGATTTCTGGCGCAGCTCCGCCCCGCTCTTGTCGTGGGCGGGCAGGTGTTCGCCTGGGGGCTGCTCACTGTGGACGCGCGCCAGGAATGGAGTCCGTACTGGTTCGTCGGGCTGCTCCTGCTGCTCGGTGTGCTCGCGATACCAGCGGCCCTGGCCGGCTCGCCGGAGTTCCGGCTCGTCGCCCTGGTCACCCAGTCCATCGGTGCCGGCATCGTCGCGCTGGCCCTGTACGACACGGCGGACAAGCGGGCCCTGTGGGCGTACGCCGTCGCCGCCCTGGCGGCGGTGGCCCTGCCGGCCGGCCGTCCGGCGCCCGGTCGGCCGACCGTGATCGGCGTGGGGCTGGCCCTCGTGTTCACCATCGGCGTGTCGGCTCCCGCCCTGGCCTGGGGCGGTAGCCAGCCCGAGGCGGTGGTGTGCGTACGGCCGGGAGAGTCCGTCGACGAGCTGACCCGGGAGGGGCACCGCTTCGATCCCGATCACGTCATCGCGGGCTTCGGGTACGACGAGGCGCACCCCTCGTGCCTGGAGGTGCTCTTCGATCCCGGCGCCACCGCCGGCGACGCCGACGATGTCGCGCGCCGCTACTCGGCGGACCCGAGGGTCATGTCCGTCAGCTGAGGTATCGGGCGCTCCTCCGCTACCGCAGGCGTTAACAAGGGCCCCTTCCTCACACCCGCGCGGCGGGGGCGGGCAGAATGCCGGGAGGCAACGTAGTACAGACGAGGGAGACGCACGTCGTGATCCGTACCCATGACGCCGGCAGCCTGCGCGCGACGGACGCCGGCACCACGGTGACGCTCGCCGGGTGGGTGGCCCGCCGGCGCGACCACGGCGGTGTCATCTTCGTCGACCTGCGCGACGGCTCCGGCGTCGTGCAGGTGGTCTTCCGTGAGGAGGACGCGCACGCGCTGCGCAACGAGTACTGCGTGAAGGTCGTCGGTGAGGTCACCCGGCGGCCCGAGGGCAACGAGAACCCGGAACTGCCCACCGGGGAGATCGAGGTGACCGCCGCCGAGCTGGAGGTGCTCTCCGAGGCCGCGCCGCTGCCGTTGCCGGTGGACGACCAGGTGGTGGCCGGTGACGACGTCCGGCTCAAGTACCGCTACCTCGACCTGCGTCGCGGCGGCCCGGCCCGGGCCATGCGGTTGCGGTCGCGGGCCAACCAGCTGGCCCGCTCGGTGCTGCACGAGCGGGACTTCCTGGAGATCGAGACGCCCACGCTGACCCGGTCCACGCCGGAGGGCGCCCGCGACTTCCTGGTCCCGGTGCGCCTGCAACCCGGCAGCTGGTACGCGCTGCCGCAGTCGCCGCAGCTGTTCAAGCAGCTGCTGATGGTCGGCGGCATGGAGCGCTACTACCAGATCGCCCGCTGCTACCGGGACGAGGACTTCCGGGCCGACCGGCAGCCGGAGTTCACCCAGCTCGACATCGAGATGTCCTTCGTCACCGAGGACGACGTGATCGACCTCGGCGAGGCGATCGTCGCCGCGCTCTGGTCGGATCTGGCCGGCTACGAGATCCCCCGGCCGATCCCGCGCATCACCTGGCACGACGCGATGGCCCGGTACGGCTCGGACAAGCCCGACCTCCGCTACGGGGTCGAGCTGACCGAGCTGACCGACTACCTGCGCGGCACCCAGTTCCGGGTCTTCGCCGCGGCGATCGACGCGGGCGGCTACGTCGGTGCCGTGGTCATGCCGGGCGGCGCCAGCCAGACCCGCAAGGAACTCGACGGCTGGCAGGACTGGGCCAAGGCGCGCGGGGCCAAGGGCCTGGCGTACGTGGTGCTCGACGCCGAGACCGGCGAGGCGCGCGGACCGGTGGCGAAGAACCTGTCGGCCGAGCACCTGTCCGGGTTGGCCGACGCGGTCGGCGCGAAGCCGGGCGACGCGATTTTCTTCGCTGCCGCAGCTGAGGCCCGCGAGGCACAGGAGCTGCTCGGCGCGGCCCGCATCGAGATCGCGCGGCGGGCCGGCCTGGTCGACGAGAGCGCCTGGGCGTTCTGCTGGGTGGTGGACGCGCCGATGTTCGAGAAGACGGACGAGGGTGGGTGGACCGCCGTGCACCACCCGTTCACCTCGCCGAACGCGGAGTGGGTCGACCGGTTCGAGGAGGCGCCGGACCGGGCTCTGGCGTACGCGTACGACATCGTCTGCAACGGCAACGAGATCGGTGGCGGATCGATCCGTATCCACCGCCGTGACGTGCAGCAGCGCGTGTTCGACCTGCTCGGCATCACGCCCGACGAGGCGCAGGACAAGTTCGGCTTCCTGCTGGAGGCGTTCAGCTACGGCCCGCCGCCGCACGGCGGCATCGCGTTCGGCTGGGACCGGGTCTGCATGTTGCTGGCCGGCGCCGACTCGATCCGTGAGGTGATCGCCTTCCCAAAGACCCGTGGCGGCTTCGACCCCCTCACCGGTGCCCCCACCCCCATCACCGCCCAGCAGCGCACCGAAGCCGGCATCGACGCGAAACCCAAGCCGGCTACGGCCACCCCCGGCACCGCCGGCCCCGCTGCCCCCGTCGCCGACCCCACCTGACCCCTGTCGCTGTCTCCGACCCAGGACGCTCCCCGTCGATCATGAACTTGTTGTCTCGTGGACCGGCGTGTCTCAGCGTGTCACGGCAATAAGTTCATGATCGACGATGTGGGCACTCGGGTGAGGGAGGCGACCGTGCGGGTGCTGGTGGTGGGTGGGAGTGGGTTTCTGGGGCGGGAGGTTTGCCGGCTCGCGGTGCGGGCCGGGTGGGGGGTGGTGGGGACGTGTCACTCGGGTGAGGTCGGGGTGGCCGGCGTCGAGGTGCGTCGGCTGGACGTGACCGACCGGGTTGCGGTGATCGACCTGGTCGCGGCGGTGCGGCCGGACGCCGTGGTGGCCACCCCCTACCGGTACGGCGACTGGGCGGTGACCGCCGACGGGGCGGCGCACGTGGCGTACGCCGCCGCCGGGTTGGGGGCTCGCCTGGTGCACATCTCCAGCGACGCGTTGCACGCCGGGCGACCCGAGGCGTACGCCGACGACGACCCACCCACCCCGATCTTCCCGTACGGGGCGGCGAAGGCCGCTGCGGAGACGGCGGTGCGGGCCGTCGACCCGGGGGCCGTGCTGGTGCGTACCTCGTTGATCCTGGGGGAGGGGAGCAAGCAGATCCAGCTCTGCCGGGAGGCCCTGGCCGGTCGGGCGACCCTGTTCACCGACGAGCTGCGCTGCCCGGTCGACGTGGGTGATCTCGCCGCCGCCGTGCTGGAACTGGTGGACTCCGATGTCGCCGGCCCGCTCAACGTGGCCGGTCCGGACGCGGTCAGCCGGGCGGAGCTGGGTCTGCTGGTGGCCCGGCGGGAGGGCATCGACCCGGCCGGCCTGAAGACCACCACCGGCGCCGCCGCCGGTGTGGTGCGCCCCACCGAGGTTCGCCTCGACTCCTCCCGCGCCGCCCGTCTGCTCCGCACCCGGCTGCGCGGCGTCTCCGAGCTGCTGTCCTGACGCAGTCCCGCTGATCATGATCGTCATCTGAAGGTCGCACCGAGCTTATGCACAACTCTTGTGCATAAGAGTTGTGCATAGTTACTCTGCAACCATGGGAGAGAACAGACCGCCCCAGCGCCAGGTCCGGATCGACCACCGGCAGGTCCGGGTCCTGGCGCACCCGCTTCGCAGCCGGCTGCTCGGCGCATTGCGGGTGAACGGTCCGGCCACCGCGACCACCCTCGCCGAACTGCTCGACACCAACACCGGCGCGACCAGCTACCACCTGCGCCAGCTGGCCGAGGTGGGTCTGGTGGTCGAGGAGCCCGACCGGGGCACCGGGCGGCAGCGCTGGTGGCGGGCCGCCCACGACGTGACCAGTTGGGAGAACACCGACTTCGACGATGACCCGGACGCCCGGGCCGCGATCGAGTGGATCCAGGCCGAGCAGGTGCGCCACTTCGTCGAGCACACCGAGCGGTGGTTCGCCGCCCGGGACCGGTGGTCGCCGGAGTGGCGTGACGCCTTCGGCATGGGCGACATCTTCATGACCATCCCGGTGGACCGGCTGGAGGAGCTCAAGGCGGAGCTGTGGCGCATCCTGGAGCGCTACCGGGCCGACGCCGATCCCGATGAGCCCGGCGCCGAGCAGGTGCAGATCTTCCTGGCCTCCCTCCCGATGCTGCTCGGAAGGGAGGCGCGGAAGCCGTGAGTGAGCTTTCCGTACGCCAGATCCGGCGTCGCTTCCTGGTCCTGCACGGGCTGCGCTGGCTGCCCACCGGCCTGCTGATCCCCGTGGTGATCCTGCTGATGCAGGAGCGGGGCCTGACCCTGACCCAGATCGGTCTGGCCGCCGCCGCCCAGGGGGCGGTGGTGCTCGCCCTGGAGCTGCCGACCGGTGGGTTCGCCGACGCGCTGGGCCGCAGGCCGGTGCTGGTGCTGGCCAACTCGGTCGGCCTCGTCTCGCTGGCCCTGTTGGTGGTGGCGGACTCGTTCGCCCTGCTGGCCGCGGTCTGGGCCTTGCAGGGCGTGTTCCGCGCACTGGACAGCGGCCCCCTGGAGTCGTGGTACGTCGACAGCACCCTGGCCGTCGACCCGGACGCCGCGTACGAGAAGGGGCTTGGCCAGGGCGGCACCGTGCTCGGCCTGAGCATCGCGGCCGGCGCCCTGCTCAGCGGCGGCCTCGTCGCCCTCGGTCCGTTGGGGCCGCTCAGCGCCCTGACCCTGCCGGTGGTGGCCGCCGTCGGCCTGCAGGGCGTCGCGCTGGTGGCCCTGCTGACCCTGATGGTGGAACGGCGACCGGCCAGCGGGCCCGGAGCGCTGCGGGCGTCGGTCCGGGCCGCCCCGCGCATGGTCGGCGAGGCGCTGGGCCTGCTGCGTCGCTCCCGGGTGCTGCTCGCCCTCGTCGCGGTCGAGCTGTTCTGGGGCTTCGGCATGGTGACCTTCGAAAGCCTGTTGCCGGTCCGGCTGGCCGAGGTGATCGGCGACGCCGACCGGGCCGCCGCCCTGCTCGGCCCGGCGAGCACCGTGGCCTGGCTGGCCTCCGCGGGCGGCGCGGCGCTCACCCCGCTGCTCATCCGGTGGCTCGGTGCCGCGCCCGGTGCCGCGCTGCTGCGGATCGTGCAGGGCGGCACCGTGGTCGGGATGGCCCTGCTCGCCGGTCCGGTCGGCGTGCTGATCGCCTTCTTCGCCTGCCACGCCGTGCACGGCGCGTCGAACCCGCTGCACATGGGACTGCTGCACCGGCAGGTCGACGGCCCGTACCGGACCAGCGTGATCTCGGTGAACTCGATGATGGCCATGCCGGCCGCTGCTCTCGGCGGCGTCCTGCTCGGCTACATCGGCGACCGGGCGGGGGTGAGCACGGCGATGCTGGTCGGTGCCGTCGCACTGGCGGTCGCCGCGCCGCTGTACCTGCCGGCCTGGCGAGCCGGCCGGACGGCCGCCTCCGGGAGGTCGACCGGCGGCGGGGCGGCCGACGGGCCCGCTGGCGATCAGGCGAAGCGGACCGACGTCAGCGGGAACGTGGCGGTGTAGCCCAGCCGCCGGTAGAGCCGTACCGCCCCGACGTTGCTCGGGTAGACGCCCAACGCCACCACGTCGTACCGGGCCAGCAGGGCCCGGGTCATCCCGGCGGTGAGCGCCGCCCCCAGACCGCGCCCCCGGTGCCGCGGCGCCACCGTCAGCCCGGCGAGGAAACCCACCTCGCCCCGGGTGCGGTCGGCGCCGCAGGCGATGAGCCCGTCGCCGTCGCGGATGCCGTACCAGTCGCGCACCTGAGGGCTGCCGGGGCGGGCGGTGCTGGTCGGGAACGCCTCGTCGATCAGTGCGGTCAGGGCCGGGTGGTCCGCCTCGGTCAGCCGGACCACCCGCTCCTCGCCGGGCTGTGCCGGCGGCGCGGTGGCCGTCCAGAGGAAGTCCCAGTCCTCGTACCCGGCCACGGCCGCCCCGATGGACGCCGGATCCGTGCGGGGCAGGTGCACCCACCGCTCGGTGTCGAACCTCCGTTCCGCCGCCAAGGCGCTGACCAGGTCGATCGCCGTGCCCGCCGGACCGACCGCGCCGCCGATCGGCCCCTGGTCGACCGGGAGCAGCCAGCACACGGTGTCGCCGCGTCGCCAGCCTCGTGCCGGTTCATGGCACGGCAGTGAGTGTCGGACGAACGGGTGCCGGCCCGTCGCGGCCAGGACGGCGTCCCGCCCGTCGAGGACCTCGTCGACGATGATCATGTCGCCAGCCTAGGCCTGACCCGTCGCGGTGGCGGCGACGGCCGCGTGATCCACCGTGGAGATTGGCGGACCGACCGATCGGGTACATCCCGCGCCGGCCTACTGGAAACCCCCACCGGAGGAACGCCATGCTCGCCATCACCGCAGCCGTGGTCTTCGGCTTCGCCCTGCTGCTCGAGCTGCTGGACACCGACCTCGGCGCACCGGACCTGTTCAACTGGGACACCCTGGTGCTGATCGGTCTGCTGCTGCTCTCGCTCTACCTGGCCGGCGTCGGCCGTGGGCCGGGCGGTGGCGGTGGCCGCTGGTACCGGGGCCGCCGGCCGGGACGCGGCTGACCGGAAACGATCATCCCGGGCTCGGCCGACGGCGCGATTCCGGCGCCGTCGGCCGAGCCCGGTACTGTTCTCGTGATGGAGTCCGACGCGCTATTCACCCTCGGTGAACCCGCCACCGCACCCGGTGCGCAGGCGGGGTCCGTCGGTGTCGGCGGGTTCACCCCGGTCGGACCGGACGCCCCGCTGCCGGTCCGGATGCGCCCGGCCGATCTGGACGAGTTGGTCGGGCAGGAACACCTGCTCAGCCCGGGGGCGCCGTTGCGGCAACTCGTCGCCGGCAGCGCGCCGATGTCGGTCATCCTCTGGGGGCCGCCGGGCAGTGGCAAGACCACCATCGCCCACCTGGTCGCCGCCGCCACGGACCGGCGTTTCGTCGCCATGTCCGCGCTGACCGCCGGGGTGAAGGACGTCCGCGCCGTGATCGACACCGCTCGGCGGCAACGACGCTCGGGAGGCCCCCCGACGGTGCTCTTCATCGACGAGGTGCACCGCTTCAGCAAGACCCAGCAGGACTCGCTCCTCGCCGCGGTGGAGGACCGGACGGTCACGTTGCTGGCGGCCACCACGGAGAACCCCTACTTCTCGGTGATCTCTCCGCTGCTCTCCCGGTGCGTGCTGCTCACCCTCCGGCCCCTCGACGACGAGGCGGTACGCGGGCTGCTGCACCGCGCGCTGGTCGACGAGCGCGGGCTGGCCGGGGCGCTCACCCTCGCACCGGAGGCCGAGGAGCACCTGGTCCGGTTGGCCGGCGGGGACGTCCGCAAGGCGCTCACGGCGCTGGAGGCGGCGGCCGCCTCGACGACCGCTCTGGGCCACGACCGCATCGACCTGGCCACCGCCGAGCGGGCGGTGGACACCGCGGCGGTGCGTTACGACCGGGCGGGGGACGCTCACTACGACGTGACCAGCGCCTTCATCAAGAGTATGCGCGGTTCCGACGTGGACGCGGCGCTGCACTGGCTGGCCCGGATGCTGGTCGCCGGGGAGGACGCTCGGTTCATCGCGCGACGGCTGGTCATCTTCGCCAGCGAGGACGTCGGCATGGCCGACCCGGGGGCGCTGGGTGTGGCGACCGCCGCGGCGCACGCGGTGGAGTACGTCGGCCTGCCCGAGGCACAGCTCAATCTCGCCCAGGCCGTGATCCACCTGGCCACCGCACCCAAGTCGAACTCGGCGACCACCGCCATCTCAGCGGCGATCGCCGACGTGCGGGCCGGCCGGGGCGGGGCGGTGCCGCGGGGTCTGCGCGACGCCCACTACTCCGGTGCCCGCGGGCTCGGGCACGGCATCGGCTATCGCTACCCGCACGACGACCAGCGGGGCGTGGTCACCCAGCAGTACGTGCCCGACGACCTGGTCGGCACCGACTACTACCGGCCCAGCCAGCACGGCGCGGAGCGGTCGGTGGCCACCCGGCTGCCGCTGCTGCGCCGGATCGTCCGCGGGCTGCCCGCCCCCGCCCGCACGGACACGCCGGCAAAGGGCGGGAACACTGCGACGTCGTCCGGGGGGGACGATGGCGATCGTCGTACGGCCACGGACGCCCAAGTGGCCGAAGAGGTCGGCGCGAGCGCCGACGGGAGGGGTCAACAGTGAAATCGTCGGACCGACCGGACGAGGGCCCGGACGCGCGGCGCAAGGGCCGCCGCTGGGGTCGCGGCAGATCCGAGGCCGCGCCGGAGGATCCGGGTGTCGGCGAGGAGTTCGGCTGGATCGACGACCTGCGCTCGGCCAAGCAGCAACGCGGTGAGCTGGGTCCCGACGGTGCCGCCGGTGAGCCGCCCGCCGGGCCCCGAGGCGGGTCGGAGCGCCCCGGCCAGGACCCTCCCGTGCGTCCCGGCCCCGCTGTCCACCGCCCGGGACCGGACGGACCGGTGCCGCCCGGCCGTGGACCGGTGCCGCCGGGTCGGCCGTCGCCGCCGGATCCGGCGGCCGGCCCACCCGTCGGTGTCGCGCCCGGTCGGGGGCCGGCCGAACCCCCACGAGCGCGTCCGGTCGACGGTCCCTGGCCGGGTGGCTCGGGCCCACGGCCGCCCGCCGGCCCGCCGGTCGCCGGTCGGGAACGGCAGCCGGCCCCACCGCCGTTCGCCGCCCGGACGCCGGACGCCGGACGCCACGAGCCGAACACCCCGCCACCCGGTTGGCCACAACAACCCCCCGCCGCCGGGCCGGGTTCCCGTCGACCGCAGCCAGGTGAGCCCGTTCCCGGCGGTCCGGCCGGTAACCGGCCGGCCCCGGAAGCCGGCCCGGTCTCGGGTGCACCGGCTGGTCCGGGTGGGCCGTCCGGTGTGGTGCCGGGCCCGCCGCCAGCCCCCGGGCCGGGCCCGCTCGGGCAGCGCCGGATGCCCGGCGTCCGGCCGAACGCCGCACCTGCCGGTCCTCATCGGCTGCCACCGGAAGCCGAACCGGGCCACGCCACGGCACCGCCGGAGCGGGTCACCGGTCCGCTTCCTCCGGACCGCACCGACCCGGGCCGGATCTCCGACGGCCGTCCTGGGCGGTTCGCCGGGCCGGGTCGACCCCGGGCGGCTGACACCCCGGTGGGATCGCCTCCGCCGGGCGTCGCGGATCCGACGTCGCCGCGACGGAACCGACGCAGCGCACCGGACCCGGTCGCCGACCCGACCGGCCGTCAGGTCACCGATCGACCCGGACCGGACACCACCCCCGTCAGCGGGGCGCCGGGTCTGGCGCCTGCCGCCGGTCGGCCGGTCGGTGCTCCGGCCGCCGGTCGGCGCTCCGGCCGCCGGCGAGCCGCCGAGCCGGAGGAGGAGCGGCCCGTCGTGCCGCTGTCCGGCAACGCGCCACCGATTCCGGGCGTGCCGTCCGGCCCCGCAGTCGCTGGACCCGCTCGCTCCGCCCCCGGTGGAGGTGGCACGGAGCCGAACGCCGCCGACCGGGACCGCCGGATCGGGCCCGGCTCGGTCGGGCCGGAGGGCCCGGCCGCCGCGGCCTCGGGCCGTCGGGCGGCTCCCGAGGTGCCGCCGCCGGTCGGCCGTGGCCCGGACGGCACGGCCGGTGCGCGGCGGGAACGCCGCGCCCCCGATTCGGACGACGCGCCGGCTCGTGGCCGGCGAGCGCCGGACGGGGAACCGGCCGGCCGACACGCGGTCGCCGGTGCCGCCGAAACGCCACCCGTGGGGCGGCCCGGCGAGGCTCGGGCCGGGCGCCCGGAGCGGCCGGCTGACTGGCTCCGGCAGGCCGGGCGGACCCACCACACCGACCCCGCGTTGCCCACGATCAGCAAGCGCCCGCCGACTGCGCCCGGCGCGCCGCCCGGTCGCGTGGTCGGCACCCCCTCCGGTGGCACGCCGACGGTCGGCGACCGCCGGGGCATGGACGCCGGTGCCCCGGCCGGCCGGCCGAACGCGGGGACGGCAGCGGCCCGCCCGCCGGCCGACGGACGCGGTGTCGAACCCGGACCGGAACGGCCTGGACCCGGTGCCGCCCGTCGAGCCGACGGGCCCCCCACCGGCCGCGGTCGTACCGTTCCCATGGCCGGTCCGGCCGGGGGGACGGACGGACCCGAGCCGGCCGGGCGGTCCGGCGCCCTGCCGCGGATCGGCGGCGGCACCGCCCCGGTTCCCCGCCCGGATGGGCCGCTTGTCGGCCCGCCGCGTGGCGCGGCCCGCCCCGATGGTTCGCCCGTGACCCCGCCGCGGGGCACCGCTCGACCCGATGGTGCCTCCGCGGTCCCGTCGCGCGGGCCCGTCCGTCCCGACGGGACGGTCGGTGGGCCCGGTCGCCCAGGGGGGTCGCCACCGGGCCCCGCCCGCGGCGCGGTCCGGCCCGACGCCGGCCCGCCCGGCGGCGCCGACCCCGGTCGCCCCACCGGCGCCGGACCGGCCGGATCGCCGGTCGCGGCTCGGGCCGGCGCGCCGGTACGCCCGGAAGATCGACTGACCGGCCGGGCGGCTCCGCCGCACCGGAATCCGGCGCGTCCCGAACCCTCCGGCGTGCCGCCGGTGCCGCCGACGCGGTCCGGCGAGGTGCCCGCGGTGGCCCGCGCCGCGGCTGCCGTGGCACCGGTGGACCCGGGCGGGTCCCGTCCCGGGGGAGAACCGGCGGTCCGACGTTCGGGCGAGCCGGAGTTCACCGGGGTCGACCGGGCTGAGGACGACCCGACCGGAGACGGCGGCGAGCCGCACCGGCAGCCGCCCGGTTCCCCGCGACTGCGCACCGCCATCCTGGTACTGGCCAGCGTGCTCCTGCTCGGTGTCCTGCCGGCGTTCTTCGGTCTGCAGACCATGAACCGGGACCCGGTCTTCGCCTCGCTCGACGATCTGGAGGTGCCGACCTGGGCTGCGGTCGATCCGGTCGACGACGTCAGCGGCAGCCAGTGGTGCCTGCTCGACTGCCGGTTGCGGGAGCGCACCGTCACCTCCGACCGGTCGCCGGAGGAGACGGCGCAGGCGTACGAGGCCGCGCTGATCCGCGACGGTTGGCAGCGGTGGACGCCCAACTACTGCCCCGAACAGGAGGAGAAGGGCAGCTACACGTGCTGGCGGCGGGACGAGCTCACTCTCGACCTCTGGGTGCGGGAACGGACCTGTGTGCCGCCACCCGTGGACGGCGAACCCGCGGTGGTGCCGGCACCCGACCCCTCCGCCGCGGCGCAGGACTGTCCCGGATCGTTGGTCTCGGTGAAGGTGCGCAACGCGATCGACGACGAGCGGACGCGGCCACAGCCGAGCACCGATCCGTCACTGACCGGTGAGGATCCCTTCCCGACATTGACCGACGACCCGTTGGGCGAACTGACGCCGTCACCACCGTCCTGAGCCGATCGTCATCACGGACGGTAGGGTCAGGTGCTGGTGGTGACCGGTCGTCGGCCGGGCACCGGCGTTGACGTGGGCGAGACGGTCGTGCGGCTCGGGGACTGCTCCCCGAAGGCACTGTTTGAGGAGGACAGGCGTGGGCTTTTTGGAGGTCGCGGCGCTGATCGCGGCGATCGCGTTCGCGATGCTGGTGCTGATCCTGACGCTGCCCATCCTGCGGCTGCGGCACACCGTGGACGCCACCACCCGGATGATCAACGACCTCAACGACCGGACGGCGCCCTTGCTCGGTGAGGTCAACACGACGGTCCGCAACGTCAACGTGACGCTGGAGCAGGTGCAGACCTCGCTCGACGGTGTGAACCTCCAACTGGCCAAGGTCGACACCATGACCGGCCACGCGCAGAACATCTCCGCCAACGTCGCCAACCTGGTCACCGTGGTCTCCGCCGCCGCGGCCAACCCGCTGGTCAAGGTGGCCGCCTTCGGCTACGGCGTGCGCAAGGCAGCCGCCGCCCGCCGGCACGCCGAGACCGAGCGCGAGGTACGGGACACCATCAAGGCCCAGCGACGCGCCGCCCGGCGCGGGAACCGCTGACCCGACCCACCGGGAGGTACGAGCATGAGGCGACTTTTCTGGCTGGGTATCGGGCTGGCCGTCGGTGTCGTGGTGGTGCGCAAGGCGACCCGGGCCGCCCACGCGTACACCCCGGCCGGCATCGCCGACAACCTGTCGCAATCCGCTGGCGGCCTGGTCGAGGAACTGCGTAGCTTCGTGGCGGACGTGCGCGCCGGAATGGCCGAGCGGGAGCAGGAGATCCACGAGGCGTTCGCTCACGGCGAGGCGTTCGACGACCAGTTCGCAGAGCTGCGGGAGGACCCGCGCCTCGGCGACCGACAGATCTTTCCGGAGGAACACCAGCGATGAAGACGGCGGAGATCAAGCGGCGGTATCTCGCCCACTTCGAGGCGAACGGTCATGCCGTGGTGCCGTCCGCTCCGCTGCCCGCCATCAGCGACCCGAACCTGCTGTTCGTCAACGCCGGCATGGTGCAGTTCGTCCCCTACTTCCTGGGCCAGCAGACGCCGCCGTACCAGCGTGCGGTGAGTGTGCAGAAGTGCATCCGTACGCCGGACATCGACGAGGTGGGCAAGACCAGCCGGCACGGCACGTTCTTCCAGATGAACGGGAACTTCTCGTTCGGCGACTACTTCAAGGACGGGGCGATCCCGCTCGCCTGGGACCTGGCCACCAAGTCGGTCGACGCCGGTGGGTTCGGGCTGGACCCGGAGCGGATCTGGGCGACGGTCTACCTCGACGACGACGAGGCGTACGAGATCTGGCGGCGTACCGGGGTGCCCGACGAGCGCATCGTGCGTCGGGGCAAGAAGGACAACTTCTGGTCGATGGGCATCCCCGGACCGTGCGGCCCGTGCTCGGAGCTGTACTACGACCGGGGCCCGGCCTACGGCGCCGAGGGTGGCCCGGAGGTCGACGAGGACCGGTACCTGGAGTTCTGGAACCTCGTGTTCATGCAGTTCGAGCGGGGCCCGGGCACCGACAAGGAGAACTTCCCGATCCTGGGTGAGTTGCCGGCGAAGAACATCGACACCGGCATGGGCCTGGAGCGGATGGCGTCGATCCTGCAGGGTGTCGACAACCTCTACGAGATCGACGAGGTCCGCCCGATCCTGGACCGGGCGGCGGAGCTGACCGGCAAGCGGTACGGCGCGCACTCGGGTCACGCCGCCAACCAGTCGCACCCCGACGACGTGCGGCTGCGGGTGATCGCCGACCACGTGCGGACCGCGCTGATGCTGATCGGCGACGGGGTGACCCCGTCCAACGAGGGCCGCGGGTACGTGCTGCGGCGGATCATGCGTCGGGCGATCCGGGCGGTGCGGTTGCTCGGCTGGCAGGAGCGGGCGCTGCCGGAGCTGCTGCCCGTGGCCCGGGACTGCATGGCCCCGTCGTACCCGGAACTGGCGGCGGACTTCGACCGGATCTCGGCGTACGCGTACGCCGAGGAGGACGCGTTCCTGGCCACGTTGCGGGCCGGTACGACGATCCTGGACACCGCGATCACGCAGACCCGTACCGCCGGGGGCAGCGCGCTCTCCGGAGAGCAGGCGTTCCAGCTGCACGACACGTACGGCTTCCCGATCGACCTGACCCTGGAGATCGCCGCCGAGCAGGGGCTCACCGTCGACCAGGAGGGCTTCCGCCGGCTGATGGCCGACCAGCGGGCCCGGGCCAAGGCCGACGCGCAGGCCCGCAAGACCGGGCACACCGACCTGTCGGCGTACCGGTCGGTGCTCGACGCCGGTGGTCCGGTGACCTTCACCGGGTACACCGAGGTGGCCCGCGAGTCGACGGTCCGCGCGGTGCTCGGCACCGACGGTCCGCGCGCGGCGGCGGTCGAGGGTGACACCGTCGAGCTGGTGCTCGACACCACCCCGTTCTACGCCGAGGGCGGTGGTCAGCAGCCCGACCTCGGGATGATCACGGTGGGCGGCGGCCAGGTCGAGGTGCTCGACGTGCAGCAGCCGGTGCCCGGCCTGATCGTGCACCGGGCCCGGGTGCTGCGGGGCGAGGTGCGCGCGGGGGAGACCGGTTACGCCGAGATCGACACCAGCCGTCGGCGCGCCATCTCCCGGTCGCACACCGCCACCCACCTGGTGCACCAGACGATGCGCAACTTCCTCGGCGAGTCGGCGACCCAGGCCGGTTCGCTGAACGCCCCGGGTCGGCTGCGGTTCGACTTCAACACCGCCACCGGGGTGGCGCCGAGCGTGCTGCGCGACGTGGAGCAGCAGGTCAACGAGGTGCTCCTGGCCGACCTGGAGGTGCACGCCTTCATCACCTCGCTGGACGAGGCGCGGCGGATCGGTGCCATGGCCCTCTTCGGCGAGAAGTACGGCGAGCAGGTCCGGGTGGTCGAGGTCGGTGACTACGCCCGCGAACTGTGCGGCGGCACCCACGTGGCCCGTTCCGGCCAGCTCGGCCTGGTCAAGATCCTCTCCGAGTCGTCCATCGGTTCCGGCGTGCGCCGGGTCGAGGCGCTCGTCGGGATGGACGCGTTCAACTTCCTGGCCCGCGAGCACCTGCTGGTCGCCCGGCTCGCCGAGCTGTACCGGGTCCCCTCCGAGCAGGTCGCCGACCGGGTGGAGCAGACGGTCACCCAGCTGCGCGACGCCGAGAAGGAGCTGGAGAAGCTGCGGGCGCAGCTGGTGCTCGGCGGTGCGGCGGCGCTCGCCGCCCAGGCCAAGGACGTGCAGGGGGTGGCCTTCGTGGGCACCGAGGCGCCCGAGGGAGCGGCCGGCAACGACGTACGCACGCTCGCCCAGGAGATCCGGGGCCGGATCGATCCGTCCCGGCCGGGAGTGGTCGCGGTGGCCGCCCGGGCCAACGGCAAGGCGTCCCTGGTGGTGGCGGTCAACCCGGCCGCGCGCAGCCGGGGGATCGCCGCGAACGACCTGGTCAAGGCCGCGTTCTCCGGGCGCGGCGGCGGCAGCCCCGAGCTGGCGCAGGGTGGCGGGCTGCCGGAGTCGGAGGTGCCGCGGCTCCTGCTCACGGTCGAGCGGGCGGTCGCCGAGGCGTGAGTCGTCAGCACTGCGGATCAGGGCGGACCGGGTCGGTCCGCCCTGACCCGTCTGTCGGGGAAGGTGACGCGGCGTGAGTGACTCGCCCCGGGGGGTACGGCTGGGAGTGGACGTCGGGCAGGTGCGGATCGGGGTCTCCCGGTCCGACCCGCACGGCGTGCTGGCCACCCCGCTGGTCACCCTCGCGCGGGAACAGAAGCCCAGGCCAGAGGCGGTACCGTCGGATGTCACCGAACTCGCGGCGCTGGTCGCCGAGCACGAGGCCGTCGAGGTGGTGGTGGGCCTTCCGGTGAACCTGGCCGGCAAACATGGCCCGGCGGCGGAACACGTGAAGGCGTACGCTCGACAACTGGCTGGTGTGATAACTCCCGTCCCGGTGACGCTCACCGACGAGAGGATGTCCACGGTCGTGGCGAGCCGTAGGCTGGCCGAGCGTGGTGTCCGGGGGAAGAGACAACGGGCGGTGGTCGACCAGGCCGCCGCGGTGGAGATTCTGCAGAGCTGGCTGGATGCGCAGCGGAGGCGGACGCAATGATGGACGATCTGGACCTCGGGTTCGACGAGCAGGAGCGGGGGGAGAAGGGCAAGCACCGCCGGGGGCGCCGTAAGGGCGGCCGGTCCGGCGGTGGGCGGGGCAAGACGATCTTCGCCCTGCTGCTGGCGGTGCTGCTGCTCGGCGGCATCGGCGGTGGTGCCTTCTACGGCTTCGACCGGATCCAGAACTACTTCGTCACCCCGGACTATGACGGCGCGGGCAGCGAGGACGTGACCGTCCAGATCCCGCAGGGCGCCTTCCTCGCCGACATGGCGGTGGCGCTGTACGACGCCGGGGTGATCAAGAGCACCAAGGCGTTCATCGAGGCGGCGAACGACAACTCCCGCAGCCGCAACATCCAGCCCGGCACCTACAAGCTGCGCAAGCAGATGAGCGGTGAACTGGCCCTCGCGGCGATGCTCGACCCGAAGAACCGGGTCGTCAACGGGCTCACCATCCCCGAGGGGCGCACCGCGAAGAGCATCTTCAAGCTGCTCAGCGACCACACCAAGATCCCGGTCAAGGAGTTCGAGGCCGCCGCGAAGGACCCGGAGAAGCTCGGCGTACCGGACTGGTGGTTCAAGCGCGAGGACGGCAAGAAGCCCAAGAAGTCGATCGAGGGCTTCCTCTTCCCGGACACCTACGAGATCCCGCCGGACAGCACCGCCGAGGCCATCCTCGGCCAGATGGTCGACCACTTCCTCACCGTGACCGGCGAGATGGAGTTCGCCGATCGGGTGCAGAAGGAACGCGGCGGGATCAGCCCGTACGAGGCGCTGATCGTGGCGTCGCTCGCCCAGGCCGAGGCCGGCACCAAGGAGGACCTCGGCAAGGTCGCCCGGGTGGCGTACAACCGGGTCTACTCGCAGACCTTCGACTGCGGGTGCCTGGAGATGGACGTCACGGTCAACTACTACCTGGAGTTGACCGGCCAGAAGACGAAGACGTCGGCCGAGATGACCCGGGACGAGCTACTCGACACCAAGAACCCGTACAGCCGCAAGCTGCGCGGCATGATCCCCACTCCGATCAACAATCCGGGCAAGGACGCTCTCGAGGGCGCCATGGATCCGCCCAAGGGCGGGTGGCTCTTCTTCGTGGCCATCGACAAGGAAGGTAACTCGGCGTTCGCCGAGACCTACCAGGATCATCTCAAGAACGAGGCCAAGGCCCGGGAGGCCGGCATCATCTGATCGTGGGAAGCCAACGAACGGCGGGGGTGGAGACCAGGTCTCCACCCCCGTCGCCGCTTCAGTTCATCGTCAGGACAGGTCGACCGTCGCGGTGGTGTCGGGGGCGTCGATGGTGAAGCGGGCGGTATGGCCGGCAGCGGTGACGGTGTAGTCGCCGAGAAACCCCTGCACGGTGACGGTGCCGTCCGCGTCGGTGCGCATCTCCGTCGGCGGCAGCCACCACTCGCCCTTGACGAGCGCCTTCAGGGCGTCGTACGACGGCTTCGGGCTGCCGTCGGTGCGGACCAGGCCGGCCGGAGCACCGAGCCACGCGCCGCGGTCGGTGATCCCCCAGTAGTTGATCGACTGGACCGACGGGTGGGCGACCAGCGACCGGTAGTGCCGCTCGATCTCCTCGGCCTGCCGGGCCTCGCCCTCGGGGGTGCTCGGCCAGTCCGGGATCTGGTAGTCGTTGAGGTCCTCGATCTCGGGCGACATGAGGTGGCCGGAGACCAGGGTGGTCTCGGTCAGGTGCAGCGGCAGCCCGTACCGGGCGAACCGGTCGAGCATCTGCTGCATGTACTCCTCGCCCCGGTAGCCCTGGTGCATGTGGGTCTGCAACCCGATCGCGTCGACGCGTACGCCGGCTTCGAGGACGCCCTCGATGAGACATTCGTAGGCCGAGCTGAGGTCGAAGTCGTTGAGCACCAGGGTGGCCGCCGGGTTGGCCGCCCGGGCCTCCTCGAAGGCCAGCCGCACCATGTGGATGCGGCCCCGCGCCCGGGCCAGCGGGGTGATCGCGTTGTCGCCGTTGTCGAAGACGGGCATGATGACCGCCTCGTTGATCGCGTCCCAGGTGTCGATGAGGCCGGCGAACCCGCCGACCAGGTCGCGGATCCGGGCCCGCAACAGCCGCTCGACCTCGTCGAGGTCGAGGTCGAGCAGCCACGACGGCTGCACGGTGTGCCAGACCAGCGGATGACCCTTGACGGTGGCGCCCCGCTCGGCCAGCCACCGCGCCGTGGCGGTGAGGCGTTCGGTGTCGGGTGCGCCGCGTTTGGGCTCGTAGCGGCCCCAGTAGAACGGCAGCGTCGCGGTGTTGAACACGTCCAGCCACAGCTCACCGAGCCGGTCCAGGTCCAGGTGGCTGGTCCGGCCGAAGCTCTCGACGTCCGTGCTGCCCTCCGGGCCGGGACCGCCGACCAGGTCGACGAAGTCGAAGCCGATGTTGCCGAACGCGAAGGCGTGCCGATGCTGGGCGACCGTCACCACCTGATCGGCGAGCGGCTCCCCGGCGGAACTCCGGACGGTGAGGGTGATCTCGCCCTTGCGGTGGCGCAGACTGCTGTCAGACATTGTTGGATGTTAGGTGACAGGTGTGCCTGCTGCTGAGGAGCGATGTTGGCTGAGTCAGGGAGCGCGGCGTCAGCCCCTGCGGCTTCGGCACCCGGGGCGTCGGCAACGGGAGCGTCGGTGCGTAGGGCGGCGGTGCTGGGCAAACCGATTGCGCACTCGCTCTCACCGGTGATCCACAACGCGGGTTACGCCGCCGCCGGCCTGACCGGGTGGTCGTACACCAGGATCGAGTGCGCGGCGGCCGAGCTGCCGGCCCTGGTCGCCGGTCTCGGCCCGGAATGGGCCGGGCTGTCGGTGACCATGCCCGGCAAGGAGGCGGCGCTCACGGTGGCCGCCGAGGTCTCGCCGGTCGCCGCCGCCGTGGGCGCGGCCAACACGCTGGTACGCCGCCCCGACGGCTCCTGGTACGCCGACAACACCGACGTCACCGGCATGGTCGAGGTGCTGACCGAGGCGGGCGTACGCCCCGGCGCCACCGTCATGGTGCTCGGCGCGGGCGGTACCGCGCGGGCCGCCCTCGCGGCGGCCGCTCGGCTGCACGCGGCCGGGGTCACCGTGCTGGCCCGCCGCCCGGCGGCGGTCGCCGAGCTGGAGCCGGTGGCGGCGGCTCTGGGCTTGGCGATGGCGAGCGAGCCGTGGCCGGGAGCGTCGTGGTCCGAGCCTTCGCGACCGGCGGCACCGCGGTCCGCGGCGTCTCCGCTCGACGGCGTCGACGTGCTGATCTCCACCGTGCCCAAGGGGGCCGCCGACGAGTTGGCCGCGACGGTGCGCTGGCGGGCGGGCACGGTGGTCTTCGACGCCATCTACGATCCGTGGCCGACCGCCCTGGCCGCGTCCGCCGCGTCCGCCGGCTGCCGGATCGTCTCCGGGCTGGACCTGCTGCTGGCCCAGGCGATCGGCCAGTTCGAGCAGTTCACCGGCGTTCCCGCCCCCCGCCCGGCAATGGCCGCCGCCCTGACCACCGCCACCCGCTCCTAGCAAGGATCGTGGAACGAAAGCGCCCCCGGCAGGGCGGTTTCGCTCCAGATTCGTTGCGGCCCAGGTCGGGACGA
Source organism: Micromonospora aridisoli (assembly GCF_056150025.1). Classification (NCBI taxonomy): domain Bacteria; kingdom Bacillati; phylum Actinomycetota; class Actinomycetes; order Micromonosporales; family Micromonosporaceae; genus Micromonospora; species Micromonospora aridisoli. The sequence continues at coordinate 107,647 of NZ_JAXCFK010000003.1, read as the reverse complement.
GGGGCGCGTGAGTTGGGTGGGGCTTAGGCGACCTTTAAGACGCGCTTAGGTCCTGCGGTCATCCCCACGCTCTGTTGTGTACATCGATACGCTGCTCAGCGTCATCGTTTTAGACACGAGGAGTATCCGTGACCAGTCGCGGACTGCACCGCCTGATCCCGCACCGCGGCCCCCGGCGAAAGGCCCTGGTGCTCGGCGTCATCGGCACCACGGTGGTGCTGGGTCTCGGCGCGACCATGGTGCCGTTGCTCGCCGATGACGACCTGTCGATTCCGGTGGTGGCCGACACCACCGCCACGGCGGTGCCGCAGGACGGCGACAACAGCGTCAAGACGACGCTGGCGACCTGTCCCGCGCCCTGCGACGGTAACCCGCGTGGGGCCCGCGAGGCGGTGCTCACCTTCCTGGTCGCCTCCCTGCCGGCGAACGCGGTGAACGTGCGGGCGACGTTGCGGGTGCACGCCTGGCAGAAGTTCGACGCGACGGTGACCGCGCACGAGTCCCGGCTGGACGCCCGGGCGGCCCGTCCAGCGCCTACGCCGGTCGGCGCGGCGCTGGACACGGTCAGCGGCGTCGCCAAGGGATTCAACGAGTGGGACGTCTCGGGTCTGGTGACCGGAAACGGCATCTGGACCCTGTCCCTGGCGCAGGCCGGCCTGGACACCCGCATCTACTGGGCCTCCGGTGAGCACCGCAACGCCGACCTGCGTCCCCGCCTGGCGCTCAGCTACGGCGTGGGTGCCCGGCCGCCGTCCGCCTCGCCCAGCGCCGCGCCGACGCCGTCGGCCAGTCCCAGCCGCCCGGCGGCGACGCCGACCGTGTCGCCCAGCGTGAGCCCGACGCCCGCCCGGCCCAGCCCCACGACCCCGCCGCCGCCCGAGTCGGGCAAGTGCGGGACGGTCTCGGCGAAGCTGGTCCCCGGTTGTGGGGCCTGGTGGGGGATGTACTCGCCGTCCAGTGCGTCGACCGGGTGGGACCACGGTAAGTCGATCACCGACGTGGAGAAGCAGGTTGGCCGGACCTTCGACATCGTCCACCGCTACCACGACTTCTCCAACGCCGGCAGCAACGGCGCCTTCCCGGACGAGTTCCAGCAGCAGCAGATGCGCGAGGGACGGTTGATGTTCTTCGCCTGGGAGAGTCGGGTCTTCTCCTCGGGCACGGTGTTGACCTGGAAGGACGTCTACAGCGGGCGGTACGACTCGACCATCGACGCGGTCGCGGGTCGGATCCGCGCGGTGGGCCAGCCGGTCTTCATGGGCTTCGACCACGAGCCGGAGGACGAGCCGGCCAAGGGCAGTGACGCCGACTTCGTCCGGGCCTGGCGGTACATCCACGACCGGTTCGCCAACGCCAAGGTCGACAACGCCGTCTGGGTGTGGACGATGATGGGCTGGTCCGGCCACTACCACCGATACGCCGGGCTCTACCCCGGTGACCGCTACGTCGACTGGGTGGCCTGGGACCCGTACAACTTCCACGTCTGCAACGGCAGCACGCTCTGGAAGAGCCCGGCCACGACGATCGGCTCCTTCTACCGGTGGCTCGACGAGAACGGCATCGGTGCGGGCAAGCCCCGGATGCTGGCGGAGTTCGGTACCAACTTCGACGCCGCCGACCCGAACGCCAAGCGGCGGTGGTTCGAGGAGTTCCCGGCGGCGCTGAAGGCCCACCCGAAGATCAAGGCGGCGATCTACTTCAACTCGCCGGGCATGACGAAGACCACCAACACCTGCAACATGACCATGAACCAGGACGCGGCGGCGGTGGCCGGATTCGCCGCCGCCGGACGGGACAGCTACCTGCGGCAACCGACCGGAGGTGGCCGCTGAACTGAGGTGAGCTGATCCGCGAAACAGGCCAGCCCGTCGACTGTCGGAAATCCGACGGTCGACGAGGTTGTCCGTTTACTGATCCACCGACCGCCCAATCGGCGGATGTCGCCCTCCAGCGTGGAGCGGGCACGCTACGTGCATTCTCGTCCACTCTGGAGGCGCAGCGTGCCCAGATTCTCCTTGTCGTGGCGTACCACCCGGCGGCATCGAGCCCGGGTCGCAACTGTCGCGCTGGTGACCGTCGCGGCCGTACTGGCCGTGCCCACCGCGACGTCCGCGGCCGTCGTACCGGTTCCCGAACCGGCGACCCTGGTGTCGGCCAACCCGGCCGACCAGACCCCGCACGCCCGCGACGGTGAGGCTCGCGCCTTCGCGGAAATAGGCAACACGATCTTCGTCGGCGGCAGTTTCACCCAGATCCGCCAGACGGTCGGCTCGGCGTGGACCGCCCGCCCCTATCTCTTCGCGTACGACCGGACCAGCGGGACGATCTCGACGGCGTTCCTGCCGGTGCTCGACGGTGCGGTCAACTCCCTCATCGCCGGCCCCGGCGGAACCCTGATCGTCGGCGGGGCCTTCAAGAACGTCAACGGGGTGGCCAGGCGCAACCTGGTGGCGCTCGACCCCGCCACCGGCATGATCATCGACAGCTGGGTCGGTCGTTCCGACGGCGGCACCGTGCGCGACCTGGTGCTGCACGGCAACTGGCTCTACGTGGCCGGTGCCTTCAACTGGCTCAACGGCACCGCACACGCCGGACTCGGCCGGCTGAACGCGACGACCGGGGCCATCGATCCCACCTTCAACATCAACACCAGCGTGGGGCGGCACGGCACCAGCATGTACGTCTGGACCATCGACGTCTCACCGGACGGCGGCACCCTCGCCGTGGGCGGCAACTTCCTCTACGTCAACGACCTGCCCCGCAACCAGATGGCGTTGGTCGACCTCACCGGCACGCCGAGCGTGATCGACTGGAGTACCGAGCGGTTCGTGCCACCGTGCGCCAACCCGGCGACGTTCGTGCACTACGTGCAGGACGTGCGCTTCGGCGGTGACGGCAGCTGGTTCGTGGTGGGCACCAACGGCGGCTCCGGCTGGCCGGCGGCGTACTGCGACGCCCTGGTCCGGTTCGAGACCGCCGCCCGGGGGCCCAACCAGCTCGCCACCTGGGTCAACTTCACCGGCAACGACACCATCACCTCGGTCGAGGTGGCCGACAACATCATCTACCTGGGCGGGCACTTCCGCTGGCTGAACAACCCGAACGCCAGCGACCGGGCCGGCAACGGCGCCATCGACCGGCTCGGCATCGGCGCGGTCACCCCGGCCACCGGCATGCCGGTGAACTGGAATCCGCGTCGCAGCGGCGGCTCCGCGCTGCCCTCCGGCGCCAGCTCGTGGGGATCGTCGGTGCCGGTGTTGTGGCGCGGCAGCGACGGCCTCTACTTCGGACACAACTCCGACGGCATGGGCAACGAGTACCACGGCCGGCTCGGCATGTTCCCGCTCCAGGGCGGACGCACCATCCAACCCAAGAACCCGCCCACGGAGAGCAGCGGTCACCTCTACCTGAACGTCGCCGCCGGTGAAGTGGCGAAGGTGCCCTTCGACGGCACGTCCCTGGACACCGACAACGTCACCGTGGTGAGCCAGCCGAACTACACCGGTGCCGGCGCGACCTGGCGGGTCGACGACCGGATCTTCTGGTCGCATGTGGTCGCCGGCACCCCGACCGGCAGCCGGATCGACATCTCACTCTTCAACGGCGCCGCGATCGGCGCGCCCTGGGAGGCGTCCGGCTACAACGACTGGTACAACCCGGCGCTGTTGACCGGTGCGTTCTTCCTGGACGGCCGGCTGTACTACACCCGCAGCGGCGCCAACAACCTCTACTACCGCTACTTCGAGATCGACGGCGGCTACCTGGGTGCCACCGAGTTCACCCTCCCGACGACGGGGGTGACCTGGTCGGCGGTGCGCGGGATGGCCTGGGTGGACGGGCGGATCGTCTACGGGGCGACCAACGGGTCGCTGCGCAGCGTGCCGTTCGACCCGACCCTGGCTCCCGCCGCCGTGGTCACCGGTGCCGACTCGACCCTCATCGCGGCGGCGACGCCGGAGCTGAGCTGGTCGACCGCGTCGATGTTCTTTTCCGTGCAGTAGCGTTCACCGTTCGTAACGAATCACCGGTAGTTTGTTCACCTCGGGTCGGTGGCGGGACACCCGCCACCGGTCCGAGAAAGGTGGGGGAGGCTCGTTGACCGGCATCCGGCGTGGACTCGTCGTGCGTACCGTCTTCGCGGTCAAGCGTGGCTGGTACCGGCTGCGCTACCCGCGCCTGCACCTGGGCGAGGGCGTGGAGATCCGCGGCCGGATCCGGTTGCGGCGCGGCGTACGGGTCAGCATCGGCGAGCACACCCGAGTGAACAAGCTGGTCCGCTTCGCCGGGCCCGGCGAGGTGCGGGTCGGTGCGAACTGTCTGCTCAACGCGACCTGGATCGGCACCTGGACGTCGGTGACCATCGGCGACCGGTGCCTGCTGTCGGACTGTGAACTCCTCGACAACGACTTCCACAACCTCACCCCCGATCGCCGCCACGACCCGCCCACGGCGGCCACCCGGGCTCCGATCACCATCGAGGACAACGTGTGGATCGGCGCGCACGCCCTGGTCATGAAGGGTGTGCGGATCGGCCGGGACAGCGTGGTGGGCGCGGCGGCGGTGGTCCGCACCGACGTGCCGCCGGGGGTCGTGGTGATCGGCAACCCACAACAGATAGCGAAGAAGTTCCATGACTGAGGCCGCGCCCAGCACCTGGACCGGCGACGGCACCGCCGCCGCCTCGTCGTCGCGTACCGTCACCATCACCGACGTGGTGCGGGTGCCGCTGCACCGGATCCGGCTGGTCGCGGCGGTGGCGGTCTGCGGGCTGCTCGGCGCGGTCGGCTACGTGCTGGTGGCTCCGGCCACCGTGACGGCGAACGCGGTGGTGGCGGTCCGGCCGGTGGTCACCGACGCGTTCACACCCAGCGGGGCCGCCGCCGACCGGGCGGTGAACATGAACGTGGAGAGCGGGATCGCCACCGGCACCGAGGTCATCGGGAAGCTGGCGGAGACGTTCGGCTCTGACCAACGCACGGTTCGCGACTCCCTCGAGGTCGAGGTGCCCGCCGGCGGTCAGATCCTGCGCTTCGTCTACCAGGCCGGCGACGCCGACCGGGCGGTGGCCGGTGCCAACCTGGCCGCGCAGGGCTACCTGGACGTCCGACGGGGAATGTACGAGAAGCAACGCGAGGAGATGCTGCGCTCGTACGACGAGAGCATCGAGAAGATCGTCGCCCAGCGCAACGCGGTGCAGCGGCGGATCAACAACGCCCGGGACACCACCGCCGCCAACGCCGCTGTCGCCGAGCTCGGCGGCATCAACAACCAGCTCACCCAGCTCAGTTCCGCCCGCACGGAGATCGCCGCGGTGGACGTGAACCCCGGCTGGGTCACCCGCAGCGCCGAGCGGGCGCTGACCACGACGGCCGGCAACCCGTCGCTGCTGGTGGCCGGCGGGCTGCTCGGCGGGACCCTGATCGGGCTGGTACTCGCCTTCGTGTGGGAGTCGGTGGACCGGCGGATCCGCAGCGTGGCCGACGCGCGGGACAGCACCGGTCTGCCGCTGCTGGGCACCGTGCGTCGTAGCGGACTGCGCGGTCGGGCGGTCGACGCCGACGTCCGCTACGTCGCGATGGCCGTCGCCGAGCGGGTACGCCAACCCGCCCGGGTCGCCGTGGTGACCGCCCGCGAGGACGCCACCGCCATCACCGCCGGGCTCGCGGTGGCCCTGGCCGTGGCCGGACGGGAGGTGTTCGTCGCCGACGACAGCGGTCGGACCGATCGACTGCGCGCCGCGGTGCTCACCGACCGGGACCGGTTGCCGGCCGGCATCGACCCGACCCGACCCGCCGTGCCGAAACCGCGAGCCGCCGCTCCGGACAACGACGACGGCCCCACCGAGGTCATCACCCGACGACCCTCTCCACACCCGGTCGGTGCGCGACCCTCGACCGACCCGGAGGCCACGCTCACCCTGCCCCGCGTCGCCAAGACGGTCGGCGGTGCCGACAACGGTCGGGTGACCGGCCCCGAGCGGGTGGTGGTGGGTGCCGGCAGCGTGCGGTTCGGCACCTGGCGACAGGGTGCCGACCAGCGTCTCGTGCTCTACAACGCACCGCCGGCCGAGGCCGACGAGCGGGGAGTGGCGGTGGCCCGGCAGGGCACCGCCGTGGTCGTGGTCGAGCGCGACCGCACCCGCCAGGCCGACCTGCGCCGGCTCGCCGAGCGGCTGCGGGCGGCCGGGGTCAACCCGCTCGGGTTCGTGCTGTGCCGCGGCGGGCGGAGCTGAGGCGTGCCGGTCACCCGCGCCCCGGCGACCACCGAGCCGCCCCGGCCGGCCAGCGCGCCCGCCCAGCCCGCGCCGGTCCTGCCGCCCCGACTGCCGCTGTGGCCGCTGGCGGCGATGTTCGGGCTGGTCCCGCTCTGGTGGGTGGTGGGCGGCTTCTACCTCGGTTGGCCGCTGCTGGGTGCGCTGCTGTTCACGCTGCTGGCCACCCGGGGGCGCCTTCCGCTGCCGCCCGGCACCGCAATCTGGCTGCTGTTCCTGGCCATCGTGGTGGCCAGCGCGACGCGGCTGGCGTCGCCGTCCTCGCTGCCCACCTTCGTGCTGCGGCTGACGTTCTACCTGACCGCGCTGATCGTCGCGGTGTACGTCTACACGGTCGCCCGCGAGCGCCCCGACCAGGCCGTCGTGCTGGTGCCGCTCTGCGCGTTCTGGTTCGGACTGGTCGCCCTCGGCTGGCTGGGCGTGCTGATCCCCCGTTTCGAACTGACCACTCCGGTCGAGGCGCTGCTGCCCGCCGCAGTGGCGCGCGTTCCGTTCATCGCCGACATGGTCCACTTGAACACCGCGGAGTACAGCACCCGGTCGCTCAACCCGATCTACCGCCCGGCGGCACCGTACGCGTACACGAACAACTACGGCAGCGCGTACGCGATGACCCTGCCGTGCGTCGTCGCGTACACCATGCTGCGCCGTCGGGGTCTGCTGCGGTGGGCGGTGCTGGCGTCACTGCCGGTGTCGCTGGTCCCGGCGTTCCTCACGCTCAACCGGGCGATGTTCCTCAGTCTCGGTGTCGGTCTGGCGGTGCTCGGGGTGCGGGCGGCGCTGCGTGGCAACACCCGGGTGGCCGCCTCCATCGGTGGAGTGGTGGTGCTCGGCGGCGTCGCCAGCCTGTTCATCCCGGTCGCCGAGCTGATCGGCAACCGGGTCGAATCCAGTGACACCAACACCGACCGGCTCTCGCTCTACTCCGAGGTGCTGCGCCGGGTGGGTGACTCGCCCTGGCTGGGCTACGGCGCTCCGATGGAGGTGGACACCGTCTCCGCCGACGCGCCGATCGGCACCCAGGGGCAGCTGTGGATGGTGTTGTTCAGCCACGGCGTACCGGCGCTGCTGTGCTTCCTGGCCTGGTTCGCCGCCGCCGCGCTGGTCTGTGCCCGGGCCACCTCGGCGGCCGGTCAGTGGCTCTCCGTCGTGCCGGTGGTCTGCCTGGTGCAGGTGCCCTTCTACGGGATGGCCAACCAGAACCTCACCGTGGCCTTCTTCGCGGTGGCCTTCGCGATGGCCCTCACCGAGCGGGAGCGACGCGGCCGGCCGCGACGGACGGCGGTGATGTCGGCGTGACGGCGACCACCAGCCCTGCGGCGGGGGAGGGGCCCGGGCGTACGCCCGGTGCCGTCGTCGATGCCGGCCCCGCGCGGATGGACGGCACGGCGGAGACCCGGCGCAGTGCCCGTAGCGGAGTGGCCGGGCTGCTCGGCGCGGCGACCAGCGGGCTGTTCGGCTTCGTGCTCGCGGTGGTCATCACCCGCGGTTACGGCACCGCCGGATCCGGTGCGTTCTTCGCCGCCATCGGCGTGGTCACCGTCGCCGCCGCGGTCTGCACGCTCGGTGCGGAGACCGGGCTGATGTGGGCCCTGCCAAGGCGGCGGGTCGGCGCGACCGGCGACGGCGCTCGGGTGCTGCCGGTCGCCCTGGTGCCGCCGCTGCTGGTCGCCGCGCTGGTCGCGGCGGGCGGGGCACTGGTCGCCGGGCCGCTCGCCGGTCGGCTCCTGGGACCGGCGGGTGAACCGCTGCTCGTGGTGACCTTCGCGGCGGTACCGGTGGTCGTCGCGATGAACCTGCTGCTGGCCGTCGTCCGCTGCGTGCGTCCGGTGCGGGCCTACGTCTCGGTGCAGTTCCTGCTGCTGCCGATCGCCCGACCGTTGCTGGTCGGTGCGGCGGTGCTCGCCGGCGGCGGACTGCTGGCGGGGATGACGGGCTGGCTGGTGCCCGCCGCCGTGGCGCTGCTGGTGTGCCTGATCCTGGTCGCCGGGCCGCTCGGGGTGGGCGCCGGTGCCCGGTTGCGTCCGCAGCGCGGCGACTGGTCCACGTTCTGGCGCTTCGCGCTGCCCCGCGCCGCCTCGGCGGCGATCGACGCCGGCAGCATGTGGATCGGCGTGCTGCTCACCTCGGCCCTGGCTGACCCCGCCGACGCCGGTGTCTTCGGTGCCGTCGGTCGTTACGTCCTCGCCGGTCAACTGGCGATGCAGGGGCTACGGGTGGCGGTCTCCCCGCAGCTGTCGCGGTTGCTCGGCCGGGGGGAGCGGGCCGCCGCCGCGGCCGTGCACCGGCAGCTGACCCGCTGGGGGCTGGTGCTCTCCTGGCCGGTGTACCTGCTGCTCGCCGTCTTCGCGCCGGCCTTCCTGGCGTTGTTCGGCCCGGAGTTCACCACCGGTGCCGCCGCGATGACCGTGCTCGCGCTGGCGATGCTGGTCAACACCGGGGTCGGCAACGTGCAGAGCATGCTGCTGATGGGCGGGCGCAGCGGGCTGCACCTGGCCGCGGCGGTGGCCGGGCTCGTGGTCACCGTCGGTGGTGGACTGGTGCTGATCCCCGCCCACGGCGCGACCGGCGCGGCGGTGGCGTGGGCCGCGGGCATCGTCACCGAGAACCTCGGCGCGGCCACCTTCGCCCGGCTGGTGGTGCGCGAGCGGTTGGCGGACGCCCGGATGCTGGCCGCGGCGGCGGTCACCGTGGCCGGGGTCGGGTTGGCCGCGGTGGCCGGCCTGACGGTCGGCGGACGCGGTATCGCGGGGCTGGTGACGGCGGTCGCCGTGCTCGCCACCGGCTGCGTCGGCTTGTTGACGTTGCCCCGGGTGCGGCGCGGCATCCGGGTGACCATGGTGCAGATCCGTGGGGGGGGGGGGGGGGGGGGGCCCCCCCCGCCGCCGGACGGGGCGGGGGGGGGGGGGGGGGGCGTGAGGAC
>NZ_JAXCFK010000003.1:0-98443 GCF_056150025.1 Micromonospora aridisoli | reverse complement strand
CGGGTCGCCGGCCGGCGACCCGCCACGGACGTCGAAGGGCAGGTGAGAAGTCGTGTCGTCCATTCGCGACCGGGTGAAGCAGCTGGTGCCGACCCAGGTGACGAACCGGGTACGGGAGAGCCTCGTCGACTACGGGGTACGCACCAGCGACCGCCGGCCGTTGCCGGACTTCCTCATCATCGGCACCAAGCGCGGCGGCACCACCTCGCTGTGGAACTACCTGATCCAGCATCCGCTGGTGCCCCGGCTCTTCCCGGCCTGGAACACGAAGTCCTCGCACTACTTCGAGGAGCACTGGAGTCGTGGCGAGGCCTGGTACCGCTCGCACTTCCCGACCGTGCGGCAGCGGGAGGTGCTGGAGAACCGCCACGGTGGCCCGGTCCGCGTCGGTGAGGCCGCGCCGCTGTACATGTTCCACCCGCTCGCCGCCGAGCGGGTCCGCGCGCTGATGCCCTCGGTGCGGCTGATCGTGCTGCTGCGCGATCCGGTGGAGCGGGCCTACTCGCACTGGAAGGAACGGCGGACCAACGGCGTCGAGCCGCTGGACTTCGCCGCCGCGCTGGCCGCCGAGGCGGAGCGTACGGCGGGGGAACGGGACCGGCTGATCGCCGAGCCGAACTACTTCAGCGAACCCTACGACTGGTACACCTACCGGGCCCGGGGCCGCTACCTGGAGCACCTGGAGCCGTGGCTGGAGCGCTTCGACCGGTCGCAGCTCCTCTTCCTGCCCAGCGAGGAGCTGTACCGCGACGCGCGGGCGACCTACCGACGCACCCTGGAGTTTCTCGGCCTGCCCCCGTTCGACCTGCCCGACTTCAAGGTCTACAACGACCGGCGGTCCGCGCCACTGGAGCCGGCGCTGCGCGCCGAACTGACCGCCTACTACCGCCCGCACAACGAGGCGTTGCGGCAGCGGCTGGGGCTGCGGCTCGACTGGCCGGACCAGGTCGCGTGACCGCGTCGGCCACGACCGCGGGTGATCCCCGGTGCCGTGACGACGGGCTGGGCTGGGTCACCCGGGCGGTCTTCTCCGACTCGCGGGTCGCGGTGACCGTCGACGCCGGTCCGCCGGCCGGGCACACCGTCGCGGCACGCTACGCGGTGGTGCCGTCGGTGGCCCGGGCGCGGTTCCTGCTGCCCCTCGGTTCGCCCCGGGTCGCGGCGGCGGCGCTGCTGGCGTACAACGCGCTGCGACCGACGAAGGTGCGGGCGGTACGGGCGGTGCTCGGGGTGGCCGCTCGGGCCGGCGCGGTGGACCGGGCACCCTTTCCGGTGCTGACCGTGGCGCTGCCCGCCGGGCTCGATCCGGCGGAGGTGCTGCTCGCCGAGCGGGTCGGCGCCGAACTCGGCGTACCGGTGCACGCCGCCTGCGGGGTACGCCCACCGGACCCGAACCACAAGCCGACGCTGCAACTCTTCGACGACCGGGGCACCCCGCGCGGGTACGCGAAGATCGGCTGGAACGACGCGACGCGGGCGCTGGTCACCGCCGAGGCGGCGGCGCTGCGGGAGGTGGCCGGGCTGGCCGGAAGCGCCGGACACCCCGGCACCTCGCGCCTGCTCACCGAGTTCGGGTGGGCCGGCCAGGCGGTGGCCGTGGTCGAGCCGTTGCCGGAGCGGATCCGGGGCGTGCCCGTCGACGCGCCACCCGACCTCGCGGCGCTGCTCGCGGTGGCCCGCCGCGGACGCCCGCCCGGTGAGCCGCGGCCACTGGCCGGCTCGCCGTTCCTGACCCGGCTGAGCACCGAGGCGCGGCGCGCCGCCGACACCGTCGACGACCGGGCGTCGGCGGCCGTGGCCGACCTGGCCCGCCGGCACGCCGACGTCGCCGTCGAGTTCGGCCACTGGCACGGCGACTGGGTGCCGTGGAACCTCGGTCGGCACGGCGCGGACCTCGTCGCCTGGGACTGGGAGCACAGCGGGTCGGAGGTACCCGTCGGATTCGACCTGGCCCATGACGCGTTCCAGCGCGCGCTCGTGGCACGGGGTGAGCCGGCCGCCGAGGCGGCCCGGCAGGTCGACGCGTGGCTGGCCCGGTACGGCCACGCGCTCGGGCTCGACCGGGCACGGCAGCGGCTGGTCGCCGACGCCTATCTGGTGGAGATGTGGCTGCGGACCTGGCGGCTGGCGGACGCCGGTGCCGGCTGGAACCGCGCGCTGCATCCCGCCCTGCTGGACACCATCCGGAAACGACACAACTGACCGAGATGTCAGGCGGACTTGTGGGGAGTCACGTGGACAACACCATCGAGGAACCCGACCGGCAGCCCGAGTTGCTGCTGGTCGGATCGAGCGGAGGGCACCTGGCCCAGCTGCTCGCCCTGCGGCCCTGGTACGAGACGTGGCGACGGTGCTGGGTCACCTTCGACACGCCGGAGGCGCTGTCCCTGCTCGACGGGGAGGACGTCGTTCCGGCGTACCATCCGACCACCCGCCATCTGGGCAACCTGCTGCGAAACGCGTGGCTGGCCGCCCGGGTGTTGCGCCGACGGCGGGTCGCCGCGGTGGTCACCACCGGCGCGGGGGTGGCGGTGCCGTTCGTGGTGCTGGCCCGACTGCGCCGGATCCCGACCGTCTACATCGAGGTCTACGACCGGATCGACACACCGACGTTGACCGCCCGGCTGTGCCGCCCGTTCCTGTCCGCGATGCTCGTCCAGTGGGAGGAGCAGCGTCGCCAGTACCCGGAGGCCACCGTCGTGGGGACGCTGCTGTGAGCGGCGACGCGCCCGGCGACGGGCACCGCGTCGCGCCGGTGCGGCCCCGCCCGGCCCCCGACGCGCCGACGGTACGGGTGCCGGAGCCCCGCGAGCCGCGCCCCGACGGCCGGCCACAGGTGCTGGTGGCCGTCGGCACCGACAAGCACCCGTTCGACCGGTTGGTCGACTGGCTGAGCCGGTGGCACGACGAGCTCGCCGGTGAGATCCGGCTGACCGTGCAGCACGGACACACCCGGGTCTCCGGCCTGCCCGACGCCGTGCCGTTCCTCGGCCACGCCGAGCTGCAGACCGCCATGGCCCAGGCCGACCTGGTCGTCTGCCACGGCGGACCGGCCACCATCCTGGAGGCCCGCCGGCACGGACACCTGCCGATCGTGGTGCCCCGTGACCCGACGCGCGGCGAGCATGTCGACGACCACCAGCTGCTGTTCGCCCGCCGGCTCGGCGCGGCCGGCCTGGTGGCGCTCTGCGAGTCCCGGCAGGAGCTGCTGGACACGCTCGCCACCGGCCTCGCCGACCGGTCCCGGTTCACCGTCGCGGTGGACGCCGGCGCGGCCGACGGACGGCGGGCCGCGGTGCGGCGGGTGGGAGTGATCGTCGAAGACCTGGTGGCGGCCGCCGCGCAACGGCACCACCGACCCTGGTGGCGGCCGTGGCACCGACCCGGCCCGAACGGAAGGCGGAACCGGTGACCCCGTACCCGAGCGTGAGCGCCGTCGTGCCCACCCGTAACCGGCCGGAGCTGCTGCGGGCCGCGGTACGGGCCATCGTCGCCCAGGACTACCCCGCCCCGGTCGAGGTGGTCGTGGTGTACGACCAGTCCGAGCCGGACCCGACGCTGGCGGAGCTGTCCGCCCCGGACCGGCCGGTGCGGGTGGTCACCAACACCCGCACCCCGGGCCTGGCCGGTGCCCGAAACACGGGCACCCTGGCGGCCACCGGCGAGCTGGTCGCCTTCTGCGACGACGACGACGAGTGGCTGCCCGGCAAGCTACGTGCCCAGGCCGAGGCGCTGGCCGAGGTGCCCGGCGCCGAGTTCGTCAGCTGCGGCATCCGGGTCAGCTACGACGGGCACACCGTCGAGCGGGTGCTGGACCGCGCCTCGATCAGCCTGGACGAGCTACTGCGCGACCGGATGACCGAACTGCACCCGTCGACGTTCGTGATCCGGGCGGCGGCACTGCGCGACGGGTTCGGGCTCGTCGACGAGGAGATCCCGGGCAGCTACGCCGAGGACTACGAGTTCCTGCTCCGGGCCGCCCGCAGCGCCCCGCTGGTCAACCTGCGTACCCCGTACGTGACGGTGCGCTGGCACAAGCGGTCGTACTTCGCCCAGCGGTGGGACACCATCTCCGAGGCGTTGCAGTGGCTGCTGGACCGCTACCCCGAGTTCGCCAGCCAGCCGGCGGGACAGGCGCGGGTCACCGGGCAGATCGCCTTCGCCCACGCGGCCTCGGGCGACCCCCGGGGCGCGATGCGCTGGGCCCGGCGGACCATCCGCCGCAACCCACGCGAGCCCCGGGCGTACCTGGCCCTGGCGGTTGCCGGGCGGGTGGTCCGCGCCGACACGGTGCTGCGCACCCTGCACAAGCGCGGCCGGGGCATCTGACCGTCGAGCCCGCCGGCGTGGGCGGGCGTCCGTAGGGCGGGACGGGGCGGGCGGTGCGGGGCGGCGGGCACCGGGCGTGACAGACTCATGGCTGTGTTGCGCTGGTTGACCGCAGGGGAATCACACGGGCCCGCCCTCGTCGCGATGCTGGAGGGGGTGCCGGCCGGTGTCGAGGTGACCTCCACCGATATCGCCGGGGAGCTGGCCCGCCGCCGGCTCGGCTACGGCCGGGGCGCCCGGATGTCCTTCGAACAGGACGAGATCGAGGTCATCGGCGGGCTGCGGCACGGCGTGACGCTGGGCAGCCCGGTCGCCCTGCGGGTCGGCAACTCCGAGTGGCCCAAGTGGCGCACCGTGATGGCCGCCGACCCGGTCGACCCCGACGAGCTGGCCCGGCAGGCCCGCAACGCGCCGCTGACCCGACCCCGGCCCGGGCACGCCGACCTGGCCGGCATGCAGAAGTACGGCCACACCGACGCCCGGCCGATCCTGGAGCGGGCCAGCGCGCGGGAGACCGCCGCCCGGGTGGCCGTCGGCACGGTGGCCAAGGCGCTGCTGCGGCAGGCCCTCGGCGTGGAGATCGTCTCGCACGTGGTCGAGCTGGGCCCGGTCGCCGCGAAGCCGGGGCTGCGCCCGCGCCCGGAGGACGCCGAACGCATCGACGCCGACCCGTTGCGCTGCCTCGACCCTGAGGCCAGCGCCCGGATGGTCGCCGAGGTCGACGCCGCGAAGAAGGCCGCCGACACCCTCGGCGGCGTGGTCGAGGTGCTGGCGTACGGCGTGCCGCCCGGCCTCGGCAGCCACGTGCAGTGGGACCGCAAGCTCGACGCCCGGCTGGCCACCGCGCTGATGTCGATCCAGGCGATCAAGGGCGTGGAGATCGGCGACGGCTGGCAGCAGGCCCGGTCCCGGGGCTCCGAGGCGCACGACGAGATCATGCCCACCGCGACCGGCGTACGCCGGGTCACCGACCGGGCCGGTGGCCTGGAGGGCGGCATCACCACCGGGGAGCCGCTGCGGGTGAAGGCGGCCATGAAGCCGATCTCGTCGCTGAACCGCGCCCTGGCCACGGTGGACGTCGCCACGGGAGAGCCGGCCACCGCCATCAACCAGCGCTCCGACGTCTGCGCGGTGCCGGCCGCGGCGGTGGTCGCCGAGGCGATGGTGGCGCTGGTGCTGGCCGAGGCGGCGGTGGAGAAGTTCGGCGGTGACTCGGTCGTCGAGATGCGCCGTAACCTGGCCGGCTACCTCGACGCGCTGGTGATCCGGTGACCGGTGCCACCCGGCCGGTCTGCGTGCTGGTCGGCGCGCCCGGTTCGGGCAAGACCACCGTCGGGCAGGGCCTGGCGGAAGCGCTGGGCGTCGAGTTCCGGGACACCGACGCCGACATCGAGCGCCTCGCCGGCAAGCCCATTCCGGAGATCTTCGTCGACGAGGGGGAGGCCCACTTCCGTACCCTCGAACGGGCGGCGCTGGCCGCGGCGCTGGCCTCCTGCTCCGGGGTGCTCGCCCTCGGCGGCGGTGCGGTGCTGGCCGAGGAGAACCGAGCCGAACTGGTCGGTCACCGGGTGGTCCATCTCGACGTCGGGCTTGCCGACGCCGTGAAGCGGGTCGGTCTCGGCGTCGGGCGGCCGCTGCTGGCGATCAACCCCCGGGCCACCCTCAAGCACCTGATGGACCAGCGCCGACCGCTGTACGCCGAGGTCGCCACCGCCACGGTCGCCACCGACGGCCGTACGCCCGAGGAGATCGTGGCCGAGATCGTCGCCCTGCTGAAGCAGTAAGGAAGGGCACCTTATTAACGCCTGCGGTAGAGCAGGGGGCCCTTCTTAACATCTGACGCTGGCACGCGCCGTTGTGGCGGTGCCGGGCGCCAGGTGATCAGCAGGGCGAGGGCGAGCAGGATCTCGGCGAGATCGCCGCCGTAGTACATCACCGTCGCGCCGGCGCGCAGCTGCTCCGGAGTCGCCGGAACGTCGACCAGCAGGCCCGTGTACAGCAGTTGGGCGAGGCTGGCGTGGGCGATCACCGCCGCACCGAGCACCACCAGCCGGACCGGTACCCGGGCCCGATGTCGGTAGGGTTCCGGACCGGCGATCGACCAGGTGAACAGCAGCCCGCTGAGCAGGAAGTGCAGGTTGACCAGGTCGTGCAGCGCCGGACTGGCGAGGGTGGCCCGGTACAGCGGGGTGAGGTAGAGCAGCCACAGCCCGCCGGCGGTGAGCAGCAACCCGGTGACCGGGTGGATCAGTGGCCGCAGCGCCGGGTGCCCCGACACCCGCAGTGCCGCGCGCCCGGTCCGCCGGTCGAGGCAGCGCAGGGCGAGCAGGCCCGGCGCGCCGAGCACCAGCCCGAGTGGGGCCAACATGCCGAGCAGGAGGTGCTGCCACATGTGCGCGGCGAACCCGTCGGCCGGCACCAACAGGGCGACGGCGAGCAGGGCGCATCCGACGGCGAAGGCGGCGGTGCGCCAGTGACTCCAGCCGGCCCGGTCCGGTGCGCGTTGCCGCAGCGCGGCGGCCAGGTAGAGCCAGCCGGCCAGCAGGGGTACGAGCAGTGCCGTGCTGACGGTCGCGGCGTGCCCGGCGGCGTGCGTGGAGAGCAGTGCCGGGCTCACCGGCGGCGATTCCGATCCGGCTCCGGCCGGTCGACGCAGACGTCCACGGCGGCGGCGCGGCGCTGCACGAGCCACCCGACGACGATCAGCACGACGCCCAGGGCGAGGAAGCCGAGATCCCACCAGAGCTGGTGCGGACCGCTGCGCACGTGGTGGATGGCCAGGATGTGATGGTCGATGATGCCTTCGACGAGGTTGAACAGGCCCCAGCCGATGAGGGCCCAACCCCACAGCATCGGCGAGCGCCACAGCCGGCCCCGGGACCGGGTCACCCGGGCGTAGAGCATCGCCAGCCCGGTCAGCACCGCCACCCAGGTGACGACGTGGAAGAGGCCGTCCCACAGGGTGTTCATCTGGAGACCCGCGACGGTGTCGACCGGGTACTCGCGGATCCCGATGTTGTCGTCGCCGGTGTTGCTGAGCAGGTGGTGCCACTGGAGGACCTGGTGCAGCATGATGCCGTCGACGAAGCCGCCCAGACCGACGCCGAGGATGGTGGCCGGCAACCTGATGTCGGCACCGTCGATCGTCCGCCCGTTCATGCAGGTCTCCTCGCCCGAGCAGTTTTCCGCCTGCCGTGCCCGGTAAGCCCAGCGCTAAACCTCGTTCCAACCCTCGGGCACGCGGTGGGCGGCGACGGTCGCCACGTCGGTCGGTGGGCTAGGCTCCCGGCGATGGACGAGGTGACCCGGATCCCGGTGGGCGGCGAGCGGCCGTACGACGTGCTGGTCGGGCGCGACCTGCTCGACGCGCTGCCCGGTCTGCTGCCCGACGCCGATCGGGTGGCGGTGCTGCACGCGCCGCCGCTCAAGGAGTTGGCCGACGCGGTCGGCGCCGGGCTGACGGCGGCCGGCGTGACGCCGCTGCCGATCGAGGTGCCCGACGCCGAGGCCGGCAAACATGTCGACGTGGCGGCGCAGTGCTGGGACCGGCTCGGCGAGGCGGGGTTCACCCGTACCGACGCGGTGGTCGGGCTCGGCGGTGGCGCGGTCACCGACCTGGCCGGATTCGTGGCGGCCTGCTGGCTGCGCGGGGTGCGCTGGGTGCCGGTGGCCACCTCGTTGCTGGGCATGGTCGACGCGGCGGTGGGTGGCAAGACCGGGATCAACACCGCCGCCGGCAAGAATCTCGTCGGTGCCTTCCACCCGCCGGTCGGGGTGCTGGCCGACCTGGCCACGCTGGACAGCCTTCCCTCGGCCGACCTGGCCGCCGGGCTGGCCGAGGTGGTCAAGTGCGGGTTCATCGCCGATCCGGTCATCCTCGACCTGGTCGAGGACGATCCGGCCGCCGCGACCGATCCGGCCGGGCCGGTCGCCCGGGAGCTGATCGAACGGGCGATCCGGGTCAAGGCGGACGTGGTGGCCGGGGACCTGCGCGAGTCGGGCGTCCGCGAGGTGCTCAACTACGGGCACACCCTGGCCCACGCGATCGAGAAGGTCGAGGGGTACCGCTGGCGGCACGGTCACGCGGTGTCGGTCGGCCTGGTGTACGCCGCGGAGCTGGCCCGCCTCGCCGGCCGGCTGGACGCGGCCACCGCCGGGCGGCACCGTGCGGTGTTGACGGCGCTCGACCTGCCCACGGATTACGCGGCCGCCGCGTGGCCGCAGCTGCTGGCCACCATGCGGGTCGACAAGAAGGCCCGGGGCAGCCGGCTGCGCTTCGTGGTGCTCGACGGGCTGGCCCGACCGGCGATCCTGGACGGTCCGGGCGACGACCTGCTGCACGCCGCCTACGGCGCGGTGTCACGGTGAGTGCGAGCAGCGAGCCGGGCTTGCGGGCCCCGCAGTCACGGACGGGGACGGTTCAGTGAGCGCCCGGGTGTACGTACTGAATGGGCCGAACCTGGGCCGGCTGGGCACCCGGCAGGTCGACGTCTACGGGGTGACCACCTACGCCGACCTGGTGAAGCTCTGCGAGACGACCGGGCGGGACCTCGGCCTGGACGTCGTCGTGCGACAGACCGACGCCGAGCATGAGCTGCTCGGCTGGCTGCACGCCGCCGCGGACGAGGGTGCCGCCGTGGTCCTCAATCCGGCGGCCTGGTCGCACTACTCCGTCGCGGTCCGGGACGCGTGCGCCATGCTGCGCGGGCCGCTGGTGGAGGTGCACATCTCCAACATCCACGCCCGGGAGGAGTTCCGGCACCACTCGGTCGTCTCGGCGGTGGCGACCGGCGTGATCTGCGGGCTCGGTGTCGACGGCTACCGCCTGGCCCTGCACCACCTGGCCAGCCGCGTCAACCAGACCACCTGACGCCCCGGCAGCGCCCCGCTCGCCGCCACAACTACGTACCGTGATTTCTACTCTCCGTGCCTGGCCGGCGCCCCCGCCCAACTTCCTTGTCGGCCCTTTGCTCTGCTTCAAGTGACGCACAGGTCGCTGACCAGCATCTTTCCCACCTCGTGCGGAAGTGGTCCGCGGCGTTTTCGCCACGGAAAGTGACTGTTGCGTGGGTTGAAGCAGAGCAAAGGGGCCACTCGGGGCAAGAGGGCCGGGGCGAGGCATGACAGAAAGTGCCGGGGTCCGGGGCGGTCGCGCCGTGTCGTTCCGGGTCGGGCGGAATCGCGCTGTGGCCGGGTCGCACCTGCACATGGCCGGATGCAGGCCCAGCCGAGCCGCGCCGGGGCGGCTGGGCGGGCGTGGGCGGCGGGCGTGGGCGGCGGGCGTGGGCGGCGGCGGTCGGTGGGTTGCCGGGCGGCTAGTAGACTTGCCAGGTCTGTCCGCCAAATGATGATCAAGGCAGGAAATGGCCACCACCAACGACCTGAAGAACGGCCTGGTACTCAACCTTGACGGGGAGCTCTGGTCCGTCGTCGAGTTCCAGCACGTCAAGCCCGGTAAGGGTGGTGCGTTCGTGCGTACCACGCTGAAGAACGTGCTCTCCGGCAAGGTGGTCGACAAGACCTTCAACGCGGGCACCAAGGTTGAGACCGCGACCGTCGACAAGCGCACGATGCAGTATCTGTACGCCGACGGCGAGGACTACGTCTTCATGGACATGGAGACGTTCGACCAGATCACGGTGCTGGGCGGGACGGTCGGCGAGGCCGCCAACTACCTGCTGCCCGAGGCCGAGGCGATCGTGGCCACCCACGAGGGCGTGCCGCTCTACGTCGAGCTGCCGACCTCCGTCGTGCTGGAGGTCACGTACACCGAGCCGGGTCTGCAGGGTGACCGCTCGACGGGTGGCAACAAGCCGGCGACGGTCGAGACCGGCGCGACCGTTCAGGTGCCGCTCTTCATCACCACCGGCGAGAAGATCAAGGTCGACACCCGCGACGGCCGTTACCTCGGCCGCGCCTGATGGCCGAGGGTCCGAAGCAGCAGATGCCGGCGCGCCGCAAGGCGCGCAAGCGGGCGTTGGACGTGCTCTTCGAGGCCGACCTGCGTGATCGTCCGCCGGCCGAGGTGCTGGCGGGGTACGTCGAGCGGATCGAGAAGCCGCGCCCCGACCACCTGGGGTACGCCGTCGGCCTGGTCGAGGGGGTGGCCGGGCACCTGGACCGGATCGACGAGCTGATCTCCAGCTACGCCGAGGGTTGGACGCTGGACCGGATGCCGGTGGTCGACCGCAACCTGGCCCGCATCGCGGTCTACGAGCTGCTGTATCTCGACGAGATCGACGACGCGGTGGCGATCAGCGAGGCCGTGGAGCTGGCCCGGCAGATGTCGACCGACGACTCGCCCCGCTTTCTCAACGGACTGCTCGGCCGGATCGCCGAGTACGCCACCCGCTGACGGCAGGCGTACGCCACCGGGGTTGCCGCAGCGGCGACGAAAAGGCCCGTGCCATCCCCGGCACGGGCCTTTCGCTGCCTAGTTGCTCAGGAGGCGAAGAACGCCCGCGGGTCGGCGACCAGCACGCCGTGCTCGGTCAGCCGCTCGATCAGGCCGGACGGCGAGGCGTCGTAGACGATGGCGAGGGCGCGCAGGTCGTCGGCGCGGATCGACAGCACCCGGCCGTTGTAGTCGCCACGCTGCTGCTGGATGGCGCGCGCGTAGCGGGCGACGTAGGCGAGGTCCTCGCTGGCCTCGTCGTAGAGGCGCTCCAGGTCCAGAACGATCTTGCTGGTGGGCTCGTGCCGCACCCCGCTGCCGTCGGGCAGCAACTCCGAGACCGGCACGCGGTAGAACTCGGCCAGCTCGGCCAGACGGGACACCGTGACGGCCCGGTCGCCGCGCTCGTACGAGCCGACCACCACCGCCTTCCAACGCCCGTTCGACTTCTCCTCCACCCCCTGCAGGGACAGGCCCTGCTGCTGGCGGATGGAGCGCAGGCGGGCGCCCAGAGACTTGGCGTATTCAGAGGGCATTCGGACACTCCCAGTGCTGCTCGGGGTTCTCCCAGCGATCGCTACGGAGCGTGACGGTACGGGGATTCGTACACGTGGTCAAGTGGTCGTGACCTTCCCGTTGAGCACGCCGGGTGAGTTGTCCCGTTTCGCCTGGCTGACCGGTCGGTCAGCGAACATCGCCCCGTGGGGCCGTCGTCCCTGGTGCCCGCGCGTCGACGCGGCGGCGACCACTGGTAACGTTGCCGAAGCCCCTCCGCCGGTCGTACGCGGCCGGCCGGGAGGATCCGACGTCCTTTAACGACCCGTCCCGTGAGGCGGGGAAGGAGGTCCGCCGTGGCCTACCCATCGGCTGCCCAGTCGTCGCCACCGCGACAACCCTCGGTGAAGGTGATCCTGAGCAGCGCCGACGTGCAACGCGTCGTCGATCGCATCGCTCACCAGATCCTCGAGAAGACCCAGGGCGCGGCCGACACCGTGCTGCTCGGTATCCCCACCCGGGGCGCCCCTCTCGCTCGCCGCCTCGCCGCCCGGATCAGCGCCTTCGAGGGCATCTCCGTACCGGTCGGCGTGCTCGACATCACTCTCTACCGCGACGACCTGCGCCGACACGCCACCCGGGCGGTCGGCCCGACCCAGGTGCCGACCGGCGGCATCGACGGCCGGCGGGTGATCCTCGTCGACGACGTCCTCTTCTCCGGCCGGACCGTCCGGGCCGCCCTGGACGCGCTCGGCGACCTGGGGCGGCCGGCCTCGGTGCAGCTCGCCGTGCTGGTCGACCGCGGGCACCGGCAACTGCCGATCCGCGCCGACTACGTCGGCAAGAACATCCCGACCGCGCTGGCCGAGAGCGTGAAGGTGACGCTGGCCGAGACCGACGGCGCGGACGAGGTCCGGCTCTACGGCGAGGAGGCCCCCGCATGATCAGGCATCTGCTCTCGGGCGCCGACCTCGACGCCGACACCGCCACCGAGATCCTGGACACCGCCGCCGAGATGGCCGCGGTGGCCGGGCGCGAGGTCAAGAAGCTGCCCGCGTTGCGGGGCCGGACCGTCGTCAACCTCTTCTACGAGGATTCGACCCGTACCCGGATCTCGTTCGAGGCGGCGGCCAAGCGGCTCAGCGCCGACGTGATCAATTTCTCGGCCAAGGGCTCCAGTGTCGCCAAGGGCGAGAGCCTGAAGGACACCGCGCTGACCCTGCAGGCGATGGGGGCCGACGCGGTCGTGGTCCGCCATCCCGCCTCCGGTGCCCCGCACCGCCTCGCCGACTGGGTCGACGGTTCGGTGGTCAACGCCGGCGACGGCACCCACGAACATCCCACCCAGGCGCTGCTCGACGCGTACACCATGCGGTCCCGGCTGGGTCGGCTGGCCGGTCTGTCGGTGGCGGTGGTCGGTGACGTGCTGCACTCCCGGGTGGCCCGCTCCAACGTGCTGCTGCTGTCCACCCTCGGCGCCAAGGTCACCCTGGTCGGACCGCCCACGCTCATCCCGGTCGACATCGCCGCCGCGCTGGCCCCCGGCACCGACGTCTGCTACGACCTCGACGCGGTGCTGCCGTCGTCGGACGTGGTGATGATGCTGCGGGTGCAGCGGGAGCGGATGAACGACTCCTACTTCCCCTCCGCCCGCGAGTACGCCCGCCGCTACGGGCTGGACGGCCCGCGCATGGGTCGGCTGCCGGAGCACGCGATCGTCATGCATCCCGGCCCGATGAACCGGGGCATGGAGATCACGCCGGAGGTCGCGGACTCGCCCCGCTCCACCATCGTCGAACAGGTCGCCAACGGGGTCTCCGTCCGGATGGCCGTCCTCTACCTGCTGCTCGGGGGGAACAACCGGTGAACTCGTACCTGCTCAGGAACGTCAGCGTCCTCGGCGCCGCACCGACCGACCTGCTGATCCGCGACGGTGTCGTCGCCGAGACCGGCGCGGGGCTGTCCGCGCCGGACGCCACGGTGGTCGAGGCCGCCGGGCTGGTCGCCCTGCCCGGCCTGGTCGACCTGCACACCCATCTGCGCGAACCCGGCCGGGAGGACGCCGAGACCGTCGAGACCGGTTCCCGGGCGGCGGCGCTCGGCGGCTACACCGCGGTCTGCGCGATGGCGAACACCTCACCGGTGGCCGACACCGCCGGGGTGGTGGAGCAGGTGTGGCGGCTCGGCCGGGAGGCCGGACTGGTCGACGTGCAGCCGATCGGCGCGGTCACCGTCGGCCTGGCTGGTGAGCGCCTGGCCGAGCTGGGTGCGATGGCGGACTCGGCGGCCCGGGTGCGGATCTTCTCCGACGACGGGCACTGCGTCGCCGACCCCCGGCTGATGCGTCGTGCGCTGGAGTACGTGAAGGCCTTCGACGGGATCATCGCCCAGCACGCCGAGGAGCCCCGGCTCACCGAGGGCGCGCAGATGCACGAGGGCGAGGTCTCCACCCGGCTGGGCCTGACCGGCTGGCCGGCGGTGGCCGAGGAGGCGATCATCGCCCGGGACGTGCTGCTGGCCGAGCACGTCGGCAGCCGGCTGCACGTCTGCCACGTCTCCACCGCCGGCAGCGTGGAGGTGCTGCGCCAGGCCAAGGCCCGGGGGGTACGCGTCACCGCCGAGGTGACCCCGCACCACCTGCTGCTCACCGACACCAGTGCGGAGACCTACGACCCGGTTTTCAAGGTCAACCCGCCGCTGCGTACCGCCACCGACATCGCCGCGTTGCGCGCCGCCCTGGTCGACGGGGTGATCGACATCATCGCCACGGACCACGCCCCGCACGCGGTGGAGGACAAGGAGTGCGAGTGGGCGTACGCCCGGCCGGGCATGCTCGGGCTGGAGACGGCGCTGTCGATCGCGCTCGACGTGCTGGGCCCCGAGTGGGATCTGATCGCCGAGCGGATGTCCCGCACCCCGGCCCGGATCGCCGGGCTGACCGAGCACGGCCATGACCCGGCTCCGGGCGCACCGGCCAACCTGACCCTGGTCGACCCGGCGGCCCGCCGGTTGATCGAGCCGGCGGAGCTGGCCAGCCGCAGTCGCAACACCCCGTACGCCCGAATGACGCTGCCGGGTCGCATCGTGGCGACCTTCCTGCGTGGCGAGGCGACGGTCCTCGACGGAAAGGCGATCAAGTGAGTCGTAGGCGTTCAGCGATTCTCGTCCTGGAGGACGGGCGCACGTTCCACGGCGAGGCGTACGGCAGTGTGGGGGAGACCTTCGGCGAGGCGGTCTTCAACACCGGCATGACCGGCTACCAGGAGACGCTGACCGACCCGTCGTACCACCGTCAGGTGGTGGTGCAGACCGCCCCACACATCGGCAACACCGGCGTCAACAACGAGGACGACGAGTCCGACCGGATCTGGGTGGCCGGTTACGTGGTACGCGATCCGGCCCGGATCCACTCCAACTGGCGGGCCACCGGTGGACTGGAGGACCGGCTCGCCGCCGAGGGAGTGGTCGGCATCAGCGGGGTGGACACCCGGGCGCTGACCCGCCACCTGCGCGAGCGCGGCGCGATGCGGGTGGGTGTCTCCAGCATCGAGGACGACCCCCGGGCGTTGCTGGAACGGGTCCGCTCCTCGCCGCAGATGGTGGGCGCGGACCTCTCCGCCGAGGTGACCACCGCGAGGCCGTACGTGGTGCACGCCGAGGGCGAGCACCGGTTCACCGTGGCCGCGCTGGACCTGGGCATCAAGCGCAACGTGCCGCGTCGGCTCGCCGCGCGCGGCGTCACCACCCACGTGCTGCCGGCCGACTCGACCATCGAGGACCTGCTGGCCACCGGCGCCGACGCGGTCTTCTTCTCACCCGGCCCCGGTGACCCGGCGACCGCCGACGGGCCGGTCGCGCTGGCCCGGGAGGTGCTGACCCGGCGGATTCCGCTGTTCGGCATCTGCTTCGGCAGCCAGATTCTCGGTCGGGCGCTCGGCTTCGGCACCTACAAGCTCGGCTACGGGCACCGGGGCATCAACCAGCCGGTCCTGGACCGGGCCACCGGCAAGGTCGAGGTGACCAGCCACAACCACGGCTTCGCCGTCGAGGTGCCGGGTGTCCGGGCCGGGGCGGTCGTGCCCGACCAGGTGATCGAGACCGAGTTCGGGGGCGTGCAGGTCTCGCACGTCTGCCTCAACGACAACGTGGTCGAGGGGCTGCGGGCGCGCGACGTGCCCGCCTTCACCGTCCAGTACCACCCGGAGGCGGCGGCCGGCCCGCACGACGCGGACTACCTCTTCGACCGCTTCGCCGAGCTGATCGAGGGCCGGGCCCTCAGTGGGGGGCGTACGAATGCCTAAGCGGACCGATCTCAAGCACATCCTGGTCATCGGGTCGGGGCCGATCGTGATCGGCCAGGCCTGCGAGTTCGACTACTCCGGCACTCAGGCGTGCCGGGTGCTGCGCGCCGAGGGGATCCGGGTCAGCCTGGTCAACTCGAACCCGGCCACCATCATGACCGACCCGGAGTTCGCCGACGCCACCTACGTCGAGCCGATCACCCCGGAGTTCGTGGAGCTGGTCATCGCCAAGGAGCGCCCGGACGCGGTGCTGCCGACGCTCGGCGGGCAGACCGCCCTGAACACCGCCGTCGCGTTGCACGAGGCCGGGGTGCTGGAGAAGTACGGCGTCGAGCTGATCGGTGCGAACATCGACGCGATCCGGCGCGGCGAGGACCGGCAGCTGTTCAAGGAGATCGTGGCGAAGGCCGGCGTACGCCTCGGCGTGGCCGACCCGTCGAGCCTGGTGCCGCGTTCGCGGGTCTGCCATTCGATGGACGAGGTCCGCGAGACGGTGGCCGAGCTGGGCCTGCCCGTGGTGATCCGGCCGTCGTTCACGATGGGTGGCCTCGGTTCGGGCATGGCGCACACCGACGCCGACCTGGAGCGCATCGCGGGCTCCGGGCTGGCCGCCAGTCCGGTGCACGAGGTGCTGATCGAGGAGAGCGTGCTCGGCTGGAAGGAGTACGAGCTCGAACTCATGCGGGACCGCCACGACAACGTGGTGGTGGTCTGCTCGATCGAGAACCTCGACCCGATGGGCGTGCACACCGGCGACAGCGTGACCGTGGCGCCGGCCATGACGCTGACCGACCGGGAGTACCAGCACCTGCGTGACCTGGGTATCGCGGTGCTGCGCGAGGTCGGGGTGGACACCGGCGGCTGCAACATCCAGTTCGCGGTGAACCCGGCCGACGGCCGGATCGTCGTCATCGAGATGAACCCCCGGGTGTCCCGCTCCTCGGCGCTGGCGTCGAAGGCGACCGGCTTCCCGATCGCGAAGATCGCCGCGAAGCTGGCCATCGGCTACACCCTGGACGAGATCCCCAACGACATCACCCGCAAGACCCCGGCGGCCTTCGAGCCGACGCTGGACTACGTGGTGGTGAAGATTCCCCGGTTCGCGTTCGAGAAGTTCCCCGGCGCGGACCCGGAGCTGACCACCACGATGAAGTCGGTCGGCGAGGCGATGAGCCTCGGGCGCAACTTCACCGAGGCGCTGAACAAGGCGATGCGCTCGATGGAAACCAAGGCGGCAGGCTTCTGGACGGTCCCCGACCCGGCGGGGGCCACCCGGGAGAACACCCTGGCCGCCCTGGGCATGCCGCACGACGGGCGGCTGTACACGGTGGAGCGGGCGCTGCGGCTGGGTGCCTCGGTCGCCGAGGTCAGCGCGGCCTCCGGTGGTATCGATCCGTGGTTCCTGGACCAGATCGCCGCCCTGGTCGAGCTGCGGGCCGAGATCGTGGCGGCGCCGGTGCTGGACGCCGGGCTGCTGCGCCGGGCGAAGCGCGCCGGCCTGTCCGACGGGCAGTTGGCCGCGCTCCGCCCCGAGCTGGCCGCCGAGGACGGGGTGCGTACGCTGCGGCACCGCCTCGACATCCGGCCGGTCTACAAGACCGTGGACACCTGCGCGGCCGAGTTCGAGGCCACCACCCCGTACCACTACTCCTCGTACGACGCGGAGACGGAGGTGGTCGGCTCGGCGCGGCCGAAGGTGCTGATCCTGGGCTCCGGGCCGAACCGGATCGGGCAGGGCATCGAGTTCGACTACTCCTGCGTGCACGCGGTCATGGCCCTGCGGGGCGCCTTCGAGACCGTCATGGTGAACTGCAACCCGGAGACGGTCTCCACCGACTACGACACCGCCGACCGGCTCTACTTCGAGCCGCTGACCTTCGAGGACGTGCTGGAGGTCTGGCACGCGGAGGACACCTCCGGCCGGGCGGCCGGCGGGCCGGGCGTGGTCGGGGTGATCGTGCAGTTGGGCGGGCAGACGCCGCTCGGGCTGGCCCAGCGGCTCAAGGACGCCGGCGTGCCGGTGGTGGGTACCTCCCCGGAGTCGATCCACCTGGCCGAGGAGCGGGGCGCCTTCGGCTCGCTGCTGGCCCGGGCCGGTCTGCGCGCGCCAGCGCACGGGACCGCCACCTCGTACGAGGAGGCGAAGGAGATCGCCGACGAGATCGGCTACCCGGTGCTGGTCCGCCCGTCGTACGTGCTGGGCGGGCGCGGCATGGAGATCGTCTACGACGACACCACGCTGCGCGACTACATCGGCCGGGCCACGGACATCTCGCCGAACCATCCGGTGCTGGTCGACCGGTTCCTCGACGACGCCATCGAGATCGACGTGGACGCGCTCTGCGACGCCGACGGCGAGGTCTACCTCGGCGGGATCATGGAGCACATCGAGGAGGCGGGCATCCACTCCGGCGACTCCTCCTGCGCCCTGCCCCCGATCACCCTGGCCAGCTCGCACGTGGCCCAGGTCCGCCGGTACACCGAGGCGATCGCGCGGGGCATCGGCGTACGCGGCCTGCTCAACGTGCAGTACGCGCTGAAGGACGACGCGCTGTACGTGCTGGAGGCCAACCCGCGCGCCTCGCGTACCGTGCCGTTCGTCTCGAAGGCCACGGCGGTGCCGCTGGCGAAGGCGGCGGCCCGGATCGCGCTCGGCGCGACCCTGGCCGAGCTGCGCGCCGAGGGCATGTTGCCGGCGACCGGGGACGGTGGTTCGCTGCCGCCGGACGCCCCGATCGCGGTGAAGGAGGCGGTGCTGCCGTTCAAGCGGTTCCGCACGCCCGCCGGCAAGGGCGTGGACTCGCTGCTCGGCCCGGAGATGAAGTCGACCGGCGAGGTGATGGGGATCGACACCTCCTTCGGCCACGCCTTCGCCAAGTCGCAGTCGGCCGCGTACGGGTCGTTGCCGACCGAGGGCAGGATCTTCGTCTCGGTGGCCAACCGCGACAAGCGCGGCATGATCTTCCCGATCAAGCGCCTGGCCGACCTCGGCTTCGAGATCGTCGCGACCAGCGGTACGGCCGAGGTGCTGCGCCGGCACGGCATCGCCTGTGAGCAGGTCCCGAAGCACTACGAGGCTGATTCCGACGACGACGCGGTGTCGCTGATCCTGGGCGGTCACGTCGCCCTGGTCGTCAACACGCCGCAGGGTTCCGGTGCCAGCGCCCGCTCGGACGGCTACGAGATCCGCAGCGCGGCGGTGACCGCCGACATCCCCTGCATCACCACCGTGCCCGGCGCCGCCGCCGCCGTCATGGGCATCGAGGCCCGGATCCGGGGTGACATGCAGGTACGCCCCCTCCAGGCCCTGCACGCCACCCTCCGGTCCGCCCAGTGACTCCCCGGCTCTCGTCGATCATGAAGTTGTTGTCGACCGCCTCGGCGTGTTTGGACGACAACTTCATGATCGACGCCCGGCGGCCAGGGGGAGGGCGGGGTTGATGTTTGAGGGGACGGTGCGGCGGGGGTTGTTCCGGGTCGGTGGGGGGGACGCGGAGGCGGCGCACGAGTGGACGTTGCGGCGGTTGAGCGCGCTGTCGCGGACGCCGGTCGCGTTGGCGGCGTTGCGGGCCCGGTACGCCGTGGACGCGCCGCGCACGGTGTTCGGGGTCCGCTTCCCGAACCCGGTCGGCCTGGCCGCGGGGATGGACAAGGACGGTGTGGCGCTGCCGGCGTGGCCGGCGCTGGGCTTCGGTTTCGTCGAGGTCGGCACGGTGACGGCGCGCCCGCAGCCGGGCAACCCCCGACCCCGGCTGTTCCGGCTCGCCGACAGCGAAGCCGTGATCAACAGGATGGGCTTCAACAACGCCGGGGCCCAGGCGCTGGCGGACCGGCTGGCGGCGCTGCCGAGACCGCTCGGCGTACCGCTGGGCATCTCGCTGGGCAAGTCGAAGGTGACGGCCCTGGACGACGCGGTGGCGGACTACCGCGAGTCGTACCTCGCGCTGCGCGGCCACGGTGACTACTTCGCGGTCAACGTCTCCTCACCGAACACGCCCGGCCTGCGCGCGTTGCAGGACCGCGGGCACCTGGACGCGCTGCTGGCGGCCCTGGTGGGGGAGAAGCCCGTACTGGTGAAGATCGCCCCCGACCTCACCGAGCCGGCCATCGCGGAGTTGCTGGAGGTCTGCCTGGCCCGGGGCGCCGCCGGGGTGATCGCCACGAACACCACCCTCGGCCGGGACGGGCTGGCCCCGGCCGACCGGGCACGCTCCGGCGAGGCCGGCGGGCTGTCCGGGCGACCGCTTGCCGACCGGGCGCGGCAGGTGGTCGCCTTCGTCCACGGCGAGACGGGCGGGCGACTGCCGATCATCGGGGTGGGCGGCATCGTCGATCCCGACGACGCGGCCCGGATGTTCGACGCCGGCGCCAGCCTCGTGCAGCTCTACACCGGCTTCATCTACCGCGGCCCCGCACTGCCCCGCGCCGTCGCCCGCGCATCCCGCTCAGCCCCACCCCCACCCCCATGACCCGCACCCCCGACCGGATGACGCCGGAGGAGATTGTCGCCGCCGACGCGGCGCACGTGTGGCATCCGTACGCGGTGCTGCCGCCCGCCGTGGTGCCGTACGTGGTGGAGAGCGCCCAGGGGGTGCGGCTGCGGCTGGCGGACGGGCGTGAGCTGGTCGACGGGATGTCCTCGTGGTGGGCGGCGATCCACGGGTACCGGCATCCGGTGCTGGACGCGGCGGTGACCGACCAGTTGGGGCGGATGAGTCACGTCATGTTCGGCGGCCTCACCCACGCGCCGGCCGTGGAGCTGGCCCGGACTCTGGTCGAGCTGGCGCCGGAGGGGTTGGAGCACGTGTTCCTGGCCGACTCCGGTTCGGTCAGCGTCGAGGTGGCGGTGAAGATGTGCCTGCAGTACCAGCGGGCCACCGGCGGACCGCAGCGCCGCCGGCTGGGCACCTGGCGGGGCGGGTACCACGGCGACACCTTCCACCCGATGAGCGTCTGCGACCCGGAGGGCGGCATGCACCACCTCTGGGGGGACGTGCTGCCGCGACAGGTCTTCGCCCCGGCGCCGCCGGGCGGCTTCGACGGGCCGCCGGATCCGGCGTACGAGGCGGCGCTGGTCGACGCGGTCGAGCGGCATGCCCACGAGTTGGCCGCGGTGATCGTGGAGCCGGTGGTGCAGGGCGCGGGTGGGATGCGTTTCCACCACCCGCACTACCTGCGGGTGCTGCGCGAGGTGACGCGCGCGCACGGGGTGCTGCTGATCTTCGACGAGATCGCGACCGGCTTCGGCCGTACCGGGACGATGTTCGCCGCCGAGCACGCCGGGGTCACCCCGGACGTGCTCTGTGTCGGCAAGGCGCTCACCGGTGGCTACCTCACGCTGGCCGCCGCCCTGTGTACGGCGGAGGTCGCCCGGGGGATCAGGATGGGCGGTGTGCTCGCGCACGGCCCGACGTTCATGGGTAACCCGCTCGCCTGCGCGGTCGCCAACGCCTCGCTGGGTCTGTTGCGCGCCGGCGACTGGGCCGGGCAGGTGGCGAGGCTCCAGCGGGGCCTGCGGGCCGGGCTGGAGCCGTTGCGCGCTGCGCCGGGGGTGGTGGACGTGCGGGTGCTCGGCGGCATCGGCGTGGTCCAACTGGACCACGAGGTGGACCTGGGCGCGGCCACGGCCGCCGCGGTGGCGCAGGGGGTGTGGCTGCGCCCGTTCCGGGATCTGGTCTACGCGATGCCGCCGTACGTCACCTCGGACGCCGACCTGTCGATCATCACCGCGGGTATCGCGGCGGCGGTCGCGGCGGGCTGAGTAGGCGAACGCCGACGCCCGACTCGATTTGAGTAGCGGTGATCGGCAGCTGTTGCGAATTGGAGTACCCGGGTGCCGCCCCTGTCCGAGCCTGCTGAGTAGGTCGGCGGCGGCGGAGAACCCGGTCGGCGGAGGACGAGAGGAAGGCACTGGCGGTATGGAGAGCTTCGGCGCCCGGCTGCACCGGGCGATCGGCGAGCGGGGTCCGCTCTGCGTGGGGATCGACCCGCACCCGGCCCTGCTGGCGCGGTGGGGTCTTGGTGACGACGTGGCGGGGCTCGACCGCTTCGCCCGGACCGTCGTGGACGCCCTCGGTGACCGGGTTGCGGTGGTCAAGCCGCAGTCGGCGTTCTTCGAGCGATTCGGGTCCCAAGGCGTGGCGGTACTTGAGTCAACTATCCGACAGTTACGAAATCTCGGCTCGCTCGTTCTGCTCGACGTCAAGCGCGGCGACATCGGCTCGACGGTCCGCGCGTACGCGTCGGCCTACCTTGATCCATCCAGCCCCATGTATGTCGACGCGGTGACCGCGAGTCCGTTCCTGGGGGTCGGTTCGCTCTCCCCGATGTTCGAGCTGGCCGCCGAGCACGGCGGTGGCGTCTTCGTCCTCGCGCTCACCTCCAACCCCGAGGGCGCCTCGGTGCAGCGGGCCCGCGGTGCCGACGGCCGCACCGTCGCGCAGACGGTTCTCGACGAGATTTCCCAGCTCAACGCGGGTGCCGAGCCGCTGGGGAGCGTCGGAGCAGTGATCGGCGCGACCGTCGGTGAGACCGGCTGCGACCTGTCGTCGGTGAACGGACCGCTGCTCGCTCCGGGCCTCGGGGCACAGGGCGCCACGGCGGCGGATCTGCGGATCGTCTTCGGTTCCGCGCTGCCCGCCGTGCTGCCCGCGTACTCCCGGGAGGTGTTGGGTGCCGGGCCCGACCCGGAGGCGTTGCGGGCCGCCGCGGACCGGGCCGTGGCGGACTGCCGGGCGGTCCTGGCGATGTCATGACTGACTGACGGCTCGGTCACTTTGCGGTGATCATTGCGTGCCCACGTTGCCGAAAGCTCCGTTGACCGCTAGTTTTCCCCGCGCTGGGAACCCCTTGGTTCACAGCGACACCACGTTTCACAGATGCGGCGGCGCGTCCCGCCCGTCGCGATAGGGACCTGAGGAGAACTGGTGCCGCTCCCGTCACTGACCCCCGAGCAGCGCGCAGCCGCGCTGGAGAAGGCTGCGGAGATCCGCAAAGCCCGTGCCGAGCTGAAGGAGCAGCTCAAGCAGGGCAAGACCACCCTCGGAGCCGTTCTTGAGCGGGCCGAGTCCGACGATGTCGTCGGCAAGCTCAAGGTGTCGGCCGTGCTGCAGGCCATGCCGGGCATCGGCAAGATCCGGGCTACCCAGATCATGGAGAAGCTCAAGATCGCCGATAGCCGTCGCCTGCGTGGCCTCGGCGAGCAGCAGCGCAAGGCCCTGCTTGGGGAGTTCGCCGCCAACTGAGCACGACTGCGTGTAGAAACAAGCAGTGAGCTTGGATGACGAGGCGCGCCCGGCGGCTCGGCTCACTGTCCTGGCCGGCCCATCCGGCGCCGGCAGGGAGAGTGTCGTCGAGCTGATCCGGGCGCGTTCTCCGTCAGTGTGGACGCCGGTCACGGTCACCACCCGGCCTCGCGGGGCCAGCGAACTGGACGGCGTCCACCGCCACTTCGTCACGCCGGAGGAGTTCGACCACCGGCTCGCCGCCGGCGAGTTGCTGGAGTGGAGCCGGCTCGGTGCCCACCGGCGTGGCACGGAGATCACCCCGCTGCGCAGCCGGCTCGCCGCCGGGCAGCCGGTGCTGCTCCCGCTCGACCTCGACGGGGCGATGCTGGTGCGGACCGGGTGGCCCCGGGCCCGACTCGTGCTACTCCATCCGCCCGGTCGGCTTCCGAACCCGGCCGTGGCGGCGGCGTTCGACCTCAGCGTGTCCCACGACCGCATCGAGCGGGTCGTGGACGAACTGGTAGGATTCATCGGTTCTTCCTTCCTGGCTCCGGCCCGGCCGCGTCCGCGCGGTTGAGCGCCGGCGCCGCGCTCACGCGCGGTCCGTGCGAAAGACGCAGAGGTTTATCCGTGGGATCCATCGCCAACCCCGAAGGCATCACCAACCCGCCGATCGACGAGCTCCTGGAGAAGACGACGTCGAAGTACGCGCTGGTCATCTTCGCGGCCAAGCGCGCCCGCCAGGTCAACGCCTACTACAGCCAGCTCGGCGAGGGCCTGCTGGAGTACGTCGGCCCGCTGGTCGAGACCACTCCCCAGGAGAAGCCGCTCTCCATCGCGATGCGCGAGATCAACGCGGGCCTGCTCACCGCTGAGCCGACCGACCAGCCGTAACCTCCCGCGCGTCGATGAGCGCCCGGATCATCCTCGGCGTCGGCGGCGGGATCGCCGCCTACAAGGCGTGCGAGCTGCTGCGCCTGTTCACCGAGTCGGGTCACCAGGTCCGCGTGGTGCCGACCGCGGCCGCGCTGCGCTTCGTCGGCGCACCGACCTGGGCGGCGCTCTCCGGGCAGCCCGTCGCCGAGGACGTCTGGTCCGACGTGCACGAGGTGCCGCACGTGCGACTCGGTCAGCAGGCCGACCTGGTGGTGGTCGCGCCCGCCACCGCCGACCTGCTGGCCCGGGCCGCCCACGGCCTCGCCGACGATCTACTCACCAACACCCTGCTCACCGCTCGCTGCCCGGTGTTGCTGGCCCCGGCCATGCACACCGAGATGTGGGAACACCCGGCCACCGTCGAGAACGTCGCGTCGTTGCGGGCCCGGGGCGTCCGGGTCGTCGAGCCGGCCGTGGGGCGGCTCACCGGTGTCGACACCGGCAAGGGGCGGCTGCCCGAGCCGACGGAGATCTTCGCCGTGGCCCGCCGCATCCTGGCGCGTGGCGTCGACGCGCCGGCCGACCTGACCGGCCGCCGGGTGGTGGTCACCGCCGGTGGCACCCGGGAGCCGCTGGATCCGGTGCGCTTCCTGGGTAACCGCTCGTCCGGAAAGCAGGGTTACGCGTTCGCCCGTTCCGCCCTTGCCCGTGGTGCCCGGGTCACGCTGATCTCGGCCAACGTCGAGCTGCCCGACCCGGCCGGCGCGGATCTGATCCGTGTCGGCACCACCGGCGAACTACGCGAGGCGACGCTGAAGGCGGCGGTGGACGCCGACGCGGTGGTGATGGCGGCCGCTCCCGCCGATTTCCGGCCGGCGACGTACGCGCCTGGCAAAATCAAGAAGTCGGACGACGGCACCGCACCCACCATCGAACTCGTGACCAACCCGGACATCGCCGCCGAGCTGGGGCAGCGTCGTCGACCGGAGCAGGTGCTGGTGGTGTTCGCCGCCGAGACCGGCGACGCCGAGGCCAACGGACGGGCCAAGCTGGCCCGTAAGCGGGCCGACCTCATCGTCATCAACGAGGTCGGGCCGGACAAGGTCTTCGGCGCCGAGACCAACGCGGCCACCGTCATCAGCGTGGACGGTTCGGTCAGCCGGATGCCCGAGCAGTCCAAGGAGGATCTCGCCGACGGCGTGTGGGACCTGGTGGTCGCACGGCTCACCGGTGGCTCCTCCTGACGGCTGGACTCAAGACGACCGTCGACGGTGCCGTGGACGGTTGGTGACTACACTGCCGCGGAACGACGTCCAAGAACTTAGGAGTACCGTGACACGCCGCCTCTTCACGTCCGAATCGGTCACGGAAGGCCACCCGGACAAGATCGCCGACCAGATCAGTGACGGCATCCTCGATGCCCTGTTGACGCAGGATCCGCACAGCCGGGTGGCCGTGGAGACCCTGATCACCACCGGTCAGGTGCACGTCGCCGGTGAGGTGACGACCAAGGCCTACGCCGACATCCCGACGATCGTGCGGGAGACCATCCTGGGCATCGGCTACGACTCGTCGAAGAAGGGGTTCGACGGGGCGTCGTGCGGGGTGAGCGTCTCCATCGGCTCCCAGTCGCCGGACATCGCGCAGGGTGTGGACAACGCGTTCGAGCTGCGTACCGGGGCGTCGGAGAGCGCGCTGGACGCGCAGGGTGCCGGTGACCAGGGCATGATGTTCGGCTTCGCCTGCTCGGAGACGCCCGAGCTGATGCCGCTGCCGATCGCGCTCGCCCACCGGCTGGCCCGCCGGCTCGCCGCGGTACGCAAGGACGGCACGGTGCCCTACCTGCGTCCGGACGGCAAGACCCAGGTCACGATCGAGTACGACGGCCTGCGTCCGGTACGCCTCAACACGGTGGTGGTGTCCAGCCAGCACGCCGCGGACATCTCGCTGGAGTCGCTGCTCACCCCGGACGTGCGTGACCACGTCATCGCTCCCGAGCTGGAGAGCCTGGGCCTGGACACCGAGGGCTACCGGCTGCTGGTCAACCCCACCGGTCGGTTCGAGATCGGTGGCCCGATGGGCGACGCGGGTCTGACCGGGCGCAAGATCATCGTGGACACCTACGGCGGCTACGCCCGGCACGGCGGTGGCGCGTTCTCCGGCAAGGACCCGTCGAAGGTCGACCGCTCGGCCGCGTACGCGATGCGGTGGGTGGCCAAGAACGTGGTGGCCGCGGGCCTGGCGGAGCGGTGTGAGGTGCAGGTCGCGTACGCGATCGGCAAGGCGCACCCGGTGAGCCTGTTCATCGAGACGTTCGGCACCGAGACGGTGCCGGTGGCCTCGATCGAGAAGGCCGTCACCGAGATCTTCGACCTGCGTCCGGCCGCGATCATCCGGGACCTGCACCTGCTGCGCCCGATCTACGCCCAGACCGCGGCCTACGGCCACTTCGGCCGTGAGCTTCCCGACCTGACCTGGGAGTCCACCGACCGTGCCGCCGACCTCAAGTCGGCCGCGGGAGCCTGACAACCACCCGGCGTGACGACCGGCGGCCCGCTGACGGGTCG
The DNA here is from genome assembly GCF_056150025.1 of Micromonospora aridisoli. Classification (NCBI taxonomy): domain Bacteria; kingdom Bacillati; phylum Actinomycetota; class Actinomycetes; order Micromonosporales; family Micromonosporaceae; genus Micromonospora; species Micromonospora aridisoli. The sequence goes on along the minus strand of NZ_JAXCFK010000003.1, from coordinate 72,255 downwards.
CCGGTCGCCCGTGTCTGCGTCGATGTGCCGCTGGCCCACCTGGACCGGCCCTTCGACTACCTGGTTCCGCAGGCGCTCTCCGCCGACGCCGTACCCGGTGTCCGGGTGAAGGTGCGCTTCGCCGGCCAACTGGTCGACGGGTGGCTGCTGGAGCGGACCGAACGATCCGAGCATCCCCGGCTCACGTACCTGGACAAGGTCGTCTCGCCGGTGCCGGTGCTCGCCCCGGAGGTGGCCCAGCTGGCCCGGGTCGTCGCCGACCGGTACGCCGGCAGCCTGGCCGACGTGCTGCGGCTGGCGGTCCCGCCGCGGCACGCCCGGGTGGAGAAGGAGCCGGCCCCGGACGAGGCGGACCCGGCGAGCGGGTCGCACCCCGACACGGTGCCGGAGCCCGGCGGCTGGCGCGACTACCCGGCCGGGCCGGCGCTGCTGCGGGCCCTGGCCGACGGGCGCGACCCGCGGGCGGTGTGGTCGGCGCTGCCCGGGGAGGACTGGGCGGCCCGCTACGCCACCGCTGTCGCCGCGACGGTGGCCGCCGGCCGGGGCGCGCTGGTGGTGGTCGCCGACGGGCGGGATCTGGACCGGCTCGACGCCGCGCTCACCGCTCAGCTCGGCGCGGGTCGGCACGTCTGCCTGTCGGCCGCCCTCGGCCCGGCGCGCCGCTACCGCGCCTTCCTGGCGGCCCGTCGCGGCGACGCGCCGGTGGTGATCGGCACCCGGGCGGCGATGTTCGCCCCGGTCGCCCGGCTGGGACTGGTGGCCATCTGGGACGACGGGGACGACCTGCACGCCGAGCCGCGAGCACCCTACCCACACGCCCGTGAGGTGCTGCTCACCCGCGCCCAGTTGGCCGGGGCGGGGGCACTGGTCGGCGGCTACGCCCGCACCGCCGAGGCCCAGCTGCTGCTGGAGACCGGTTGGGCCCGCGAGGTGAGCGCCGACCGGGCCGTGCTGCGGGCGCGTACCCCGGCGATCGTGCCGACCGGTGACGATCCCCAGCTGGCGCGCGACCCCGGCGCGGCGACCGCCCGGTTGCCGAGCCTGGCCTGGACCGCCGCCCGGGACGCGCTGCGCGCGGAGCTGCCGGTCCTGGTGCAGGTGCCCCGCCGTGGCTATCTGCCCTCGGTGGCCTGCGCCGACTGCCGTACCCCGGCCCGCTGCCCGCACTGTTCCGGGCCGCTCGCGTTGCCGTCCGCGGGCGGGGCGCCGGCCTGCCGCTGGTGCGCCCGGATCGCCGCCTCGTACGCCTGTCCGCAGTGCGGCGGGCGGCGGCTGCGCGCCTCGGTCACCGGTGCCCGGCGGACCGCCGAGGAACTCGGACGGGCGTTCCCGGGGGTGCCGGTGCGCACCTCCGGACGGGAGGAGGTGCTGGCCGAGGTGCCCGGCGGTGCCGGCCTGGTGATCGCGACCCCGGGGGCCGAGCCGGTCGCGGGCGGCGGCTACGGGGCGGTGCTGCTGCTGGACACCTGGGCGTTGCTCACCCGGGCCGACCTGCGCGCCGGGGAGGAGACGCTGCGCCGCTGGATGACCGCGGCCGCCCTGGCCCGACCGGCGGCCGACGGGGGACGGGTCGTGGTGGTCGCCGACGGCGCACTCGCACCCGTGCAGGCGTTGCTGCGCTGGGACGCCGGCTGGTTCGCCGCCCGGGAACTGGCCGAGCGGCGGGAACTCGGCTTCCCGCCGGCGGTGCGGATGGCCAGCGTCACGGGCCTGCCGGCCGCGGTGGCCGACCTGCTGGCCCAGGCGCGTCTGCCCGACGGTGCGGAGGTGCTCGGTCCGGTGCCCGCCGACGGGGAGCGGGAGCGGATGCTGGTACGGGTGCCGAGAGCCCGCGCCGCGGCGATGGCCGATGCGCTGCACGCGGCGGCCGGGGCGCGCAGCGCCCGCAAGGCCAACGACCCGGTGCGCCTCCAGGTCGATCCGCTCACCCTGTTCTGAGCCGACGCCTCGGCCCGGAGCCGGCGGTGACGAAGGGTGACAGCCGGCGGGGGTCCATGCCCGGATAGTCGCGTTATGTGACCCGAACATGGCACTGAGTGTCGACGCGCCCACCCGTGGTCGCGTCCTCAGGCCGGACCCGGCCGGAGTGGTAGCATCGCCCTTCATGCCGGGGCGTACGGCGACTCCAGGGTGTGGGAGAGCGTCGCGACGACGGCGGAACCGCGTCCGTCCGGTGCGAAATTCGATGATCTCAACCAGCCGGCGATCAGGGGTGGACCAGTCGTGACCGTTCGTCAGTCGATCGTCTTCAACGGTGACCTCGGCAGCGGCAAGAGCACCGTCTCGGTCGAGATCGCCAAGCGGCTCGGCCTGCGCCGGGTCAGCGTCGGCGACCTCTACCGGAAGATGGCCCAGGAGCGGCAGATGACCGCCCTTCAGCTCAACCTGCACGCCGAGCTGGACCAGGCCGTCGACGGATACGTCGACCAGCTCCAGCGGGACATCGCGGCCTCCGGCGAGAGCCTGGTCATGGACTCTCGACTGGCCTGGCACTTCTTCACGGACGCACTCAAGGTGCACATGATCACCGAGCCGGGTGAGGCGGCCCGTCGCGTGCTGCTGCGTCCCTCCGGGCCGGCCGAGAGCTACACCTCGCTGGAGGAGGCCAAGGCCAAGCTGAGGGAACGCAGCGAGAGCGAGCGCGGCCGGTTCCTGATCCGCTACGGCGTGGACAAGGCCAGGCTGCGCAACTACGACCTGATCTGCGACACCACCCGCGCGCCGGCCGACGAGGTGATCGAGCGCATCGTCGACGCGTACGAGGGGCGGCTCGCGCCCGAGGTGCTGCGCGGTGCGCCGCCGCTGCTGCTGCTCGACCCGGGCCGGGTCTACCCGACCGAGGACGCCGCCGGCCTGCGCGGCCTGTGGGACTCGACGTTCACCAGCGAGGTCGCCGCGGCCGGCGAGACCGGCCTGGAGCCGCTGGAGATCGGTTACACCGGCGAGTACTTCTTCGTGGTCAACGGGCACCGGCGGCTCAGCGCCGCGCTGCGCAACGGTTTCCGGCTGGTGCCGGGCCGGCTGGTCGCCGAGGTCGAGGAGCCGGTGGTCGGCGGGGTGAGCGCGATCGACTACTTCGTCGCGCAGACCCGTCCCAGCCTGATCCACGACTGGGAGGCGGCCCACGGCATCCACCTGCCGCTGCCGGAGCACGCCCTGCTGGCCGGCGACGCGGTGCTGGCCGGCGAGAGCGGCGCGGCCGGCTGAGCCGGGCGTCGCCCGGGCATGATGGAGCCTCCGACACCCGAGGAGGCCGAATGGACGCCGCCGAGGCGCTCGCGTCGCTGATGTCGCCCGAAGGGCGGATCGACCCCTACCCGGCGTACGAGCGGCTACGTGCGCACGGTCCGATCGTGCCGGCCGGGCCGGGCCTGTACGCGGTCACCGGCCACGCCGAGGCCGACGAACTTCTCCGGGACGCCCGGATCCGGGTGCTCGACGACCATCTGCGCGACGGCATCCTGCCGGACTGGCGGGACAGCCCGTCCGTGTCGTCGATCGCCCGGTCGATGCTGCGGACCAACCCGCCCGACCACAGCCGGATGCGCCGGCTCGCCGCCGGTGCCTTCACCCCGCGTCGGATCGGTGCCATGCGCGAGGTGATCGCGGCGCAGACGGACGAGCTGATCGACGCGATGGCGGCGGCCGGCCGGGGCGGCGTCCCGGTCGACTTCATGGCCGAGTTCGCCTATCCGCTACCGGTCGGGGTGATCTGCGAACTGCTCGGCGTGCCCGCCGCCGACCGTCCCCTGTTCCGGCGGTGGACGGCCGACCTGACCGGCGTCCTGGAGCCTGAGATCACCGCGGCGGAGCTGGCCGTGGCCGATGCCGGCGCGGCCGAGCTGCGGGACTACTTCACCGAGCTGGTGGCCGCCCGGCGACGCCGGCCGGGCGACGACCTGACCACCGCGCTGGTGCAGGCGCACGACGCCGGTGACCGGCTCACCGGCGAGGAACTGCTGGCCAACCTCATGATCCTGCTCGTGGCGGGGTTCGAGACCACCACCAACCTGCTCGGCAACGGGTTGGCGGTGCTGCTGGCCCACCCCCGCGACGCGGACGTGCTGCGCGAGCATCCGCAGCACGCCCCGGCGTACGTGGACGAGCTGCTCCGGTTCGACTCGCCGGTGCAGCTGACCACCCGCACCAGCGGCGCACCCGTCCGGCTGGGCGGCGTCGAGGTGCCGGCCGGCAGCTGGATCCTGCTGTTGCTCGGCGCGGCCAACCGCGACCCCCGGCGGTATCCGCGACCGGAGCGGTTCGACCCGTGGCGGGCGCAACTGAACCCGCTCTCCTTCGGCGCCGGGCCGCACTACTGCCTGGGTGCCGGCCTGGCCCGGCTGGAGGCGCAGGTCGCCTTCCCGGCGCTGCTGCGCCGGCTGCCGGCGCTGGCACCGGCCGGGGAGCCCCGGCGTCGGATCAGGTTGACGCTGCGCGGGTACGACCGCCTGCCGGTCACCGTCGGTGAACCGCTGCCGGCCGGGGATCGTGGTACGCCGGCCGGCACGGCAACCGGCACTCCGTAGACTGGTACGGCACTCCCGTCCCGCCGCGAAGGAGCCAACCCGCGTGACCGTCCAGCCCATCCGTCTGTTCGGGGATCCGGTGCTGCGCACGCCGGCCGATCCGGTGGTCGACTTCGACGTCGAGCTGCGCAAGCTCATCGCCGACCTGACCGACACCATGCGTGAGCAGAGCGGCGCCGGCCTCGCCGCGCCGCAGTTGGGCGTGGGCCTGCGGGTGTTCACCTTCGACGTCGACGACGTGCTCGGCCACCTGGTCAACCCGGTGCTGGAGTTTCCCGACGAGGAGGAACAGGACGGCCCGGAGGGCTGCCTGTCCATCCCCGGGCTCTACTTCGACACCAAGCGCCGGCAGAACGTCATCGCCAAGGGTTTCAACGGCTACGGCGACCCGTTGCAGATCGTCGGCACCGGGTTGATGGCGCGCTGCGTGCAGCACGAGACCGACCACCTCGACGGGGTGCTCTTCGTCGACCGGCTGGACCCGGCCGGCCGCAAGGAGGCGATGAAGGCGATCCGTCAGGCCGAGTGGTACGACGCCGCCGCCCCGCCGACGGTCAAGCTGAGCCCGCACGCCGCCGGCAGTCCCTTCGGTCTGGGGCGGTGAACCGATGCGCGTGATCTTCGCCGGTACGCCGGCCGTCGCCGTCCCCGCCCTGGCCGCCGTGGCCGCCTCCCGGCACGAGCTGGTCGCCGTGGTCACCCGGCCGGACGCGCCCGCCGGGCGTGGCCGGGGACTGGTCCGCTCCCCGGTCGGCGCCTGGGCCGACGAGCAGGGCGTCGAGGTGCTGACCCCCGCCCGTCCCCGGGAGCCGGAGTTTCTGGACCGGCTGCGTGAGCTGGCCCCCGACTGCGTGCCGGTGGTCGCCTACGGCGCGCTGGTGCCGCCCGTCGCGCTGGAGATTCCCCGGCACGGCTGGGTGAACCTGCACTTCTCGCTGCTGCCGGCGTGGCGTGGTGCCGCGCCCGTGCAGCACGCCGTGCTGCACGGCGACGAGGTGACCGGGGCCAGCGTCTTCCAACTGGAGGAGGGGCTGGACACCGGTCCCGTCTACGGCACGCTCACCGACGAGATCCGCCCGGCGGACACCTCCGGGGACCTGCTGGAGCGGCTGGCGCACAGCGGTGCCGGGCTGCTGGTGGCGGTGCTGGACGCGATCGAGGACGGCACCGGCCGGGCCGAGCCGCAGCCCGCCGACGGAGTCTCGCTGGCCCCCAAGTTGACTGTCGAGGACGCCCGGGTGCGCTGGAGCGACCCCGCCTTCGCGGTGGACCGGCGCATCCGTGCCTGCACCCCGGCCCCTGGTCCGTGGACGACCTTCCGGGACGAGCGGGTGAAGCTCGGCCCGGTCACCCCGGCACCAGACGCGCCCGACCTCAAGCCCGGTGAGCTGCTCGTGGAAAAGGCGCGGGTGCTGGCCGGCACGGCGACCGTGCCGGTTCGTCTCGGCGAGGTACGCGCGGCCGGCAAGCGGGCCATGCCGGCTACCGACTGGGCGCGCGGCGCCCGCGTCGGTGCCGGTGAGGAGTTCGCGTGAGGGACACCGCCGCCCGCCGGGGCGGGGAGCGTCGGGGCCGGCAACTGCCCTCCGACCGGCCCCGGTTCGCGGCGTACGAGGCGATCGCGGCGGTGCACCGCGACGACGCGTACGCCAATCTGGTGCTGCCGACGATCCTGCGCGACGCGGGGCTGACCGGCCGGGACGCGGCCTTCGCCACCGAGCTGACCTACGGCACCCTGCGCCACCTGGGCACCCTCGACGCGATCCTGACCGCCGCGGCCGGGCGGGACGTGCAGCGGATCGACCCGCCGGTGCGCGACGCGCTGCGCATCGGCGCGTACCAGCTCCTGCACACCCGGGTGCCGGCGCACGCGGCCGTCTCCTCAACGGTCGACCTGGTGCGGGCGGTCGGCCAGGGGGCCACCGGGTTCGCCAACGCGGTGCTGCGCGAGGTGGCCACGCGCGACGCCGACGAGTGGGTGGCCCGGCTGGCGCCGCCGGTCGAGAGCGACCCGATCGGTCATCTCGCCCTGGCGTACAGCCATCCACAGTGGATCGTCCGCGCGTTCAGTGAGGCGCTCGGCGGCGATCTCGGCGAGACCACCCGCCTGCTCATCGAGGACAATGAGCGCCCGCCGGTGCACCTGTGCGCCCGGCCCGGCCTCGCCGATCCGGTCGACCTCGCCGATGAGGTGGGCGGTGCGCCCGGCGCCTTCTCGCCGTACGCCGTCTATCTCGGCGGCGGCGCACCGGGTGAGCTGGCGGCGGTGGCCGACGGTCGGGCCCACGTCCAGGACGAGGGCTCCCAGCTGGTGGCGAACGCGCTCGCCGTCGCGCCGGTGGACGGCCCGGACGGCCGTTGGCTCGACCTGTGCGCCGGGCCTGGCGGCAAGTCGGGGCTGCTCGGGGCCCTCGCCGCGCAACGGAACGCGCGGCTGACCGCCGTGGAGGTGGCCGAACACCGGGCCCGGCTGGTCGAGAACGCGACCCGGGGGTTGCCGGTGACGGTGCTGCACACCGACGGTCGGCTGGTGGGCACCGAGGCGAAGCTGCCGGAGGAACACTTCGACCGGGTACTGGTCGACGCGCCGTGCACCGGGCTCGGTTCGCTGCGCCGCCGGCCGGAGTCGCGCTGGCGGCGTCAGCCGTCCGACCTGTCGGCCCTGACCCGGCTGCAGCGGGAGCTGCTCGCCGCCGGGCTGCGGGCTGCCCGCCCCGGCGGGGTGGTGGCCTACGTGACCTGCTCACCGCACACCGTGGAGACCCACGTGACGGTGACGGAGGCGGCCCGTCGCAGCGGCGTACCGGTGGATTTCGTTGACGCGCGGCCGTTGCTGCCGGCCGGCATGCCGGGGCTCGGGGACGGTCCGACGGTGCAGCTCTGGCCGCACCGGCACGGCACCGACGCGATGTTCCTCGCCGTCCTGCGCCGCACCTGATCCCTCACCCCGCCGCCTCCGGTGGGGTCAGGGAACCCAGTCGGTGAACCGCCGGTGCAGCCCTGCCGTGTCCTCGCCGGATCCGGCAAGCTGTCCGGCGGCCTCCTCGCGCAACTGGATCAGGCGGACCATGAGCGCCGGCCGGTCGTTCCGGTACCGCGCGAGCAGGCGCAGCTTGGCCGGCGAGCAGGGCCAGGGGATACCGCACGCTTGGCACCGCCACGTCGGGCGGGACGGGACGTGGTCCGCTATCCGGCCGTTCACCCGGTCACGTTCGCGGCGGCGGAGCGCGGCCGGGAGCGACGCTCGGCGTACGGGACCGGCGGCACGTTGACCGGCCGCATTCCCGCCGGCCGCAGGAACAGCGCCCGCCGCTGCGTGGCGTCCCCGTGCCGGTCGAGCTGGTAGACGTCGATCCACGCCCAGCCGTCGTACGTCGGGCGGTCGAGCTGCCGGATCACCCGGACCAGGATCGGCTGGTGGAACTGCGGGGACGCTTCCCGGGTCAGCAGGTACACGCCGGGGTGGACCCGGGGCGTCCCGGCCTCCCGCCCGGTCACCTGCCACGCGCCGGTTCTCGCACGCACACGGGTACCTCCTCCGTCGTGATTGGAGGGGGTCGCCCCGGTCTGCTCGCCCAGGGGCGACCCCCGGCGACACGACGAGCGGATCTACCGTCTCCAGGCCCGCGCGCGCCGCCCACCAGAAACATTGCCCATCGAATGTGGACGACTACAGGGCGTCGGTGTTCGTTCTGTAGACGTTGAGGACGTTCCACGGGAGGTGGGCATGAATCAGGCGCTGAGGGCGGCGATGGCCGACACGGGGGAGACCGCCGAGAGCCTTGCCGAACAGATCGGCGTGGATCCGAAGACGGTCGCGCGGTGGGTCACACCGGGACGGGTGCCGCACCCTCGGCACCGTGCGGCGGCGGCCGCGGCGCTCGGGCGTGACATCGAGGACATCTGGCCGGACGTTCTGCGGCGGCGGGAGCCGGCCTGGCTGCGGCCCTGGGTGGAGACGGAGTTGCAGGCCACCGCGCTGCGGTCCTTTCAGGTCGCGGTCGTCCCGGGGCTGTTGCAGACCCCCGAGTACGCCGCGGCGGTGCTCAGCAGCGGGCTGCTCGGCCCGGACGAGGTGGCCGACTACGTCGAGACCCGGATGCGTCGGCAGTCGGCGGTGCTCGAACGGCGCAGGCCGCCGCTCCTCGTCGCGGTCATCGACGAGTCCGCCCTCCGGCGAGGCGCCCCGGACATCATGCATCCACAGTTGGACCATCTGGTGAAACTGGCGCAGCGGCCCAACATCCTGCTGCACGTGCTGCCGCTGGACGCCGGCCTGCACGCCGGGCAGGCGGGGCCGTTCGTCATCGCCACGACCGAGGACGGCGACGTCGCGTACCTGGACGACCAGGCCGCCGGGCGGCTGACCAACGACACCGCCGCGCTCTGGTCCATCTGGGATACGCTGCGCTCGGTGGCGCTGCCGCGTCGCCAGACCATCGACTTCCTTGAGGCACGATCATGGCTGACCTGACCGGCGCCGTGTGGCGCACAAGCACCCGCAGCAGCTCGAACGGCGGCGACTGTGTCGAGGTCGCCGTCAACCTTCCCGGCGTCGTCGGCGTCCGGGACTCCAAGGACCAGGCCGGTCCGGCGCTGGTCTTCGCCCCGGCGGCCTGGCGATCGTTCGTCGCCCAGCTCGCCGAGCGGGCCTGACCCCGACCCGCACCCGAGCGCCCGACCCGCACCCGAGCGCCCGTCCCCATGCGGGGGCGGGCGCTTTGTCGTCAGCGAACGGACGCAACACCCACCACGCTCGCGCCTTGCCGCGTGGGCGCGCCGGGGCGATCAGTTGATCGGCAGCAGTCCGGTGCCGGCGCCCTTGACCGACCGGGTGAGGGTGCGGTTGCTGATCCACAGGAAGCACTGCACGCCCCGGTTACCGTTGCGCCATTCGTCCTGCTCCGGGTGGTAGAGGATGGTGCCGACGCGGTACTTGAGGTTGCTGTCGTCCGGGACCTTGGCGTACTTGGCGATCATGCTGCGGCAGGCCCGGTGGCTCCGTTCGGCGTCCTTGAGGAACGCCGCGTAGCCGGTCTTCGGGGCCGACCAGATGCCGATGAACTCGGCCCGATGGCGCGCGCTGCACTTGACGGCGACCATCTCGGTCACCTCGTCGCCCTTGGTCTCGGCGTTGAAGCAACCGTGCCGCAACGGCGACGACCCGGCCAGCGCGCCGGCCAGGCTCTTGGTACGCCGCTGGGGGACCGGGTTGTCGAGGGCGCGCAGCTCGTGGGCGTCGCAACGGAACCAGCGGGCGCCGCCGGTCCACGCCCTCGGCGAGGGCAGGACGACCTGGAGTCCGATCCGGGCGGCCCGCCAGTCGCCGCCGAGCCGCCGACGGGCCTCACGGTCGCACTCGCCGTAGGCGGTGCGCATCCCCGCGCTGCCCGGCGCGGGCGGGCGTGGTCCCGACACCTCCGTCAGAGCGCCAACGTGCAGGGTCTCGGCGCGGTGCGGCTGGGCGCAGTCCACCGGCGCGTACGCGCTGAGGTAGCCGACGTCCTGGGGCTGGGCGTGGCAGGTGCCGGAGTCGGGGGTGAACACCGCGGGAGCGCCCATCGGCCTCCAGCCGTCGACCAGGTCACCGTCGGTGCCCGCCGGTGTGGTGGTGCAGCCGGCCAACGCCACCGTCAGCACAACGCCCAGCGTGACTCCGGTCAACACTCGTCGCATCCCCGTCGACCTCCCGCTCCCGCCGTCGGACCGGCAGCATACGGCACCGGCTCCAGCCCCGGCTCACGGCGACGACGCCGCCCGCGACCGTGCGCCGGTCGTCGGAGCCGTCAGGTCACGGGCAGTCCCCGCGGCCCGACACCGCGCATCGAACCGGTCAGCTTGCGGTCGTCGCTCCACAGGATGCAGCGCACCCCCCGGTCGCCCTCCTCCCACTCCCGCTGCGACGGCGGGTAGAAGATGGAACCGGCGCGGTAGGGCAGGTCGGCGTTGTTGGGTACGTCGGCGAAGGCGGCGATCAGTTCCATGCAGCGCCGGTGTGCCTGGGCGGAGGAGCCGACGAACTCCTCCCAGCTCATGTCCTGTTCGATGTAGACCCCGACGAACTCGGCACCGTGCGGCTCGCTGCACAGCACCGGGGCCATGTAGTTCAGGCTGTCGCCGATCAGCTTCGGGTCGAAGCAGCGGTGCACCAGCGGCGAGTCGCCGATCAGCGCTCCGCGCAGGCTGCCGGTGCGGTTGACCGGCCGGGTGTTGTCGATGCTGTCGGTCTCGCTCAGGTCGCAGCGGAACCAGCGGGCACCGCCGTTCCACGCCGGTACCGACGGCAGGGAGATGTTGAGCGTCAACCGGGCGGTGTGCCAGTCGCCGCCGAGCACCAACCGGGCCCGCTGGTCGCACTCCGCCCGCGCGGTACGCAGCGCCGCCGACCCCGGTGCCGGCCGCTCGCCCTCGGCCGCGGCGTCGGTGAAGGTGCCGACGTGCACCGTCTCGGCGAGGTGGTTGCGGGCGCAGTCGACGGTCTCGTAGGTGCTGGCCTGGACTACCGAGGTGATCCGGGGCAGGCAGGCGTCGGTGGCCGGTACGAACATGGTCGGTGCCCGCAGTGCCGGCCAGTCGTTGGTGAGATCGCCGTCGGTCCCGCCCGGCCGCACACAGCCGCTGAGCAACATCGCAGCAGCACTGGTCAGCGCCAGTGCCGCGAGCCACCGTCGCATCGTCCGCCCTTTCCGGGAGCAGCCGCCCGGCTGCCGGCTCCCGTGCCCACCGGCCTGCACGATACCGTCACCGTCCCCGATGGAGTCTTGCCGCGAATCGGTCGTCTAGCCAGTCGAAGCCGAGCTTCATTCCGTTTCACCGGTTCGAAGGGGGTCATTCTGCACCATTGGTCACCTCCGGGTCACGGGGTGTCCCGGTTGCTGGCACGCTGCCGTGGCCGCCGGCAACGTTCGTACACTGGCCCTGTGACCGTACCGCCGCCCATCGTCGCGCCCAGCATCCTCGCCGCCGATTTCTCCCGTCTCGCCGAGGAGGTCCGCGCCGTCGAGGACGCCGCGGACTGGTTGCACGTCGACGTCATGGACAACCATTTCGTGCCGAACCTGACCATCGGGTTGCCCGTGGTGCAGAGCCTGCGGGCCGCCACCAAGCTGCCCTTCGACGTGCACCTGATGATCACCGACCCGCGTCGGTGGGCCCCCGGCTACGCCGACGCCGGGGCGTACAACGTCACCTTCCACGCCGAGGCCTGTGACGATCCGGTGGCGCTGGCCAGGGACCTGCGCGCGGCTGGGGCGCGGGCCGGGCTGGCGATCGACCGGGACACCCCGATCGAGCCGTACCTCGACCTGCTGCCGAGCTTCGACACGCTGCTGGTCATGACCATCAAGGCGGGCTTCGGCGGGCAGCGGTTCATCCCGCAACTGCTGGACAAGGTCCGCGCCGCGCGCCGGCACGTCAACGCCGGTCACCTGGAGCTGCGCATCGAGGTCGACGGCGGGATCGCCGCCGACACCATCGAGCAGGCGGCCGCGGCGGGTGCCGACGCCTTCGTGGCCGGCACCGCCGTCTACGGCGCCGACGACCCCGCCGAGGCGGTACGCCGGCTGCGCGGGCTGGCCGAGCGCGCGGCGGCGGCCGGGGCCTGACGTGGAGACCGACGACGATCGCAAGGACGTGATCCTCGTCGTCGACGACGACGAGGACATCGCCCGCTTCGTCGAGTTCAACCTGCGGCTGCACGGCTTCGACGTGATCCTCGCCGGCGACGGCCAGGAGGCCCTCGACCTGATCGAACGGGAGCGGCCCGACCTGGCCGTTGTCGACCTGATGATGCCGCGGGTGGACGGGCTGGAACTGACCCGCCGGCTGCGCGCCGACCCGATGACCGCGGCCCTGCCAGTGATCATGTTGACGGCCAAGGGGATGACGGTGGACAAGGTCCACGGGCTCAGCGCCGGAGCCGACGACTACCTCGTCAAACCCTTCGACACGGCGGAGCTGGTGGCCCGGGTCAGCTCCACGCTGCGACGCAACAAGGAGTTCCGGGAGGTCTCGCCGCTGACCGGCCTGCCGGGCAACAGCCGCATCCGTCGGGAGATCGCCGACCGGGTCCGGGGTGGCGCGGACTACGCCGTCGGCTACATCGACATCGACCGGTTCAAGAGCGTCAACGACCGGTACGGGTTCGTCCGGGGCGACGGTTTCATCTCGGCACTGGCCCGCAGCCTGCACCGGGCGGTGGTCTCGGTCGCGCTGCCACCGGCCTTCCTCGGCCACGTCGGCGGCGACGACTTCGTCTTCGTGTGCACGCCGGAGCAGGTGCGGCCGCTCACCTCCCGGGTGTCGGCGGACTTCGAGAAGGCGGCGGACGCGCTCTACGACCCCACCGACCGGGAACGCGGCTACGTGGAGTTGAAGGACCGGCGGGGCAACCTCCGCCGGGCCGCGCTGGTCACCCTCTCCATCGGCGTCGCGATCTCCGACACCGACAAGCGCATCACCAACCCGCTGGAGGCGATGACCATCGCCTCCGAGATGAAGACCGTGGCCAAGAGCCAACCCGGCTCGTACGTGGCGGTGGATCGCCGACGCGGCGTCGCCGACCCCGGTCACCGTCATGTGAAGTAGCTCGCCCGGGTGACCCGGCGCGCGGCCGGACGTGTAAGACTTTGCTCAGTACCCACCACGCGCTGGCGGGACTCGGTGTAATTCCGAACCGGCGGTGATCCACGGTCCGACCGTGGTAAGCCCGCGACCCGGGAGCGGTTCGTCCGCCCGGTGGACCTGGTGAGAATCCGGGGCCGACGGTTGGGTGCGGTTCGTCCGCGCCCAGACAGTCCGGATGGGAGACAGCGCGCGGGACGGAAGGGGGCCGTGTGGCTCGCCGGGCTCCGGCGTGCGCGCGTCCCGGCCGGGGCGGCTGTGCCGTACCCGGATTCCGCTGCCTGCCCGTGGCCACCCGGCCGAGCTCCCCGCCCGCGCGAACGAGCGAGAGGGCAACGGCAGGCGATGGCGAGCGTCTCCGTGGACGAGGCGATGCGTCGCGCGATCGAACTCGCGGCGCGCGGGCTCGGCACGACCAGTCCCAATCCGGTCGTCGGCTGTGTGCTGCTCGACGCCGACGGCGAGGTGGTCGGCGAGGGCTTCCACGCGTACGCCGGGGGACCGCACGCCGAGATCGTCGCGCTGGCCCAGGCCGGCCAGCGGGCCAAGGGCGGCACGGCGGTGGTCACCCTGGAGCCCTGCAACCACGTGGGCCGCACCAGCCCCTGTAGCACCGCGCTGATCCAGGCGGGGGTGGCCCGGGTCGTCATCGCGGTACCGGACCCCAACCCGGTCGCCACCGGCGGCGCCGCCACGTTGCGCGCCGCCGGCGTCCGCGTCGACCTGGGGGTACGCGGCACCGAGGCGGAGAGCGGCAACGTGGCCTGGCTGACTGCGATGCGCCGGGGCTGGCCGTACGTGATCTGGAAGTACGCGGCGACCCTGGACGGCCGCTCCGCGGCGGCCGACGGCACCAGCATGTGGATCACCTCCGAGGCGGCCCGGATGGACGTGCACGCGCTGCGGGCCACCGTCGACGCGGTCGTTGTCGGTGTCGGCACGGTGCTCGCCGACGACCCCCGGCTGACCGTGCGCAACCTGCGCGACGGCAGCCTGGCCATCCGGCAGCCGCTGCGGGTGGTGGTCGACTCGGCCGGGCGTACGCCGGACGACGCCCGGGTCCGCGACGGCGCCGCCCGTACCTGGGTGGCCACCGCCGCCGAGGTGGGCACCGGCCCGGACGGTGGCGTCGACCTGCCGGCGCTGCTCGCCGCCCTGCACGTCCGAGGGGTACGGGCGGTGCTGCTGGAGGGCGGCCCCCGGCTCGCCGGGGCGTTCCTCGCCGCCGGCCTGGTGGACCGGGTCGTCGGCTACCTCGCGCCCCGGCTGCTCGGTGCCGGGCCCGCCGCACTTGTCGACGCGGGCGTGACCACCATCGCCGAGGCCATCGATCTGGAGATCACCGACGTTACGCAGGTCGGTCCCGACCTGCGGATCACCGCGCTGCCCCGGAAGAGGGAGGGCTAGGCATGTTCACCGGCATCGTCGAGGAACTGGGAGAGGTCGTCGGGGTGACCCCGACGGCACAGGACTCGACCCTGGTAGCGGTCCGTGGCCCGTTGGTCACCTCCGACGCGCGACACGGCGACTCGATCGCCGTCAACGGGGTCTGCCTGACCGTGGTCGACGTCGACGGCGGGGTGTTCACCGCCGACGTGATGGGCGAGACGCTGCGCCGCTCGGCGCTGGGCGGGCTGCGCGCCGGCGACCGGGTCAACCTGGAACGCGCCGCCACGCTGGGCGGCCGCCTCGGCGGCCACCTGGTGCAGGGACACGTCGACGGGGTGGGCGAGGTGCTCTCCCGCGAGCCGGCGCAGCGGTGGGAGACGGTCCGGTTCCGGTTGCCCGCCGCGCTGTCCCGGTACGTCGTCGAGAAGGGGTCGATCACCGTCGACGGGGTCTCGCTGACCGTCGCGGAGGTCGGCGCGGACTGGTTCGCCGTCGGCCTGATCCCGACCACCCTGTCGGCGACCACGCTCGGCGCCCGGTCCGTGGGTGACCCCGTCAACCTGGAGATGGACGTGCTGGCCAAGTACGTGGAGCGGCTGCTGGGCGGCCGCACGGTCGACGGGGAGGAGGTGCCGGCATGACCTTCGCCGACATCGAGCAGGCCCTGGCCGAGATCGCCGCCGGCCGTCCGGTCGTGGTGGTGGACGACGCCGACCGCGAGAACGAGGGCGACCTGATCTTCGCCGCCGAGCTGGCCACCCCGGAGCTGCTGGCCTTCACGGTGCGGCACACCTCGGGCTTCATCTGCGTACCGCTCACCGAGAGCGAGTGCGACCGGCTCGACCTGCCGCCGATGCACCACACCAACCAGGACCGGCGGCAGACCGCGTACACGGTGACCGTCGACGCCCGGGAGGGGGTCAGCACCGGCATCTCGGCGGCCGACCGGGCGCACACCATCCGGCTGCTCGCCGACCCGACCACCGGGCCGACGGATCTGGCCCGCCCGGGGCACGTGGTGCCGCTGCGGGCCCGTCCGGGCGGGGTGCTGCGCCGTCCCGGGCACACCGAGGCGGCGGTCGACCTGACCCGGCTGGCCGGTCTGCGCCCGGCCGGCGTGCTCTGCGAGCTGGTCAACGACGACGGCACCATGATGCGCCTGCCGGACCTGGAGAAGTTCTGCGCCGAGCACTCGCTGACCCTGGTCACCATCGCGGATCTGATCGCCTACCGGCGGCGTACCGAGAAGCAGGTCGAACTGGTCGCGGACGCCCGGATGCCCACCGAGCACGGCGTGTTCCGGGCGCTGGGCTACCGCAGCGAGTACGACTCGGCCGAGCACGTGGCGCTGGTGATCGGCGACATCGGTGACGGCCGGGACGTGCTGGTGCGGGTGCACTCGGAGTGCCTGACCGGCGACGTCTTCTCGTCCGTGCGCTGCGACTGCGGGCCGCAGCTCAACGCCGCCCTGGATCGGGTGGCCCGCGAGGGGCGGGGCGTGGTCCTCTACGTGCGCGGCCACGAGGGGCGCGGCATCGGGCTGCTGCACAAGCTCCAGGCGTACCAGTTGCAGGACCAGGGCCGCGACACCGTGGACGCCAACCTCGACCTGGGCCTGCCCGCCGACGCGCGGGACTACGGCACCGGTGCGCAGATCCTCTACGACCTCGGGGTGCGGTCGATGCGGCTGTTGACCAACAACCCGGCCAAGCGGGCCGGTCTGGAGGGCTACGGCCTGACCATCACCGGCCGGGAGGGGCTGCCGGTGCGCCCGCACCCGGAGAACGTACGTTACCTCCGGACCAAGCGGGACCGGATGGGGCACCTGCTCGACCAGCTCGATGAGGTGGCCGAGGCGCCGATGGGGCGTCCGGTCCCCGGCAGAGAGATCGGAGCGTAGGAGAGATGGCGGGTTTCGGGGAGCCGGGTTCGGCTCCGGTCGACGCGGCCGGGCTGACCGTCGGCGTGGTCGCCGCGCGATGGCACGGCGAGCTGACCGACCACATGCTCGACCGGGCGGTGGCGGCCGCGCAGGCGTGCGGGGCGCGGTCGGTGGTGGCCCGGGTGGCCGGCTCGGTGGAGCTGCCCGTGGTGGCCCAGGCGCTGGCCCGGCGCTGCGACGTGGTGGTCGCCCTCGGCGTGGTGGTACGCGGTGCCACCGCCCACTTCGACTACGTCTGCCGGTCGGTCACCGACGGTCTGACCCGGGTCGCCCTGGACGAGGGCAAGCCGGTCGCCCACGGCGTGCTCACCGTGGACAACCTCGACCAGGCCCGCGACCGCGCCGGCCTGCCCGGCTCCGCCGAGGACAAGGGCTGGGCCTCGACGGTCGCCGCCCTGGACGCCGCCCTCGCCATCCGCCAGCTCGCCACGTCGGCCAACCAACGCCTCGGCTTCGGCGCCTGACCGCAGCCACCTACGGGTGCGGCCCGGTCGACCGGGCCGCACCCGTCCTGCGGGGACGGGCCCGCGATTCGTCAGCCGCCCTTGTGGCGCTGGTAGTAGCGAGCGACCCGTACCCGGTTGCCGCAGAGCGCCGGTGAGCACCACTGGCGCCTGGGGTGCGCGGGCAGGAACAGCAGGCAGCACTGCGGACCCGCGCAGGCGCGGATCTTGCCCACGTTCGGGTCGGTGAGCAGTTCCACTGTCGCCTCGGCGAGCTGGGCAAGCAGCCTGACCGACTCGTTTCCGTCTCGACGGACGTGCACCCGGAGGTCCGGGTCGAGCGCCGGATACGCCGGGGCGCTCCGTGCCGCCCGGTTCACCGCGTCGATGGCGGTGCGGGGCGGCGGTGCGCCCTGCCGCACCGCGTCGATGGCCGCCCGGACGTGTTCGCGCAGCACCCGGAGAGCGGCCAGCTCCGCGCCGGTGAGTGGGCGCGCCGGTGGGGTCAGTCTCGCCGCTTGGCGCCGCAGCCAGGGCTCGGGGTCGTCGAGCGCGTCGAACTGACTGGTGAGGGTGTTGACGAAGTCGAGCGCGAGCGGCTCGCCAGTCACCAGTTCCATGGTTCTAACGATACCTGGCTTCCTTGACGCATTAGAGATTCCTGGGCTATACCTAATGGAAACCCGGCCTAGAAAGGCATGTGAGATGGGTGTTCCCCAGGTACGGCACGGCTTCGTCGACGTCGAAGACGTGCGGGTCTTCTACCGTGAGACCGGACCTCTCGACGGGCTGCCGGTGTTGCTGCTGCACGGCTTTCCGTCAAGCTCGCACCAGTACCGGCGGTTGATGGACGCCCTCGGCGACCGGCACCGGCTGATCGCCCCCGACTACCCGGGCTTCGGGCACACCGAGACGCCGAGCGACTTCACGTACACCTTCGAGCGGCTCGCGGACGTAATCGAAGGCTTCGTTCAGCGCCTCGGGCTGGCGCGCTTCGTGCTGTACGCCTTCGACTACGGCGGTCCCGTCGGCTTCCGCCTGGCGACCAGGCACCCGGAGTGGATCGCCGGCCTGATCGTGCAGAACGCCAACGCCTACGACGAGGGCCTCTCCGATCTGGCCCGGCGGCTGATCCCGAACCCGACCGAGGACCTGTTCTCGCTGCCGACCACGCGCGGTCAGTACGAGGAAGGCGTTACCGACGTTTCGCTTGTCGCCCCCGACGGCTGGACCATGGATCAGCACTTCCTCGACCTGCCCGGCCGCCGCGCGGCGCAGCTGGCGTTGGCCCGTGACTACGCCAGCAACGTCGAGCGGTATCCCGCCTGGCAGGCATGGCTGCGCGAACACCAGCCGCGCACCCTCGTCGTGTGGGGACGCAACGACCCCTTCTTCCCCGAGCCGGGCGCGTACGCGTACCTGCGCGACCTGCCGCGCGCCGCGGTGCACGTATGGGACACCGGGCATTTCGCACTCGAAGACACGTTGCCCGAACTCGCCCCGCTCATCGACAGTTTCTTGGCGAGCCTTTCCATCCGGGTCGCCGTCATCGGCGCCACCGGCAACCTGGGCAGCGCCGTGGCCGCCGAGGCCACTGCCCGCGGCCACCGGGTCACCGCGCTGTCCAGCGCGGACCTCGACGTGCGCGACCCCGCACAGGTCCGTTCGGCCGTCGCCGGCCACCAGGCCGTGGTGGTGTCGGTCAAGGGCACCGACCACCTGGTGTCCAAAGCCGCCTCGGCACTCATCGAGGCCGAGGTCGGCAGACTGGTCTTCGTCGGCGGGGGCGGCAGCCTGCTGGATCCCGACGGGCGGCGGTTCGTGGACGCGCCCGAGTTCCCCGCCCAGTACCGGATGACCGCCCTCGACCAGGCCGACGCGCTGGACATCCTGCGCCGCGACGGCCGGGACCTCGAATGGTCCTACGTGAGCCCACCGCCGGTGCACCTGGTGCCCGGCGCGCGGACCGGCACCTACCGTGCCGAGGCGCGCGACACCCCCCTCGTCGACGCGCACCAGACGAGCCGGATCACCGTCGGCGACTTCGCCTCCGCGGTGATCGACGCGATCGAGCGAGGCACCTTCGTCCGGCAGCGGTTCACCGTCGGCTACTGACCACCGGCAGCCGGCGCAGGCCAGCCGTCAGAGGCGGCCGGCCTCGATGATCCGGGCCAGGAACTGGCGGGTACGCGGCCGGGTCGGCGCGCCGAACACCTGCTCCGGCGGCCCGACCTCGACCACCCGCCCGCCGTCGAGAAAGCAGACCTGGTCGGCCACGTCGCGGGCGAAACTCATCTCGTGGGTGGCCAGGACCATGGTCATCCCCTCCGCCTTGAGATCGCGGATCATGGTCAGCACCTCGCCGACCAGCTCCGGGTCCAGCGCCGAGGTGACCTCGTCGAGCAGCAGCAGCCGGGGCGAGTTGGCCAGCGCCCGGACGATCGCGACCCGTTGCTGCTGGCCGCCGGAGAGCCGGTCCGGATACGCCTCCGCCTTCGCCGCCAGCCCCACCCGGTCCAGCAGTTCCCGGGCGCGGGCCTCGGCCTCGGCCCGGGACCGCCGGTGCACCCGGCGTGGCGCGAGGGTGATGTTGTCCAGCACGCTCAGGTGCGGAAAGAGGTTGTACGACTGGAAGACCATCCCGATGCGGCGACGTACCCGGTCCGGGTCGACGCCCGGGGCGGAGATCTCCTCGCCGTCCAGTTCGATGGTGCCGTCGTGCAGCTCCTCCAGCAGGTTGACGCAGCGCAGCAGGGTCGACTTGCCGGACCCGGACACCCCGATCAGCGCCACCACCTGATGCTCGGCCACGGTCAGGTCGAGCCCGTCGAGGACGACCTGGTCGCCGAACTCCTTGCGCAGGCCGCGGCAGCGCAGCACGTCCATGTCATCCTCCGGACTGGCGTCGGGCCGCCCGCAGCGTCACCTGGTCGGTGACGGCGATCAGCGGGATCGCGAGCAGGACGAAGAGCACCCCGGCCACGATGTACGGCGTGTAGTTGAAGGTCTGGGAGCTGGCGAGCTGCGCCGCCCGTACCGCGTCGATCGGCCCGGCCAGCGAGATCAGCCCGACGTCCTTCTGCAACGCCACCACGTCGTTGAGCAGCGGCGGCGCCACCCGACGTACGGCCTGCGGCAGCACCACGTGTCGCATGGCCTGTCGGTAGGTGAGCCCCAACGACCGGGCCGCCGCGAACTGACTCGGGTGCACCGACTCGATCCCGGCGCGGAACACCTCGGCGAGGTAGCCGGCGTAGGTGAGGATCAGGGCCAGCCCGCCCAGCACCAGCACCGACGGCGTGCCTTGAAGGCGCAGCCCCGGCACCCCGAAGGCGAACAGGTAGAGCACGATGATCAGCGGCAGACCCCGGAAGGTGTACGTGTAGCCGGCGGCGAGGGCGCGGACCGGGAAGAAGACCGGCCCGCGCAGCGTCCGCAGCACCGCGATCACCAGCCCAAACAGCAGGGCCCCGATCGCGCAGCAGACCAGCAGCCGGACGTTGAGCCAGAGTCCGGTCAGCACCCGGGGCAGCGCGTCCCGGGCGATCTGCGGGTCCAGGAACGTCTGGCGTACCCGGTCCCAGCCGGGTGCCCCGGTCACCGCGACCGCCAGCAGCGTGCCGACCGCCGCCGTGGAGGCGGCGGCCACCAGCACGCTGAGCACGGTCTGCCGGCGTCGGTACGCGGCCCTCGCCCGCTGCGCGGGCGAGGGCTGGTGCAGGGCTGTGCTCACGTGAGTTCGGGCGCTCCCGCGACCTGGGCGAGCCACTGCTGCTCCAACTTCGCGAGCACCCCTTCGGAGGCGAGCTGCCCGACCGTCGCGCTGACGCAGCCGGTGAGCGGCGAGTCCTTGTCCAGCAGCAACCCGAACGCCTCCGGAGAGCCCACCTGGGGCAACTGCCCGACGATCACCGCGTCGTCGATCTCCGCGCCGGTGATGTAGAACGCGGTCGGCAGGTCCACCACCAGCCCGTCGATCTGCCCGTTCTGGAGGGCCTTCTTGGCGTCGTCGTTGCTGTTGTAGACCCGCGGCTCGGTCTTCGGCTTCACCACGTCGGTGATCGCCTGGTAGCTGGTGGTGCCCACCTGGGCGCCGAGCCGGGCGTCGCGCAGGTCCGCCAGCGCGGTCCGGCCGGTGATCTTGGAGGATTTCAGCGCGATCACGCTCTGGCGGACGAGGTAGTACGGGGCGGAGAAGTCGACCGCCTGCTTGCGCTCCTCGGTGATGGAGAACTGGTTGATGTCGAAGTCGAACTCCTTCGGCCCGGGCGCGATGGCGGCCTCGAAGCGCACCCGTGTCCAGGTGACGTCGTCGCGCGCGTAACCGAGCCGCTCGGCGACCGCGTAGGCCACGGCGGACTCGAAGCCCTCGCCGTTGTCGGGCTTGTCGTCGACGAACCACGGCTGGTAGGCGGGTTCGTCGGTGGCGATGGTGAGCTTGCCCGGCGTGCGGGTGGGCAGGCTGTCCTTGGTGCACGCCGTCGACCCGGTCGGCATGGGGGCGGGCGTGGCCTGCGGGGAGCAGGCGGTCGCCGCGAGAAGGACCGCCGTGGCGGTGACGAGCGTGAGGTTGCGTGGGGTGGTGACCATGGCCGACAGCGTACGACCAACATCGGCGAGGATCGAAGAGGTGTCCCACCGCACCGGTAGGGAATGTCGGTCCCGCCCACCGGTCACCGCCGACCCGGTGCTCGCGACGACCGAGGGCGACTGCGAGAATCCGTCTCCGTGAAGACGTTCGAGGAGTTGTTCGCGGAGCTGCAGGCCAAGGCCGCGGCCGGCACCCCCGGCTCGGGCACGGTCGCCGCACTGGAGAAGGGCGTGCACTTCATCGGCAAGAAGGTCGTCGAGGAGGCGGCCGAGTCGTGGATGGCCGCCGAGCACGAGGGGCCCGAGCGCACGGCCGAGGAGATCTCCCAGCTGCTCTACCAGGTCCAGGTGCTGATGCTCGCCAGCGGTCTCGACCTCAAGGACGTCTACCGACATCTGTGAGTGCCCCCACCGTCGACCCGAACCGATCGAAGGAGCACTCCGTCATGCTGCGTGTCGCCGTACCCAACAAGGGCGCCCTGGCCGAGTCGGCCGCCCAGATGCTGCGTGAGGCGGGCTACCGCCAGCGCACCGACAGCAAGGACCTGGTCTGCCGGGACCAGGGCAACGACATCGAATTCTTCTACCTGCGACCGAAGGACATCGCCACCTATGTCGGCTCCGGTGACCTGGACGTCGGCATCACCGGCCGCGACCTGCTGATCGACTCCGGTGCGCCGGCCGAGGAGGTGGTCGACCTGAACTTCGGCCGGGCCACCTTCCGGTTCGCCGCCCGGCCGGACGACGTCGACGACGTACGGGAGCTGGGCGGGCACCGGATCGCCACCGCGTACCCGGGACTGGTCGAGCGGCACCTCGCCGAGCTGGGCGTCAAGGCCGACGTGATCCGCCTCGACGGGGCGGTGGAGAACGCCATCCGGCTGGGTGTCGCCGACGTGGTCGCCGACGTGGTCGAGACCGGCGCCACCCTGCGCCAGGCCGGGCTGGTGGTCTTCGGTGAGCCGCTGCTGCTCTCCTCGGCGGTGCTGGTGCGCCGGGCCGGCGCGGCCGCCCACCCGCAGGCCGAGCAGCTGCTGCGCCGCCTGCACGGGGTGCTGGTGGCCCGCCGCTACGTGATGCTCGCCTACGACGTGCCGGCCGGACTGCTGGACCGGGCCAGCTCGCTCACCCCGGGCATCGAGTCGCCGACGGTCTCCCCGCTGCACCGCGAGGGCTGGGTGGCGGTGCAGGCGATGGTGCTCCGCGACGACGTGCACCGGATCATGGACGAACTCTACGAACTCGGCGCCCGGGCGATCCTGGTCACCAACATCCACGCCTGCCGGCTGTGAGACGGCCGCCGGCCGCGGTCGCACTCACGCTGGTCGCCCTCGGCGGGGTCGCCTCCGCGGCCCAGGGTGCGGTCAACGCCGAACTGGGGCAGCGGGTCGGCAACGCCACCCTCGGCGCGGTCGTCAACAACCTCGGCGGCACCCTGCTGGTCCTGGTCGGGCTCCTGGTGCTGCCGTCGATGCGGACCGGGCTGGCGGCGCTGCGGCGGTCCCGCCTGCCGTGGTGGTCGTACCTGGGCGGGCTCGGTGGGGCGGCCATCGTCGTGCTCGCCGCGTACGCGGTTCCGGTGCTCGGGGTGGCGGTCTTCACCATCGCCCAGGTCGCCGGGGGCAGCCTGGGCGGCCTGGCGACGGACCGGGCCGGACTCGCCGCGGTGGGCCGGCTGCCGCTCACCGTGCCCCGGGTCGCCGGTGCCCTGCTCGGGGTGGCCGCGGTGGCGCTCGCCCAGGCCGGGCGGCCGGTTGGTGACCTCGCCGTCGGCGTGCTCCTGCTCTCGGTGGCCGGCGGGGTGGCGGTCGCGTTGCAGGCTGCGCTCAACGGCCGGATCTCCGCCGCCAGCTCGGCCGCCGCCGGGGTCGCGGTGAACTTCCTGGTGGGTACGCCGGTGGTGCTGCTCGTCGCGGCGCTGGCCGGCGCGTTCACCGGGCCGCCGGTCGTCTGGCCGGCGGGCTGGCACCTCTATCTCGGCGGCCTGCTCGGCGTCGGCATCGTGGCCAGCCTGGTCGTGGGGGTGCGTGCGGCAGGGGTGTTGCGTACCGGGCTGGCCCTGGTCGGCGGGCAGCTGGGAGGTGCCCTGCTGCTGGACGTGCTGATGCCGGACGGGCCCGGTGCCCGGCTGCCGGTGCTGGCCGGCGCGCTGCTCACCCTGCTCGCTGTGCTGGTGGCCGGCTACGGCCGCCGCGCGACCCCGGCCGCCGGGTCCGCTCCGGTCGCCGGACCGGCTCCGGCCGTCGGGGCTGCTGCGGCTGGCGGGTCCGCTCCGGCCGGGAGCGCTACCTCCCCGGTCATCGGCACCTCGACGGCCGGGGGCGCGCGGGAACCGGAGACCCGTGTGGCATCGCAGACCCGTGTGGCACCGGAGCGGCCACCGGACGTGGATGGCAGACTGGTGCGATGAGCGAGCGGCGGGACGAGGCGCAGCGCAGTGCCGGCCCAACGGAGGGCACCGACGTGGTCCGGGTGCGGCCCCGGCGGATCCGGCTGGTCTGCTGGGGCTCGGCGGTCGTGCTGGTGGTGCTGTTCACGGCGATCGCGACCACGCTGAGCGGTCCGACCGGCAACGGCTACGGCACCTTCCAGCGCGGTGACCAGTTCGCCATGATCGGGCTCGGGGTCCTGTTCGCCCTCGGCACCCTGCTGTTCACCCGACCTCGGGTCGAGGCGGACGCGCGGGGCGTGCGGGTCCGCAACATCATCGGCTCGTACGAGCTGCCCTGGGAGGTCGTCCGGGGAGTCCGGTTCGACCGGGGCGCCCCGTGGGCGGCCCTGGAGCTGTACGACGACGACCTGCTGCCGGTGGTCGCCCTCCAGGCCGCCGACAAGCAGCTCGCCGTCGACGGCGTCCGGGCACTGCGCCGCCTGCACCAGGCGCACCTGACCGCCGTCACCGAGCGCGCCGCTCGCTGATCCGTCCCCGGCGGCGGCCCGCCGGCCCGTCGAGCAGGTGGCAGATCGTCGTCGTGGCGGTCGCTTCCCTGTTGCCGGTCCTGTCGAGCTGAGGGCGTCGACGGATCGCCAGGTCGGTGTCCCGGGTGACGGCGTCGACGACTCAGCTCGACAGCGCGCGAACCTGGGCAACCGCCCGACGTGCGGCGGCGGGCAGGGTAGGTCGGTTTGGGGTGCCAGTTACCGAGGGTGTACTGTTGTCAAGTCGACCAGGCTGCCCGTTCAGCGGGCTGCCATGAAAGCGGAGCGCCTGCTCCCACCCGAGTCGCCGCCTGTGGCGTCCGGGTCCGGTCACCGGTTCCGGGCCGTCCCGGTCCCGGATGCGCGATCCTGTGATCGTGCCGACCGGTCGAGCGGGCCCTGGCATACGCCGGGGCCTTCTACTTTCCGGGCCGGTTCCCACCGGGAGCCGCGGGGTCGGCCACGTATGAAGATCCGACTCGAGGAGGCCCCATCAGCGTCGAACCACGCGTGAACGAGCAGATCCGGGCACGTGAGGTCCGACTGGTCGGCCCCGAGGGTGAGCAGGTGGGCATCGTCCCGCTGGAGCGCGCCCTTCAGCTGGCCGCGGACGTCGATCTGGACCTGGTCGAGGTTGCGCCGATGGCGCGCCCGCCGGTGTGCAAGCTCATGGACTTCGGCAAGTTCAAGTACGAGAGCGCACTGAAGGCGCGCGAAGCGCGGCGTAACCAGCAGCAGACCGTCATCAAGGAGATGAAGCTCCGGCCGAAGATCGATCCGCACGACTACGAGACCAAGAAGGGTCACGTGGTGCGGTTCCTCAAGGCGGGCGACAAGGTCAAGGTGACGATCATGTTCCGCGGTCGCGAGCAGAGCCGCCCGGAGCTGGGCTACCGGCTCCTGCGCCGGCTCGAGTCCGAGATCACGGAACTGGGATACGTCGAGTCCGCTCCGAAACAGGACGGCCGAAACATGATCATGGTTCTCGCTCCGCACCGGGCCGTGAAGGCCTCCGCGGTCGCCGCCACGGCGTCCCGCGGCGGTGGCCCCCGGGAGCGGACCGCGGAGGAGCCCGCCCCGGCGGCCGCCGAATCCACGGGGACCAGTGAGAGCGCAGCAGCCGGCGAGACCGGCACGACCGCCGACACCAGCGGTCAGTAACAGGGGAGAAGACGTTCCACATGCCGAAGATGAAGAGCCACACGGGGACGGGCAAGCGGGTCCGCGTGACCGGTAAGGGCAAGATCATGAAGCAGCAGGCCGGTCTGCGCCACAACCTGGAGAAGAAGCCCTCCACCCGCACCCGCCGACTGACGGGCGTGGTCGAGGTGGCCAAGGCTGACGTCAAGCGCATCAAGAAGCTGCTCGGCCGCTGACGCGCGCCACCTGAGTTCAAGAAGGAGTTGAGATGGCACGCGTCAAGCGGGCTGTGAACGCCCAGAAGAAGCGCCGTACCCTGCTGGAGACCGCGAGCGGATACCGCGGTCAGCGCTCCCGGCTGTACCGCAAGGCCAAGGAGCAGGTGCTGCACTCGATGCAGTACGCCTACCGGGACCGTCGCGACCGCAAGGGCGACTTCCGGCAGCTCTGGATCCAGCGGATCAACGCTGGTGCCCGCGCCAACGGGATGACCTACAACCGGCTGATCCAGGGCCTGCGCCTGGCCGGCATCGAGGTCGACCGCAAGATCCTCGCCGACCTGGC
This sequence comes from Micromonospora aridisoli, assembly GCF_056150025.1. Taxonomy (NCBI): domain Bacteria; kingdom Bacillati; phylum Actinomycetota; class Actinomycetes; order Micromonosporales; family Micromonosporaceae; genus Micromonospora; species Micromonospora aridisoli. Next base: position 46,120 of record NZ_JAXCFK010000003.1, on the reverse strand, counting down.
CGTCAACGACGCCGCCGCGTTCGCGGCGATCGTCGAACTGGCCCGGGCAGCGGTGCAGGCCGAGGGCACCGGCGGCGCGCCGGCCCAGGCCGCCTGAGTCCCACACAGCGCAGCGAGGCGTCCCTCGGCGACGGGGGGCGCCTCGCGCGTGTGGTGAGACCATCATGCTCTTCACACCGCGTACGCCTCGGGTGGTGGCCGCGCGCCGACTTCAGCGCCGCCGCGAACGCGACGCCACCGGACGGTTCCTGGCCGAAGGGCCGCAGGCGGTCCGGGAGGCCCTGGGCCGCCCCCGCACCGTGCTGGAGCTGTTCGGCACCCCCACCGCCCTCGACCGGTACGCCGACCTCGCGGCGGCCGCCGCCAGCGACGACGTACCCGTCTCCGAGGTGACCGACGACGCCCTCGCGGCCCTCGCCGAGACCGTGGCCCCGCAGGGGCTGGTCGCCGTGTGCCGGCACCTCGACGTGCCGCTGGAGACGGCGCTGGCCGGTCGCCCGAGGCTGGTCGCGGTGCTCGCCGGGATCCGCGACCCGGGCAACGCCGGCACGGTGCTGCGTACTGCCGACGCGGCCGGCGCCACCACGGTGATCTTCGCCGGTGACGCCGTCGACCCGTACAACGGCAAGTGCGTGCGCTCCTCGGCGGGCAGCCTGTTCCACGTCGACGTGGTCCGCGAACGCGACCCGGCCGCCACGCTCACCGCGACGCGGGAAGCCGGGCTGACCGTCCTCGCGGCCACCGGCCACGGCGAGCAGGACCTGGACGCGCTGGCCGACGCCGGCCGGCTGGCCGCACCCACCGCCTGGCTCTTCGGCTCCGAGGCGCACGGCCTGCCGGCCGACCTGGCCGAGGCCGCCGACGCCCGGGTCCGGGTGCCGCTGCACGGGCGGGCCGAGAGCCTCAACCTGGCGGCGGCGGCGGCCGTCTGCCTGTACGCTTCAGCGAGAGCACAGCGCTGACCCCGGGTCACGCGCGCACGACGAAGGAGATGCGGCCCCGATGGTGAACGCACCACGGCGTTCGTTTAGCCAGCCCGCCGGTGTCGGCGGGCGGCGGGCCTGACCTGCTCTCCACACGACTCCCACCGGCGGGCTGCGGCACAGCCGCGCGTCCGTAGACTCGCCTAGCCGCCCGTGAGGGCCGGCGCCGTCGTGAGGGAGTGCCCGTACGCCATGACTTACCGCAACGATCCGTACGACCCGAAGCAGGTCGCCCTGCTCGACCCGGCCGCCCTGGCCGAGGCCGTGACCGAGGCCGAGAAGGCGTTCGTCACCGCCGGTGACCCCGACGCGCTGGCCGCGCTGCGCCCGGCGCACCTCGGTGACCGGGCCCCGGTCTCGCTGGCCCGCCGCGAGATCGGCGCGCTGCCGCCGGCCGCCAAGGCCGACGCCGGCAAGCGGGTCAACGAGGCCCGCCGCAGCATCGAGCAGGCGTACGCCGCCCGAGCCGAGGTGCTGGAACGGGAACAGGCCGAGCGGGTCCTGGTCGCCGAGCGGGTCGACGTGACGTTGCCGTACGACCGGCACCCGCGCGGCTCCCGGCACCCGATCACGGTCCTGATGGAGCAGATCAGCGACCTCTTCATCGGCATGGGCTACGAGGTGGCCGAGGGGCCCGAGGTCGAGTTGGAGTGGACCAACTTCGACGCGCTGAACATCCCCGCCGACCACCCGGCCCGCGGGCTGATGGACACCTTCCACATCGCACCGGAGGGCTCCGGTCTGGTGCTGCGTACCCACACCTCGCCGGTGCAGGCGCGCACCATGCTGACCCGTACCCCGCCGATCTACGTGGTCGTTCCCGGCCGGGTCTACCGCACCGACGAGTTGGACGCCACCCACTCCCCGGTCTTCTACCAGGTGGAGGGTCTGGTGGTGGACAAGGGCATCACCATGGCCCACCTGCGCGGCACCCTCGACCACTTCGCCCGGGCGATGTTCGGCGAGGGCGCGAAGACCCGGTTCCGGCCGCACTACTTCCCGTTCACCGAGCCGTCGGCCGAGTTCGACGTGTGGTTCCCGGAGCACCGCAAGGGCCCACAGTGGGTCGAGTGGGGCGGCTGCGGCATGGTCAACCCGCGGGTGCTGCGGGCCTGCGGCATCGACCCGGAGGTCTACTCCGGGTTCGCCTTCGGCATGGGCATCGACCGCACCGTGATGTTCCGGCACGGGGTGGGGGACATGCGGGACCTGGTCGAGGGCGACGTCCGGTTCACCCGGGCGTTCGGGCACGGGGCTTAGTGCGGGCGCGAGTTACGGAGACGGTGGTTACAAGTCATGCGAGTTTCTCTCAGTTGGCTGCGGGAGTACGTCGATCTCCCGGCCGACCTGCCCGCCGGTGACCTGGAGCGGGCCCTGGTCGACCTCGGTGTCGAGGTCGAGTCCATCGTGGACCTGTCCGGCACGGTCACCGGGCAGCTGGTGGTCGGCGAGGTACTGGAGATCGAGGAGCTGACCGGCTTCAAGAAGCCGATCCGGTTCTGCCGGGTGGACGTCGGTGCCGCCAACGGCACCGGCGAGCCGCAGGAGATCGTCTGCGGTGCCCGCAACTTCGCCCCGGGTGACCGGGTGGTGGTGATCCTGCCCGGCGGGGTGCTGCCCGGTGGCTTCGCCATCGGTGCGCGCAAGACGTACGGGCGAAACTCCAACGGCATGATCTGCTCGGCCCAGGAGCTGGGCCTCGGCGACGACCATTCCGGGATCGTGGTGCTGCCGGCGGACACCCCGGCCAAGCCCGGCGACGACGCCCGGCCCGTCGTCGGTCTCGACGACATCGTGGTCGAGGTGGAGGTCACCCCGGACCGGGGTTACCAGATGTCGGTGCGCGGACTGGCCCGCGAGCTGGCGTACGCCCTCGGGGTCGGCTTCGCCGACCCGGGCCTGGTACCCGCCCCGGCCGGCACGGCCGAGCCGGCGTACCCGGTGCAGGTGCGCGACACGGTCGGCTGTGACCGGTTCGCGGCCCGGATGGTGCGCGGCGTCGACCCGGCGGCACCGACGCCGGGGTGGATGCGGCAGCGGCTGACCGTCGCCGGCATCCGGAGCATCTCGCTGCCCGTCGACATCACCAACTACGTGATGCTCGAACTCGGCCAGCCGATGCACGCCTTCGACGCCGACCGGATCGCCGGGCCGCTGGTGGTCCGGCGCGCCGAGCCGGGGGAGAAGCTGACCACGCTCGACGGGGTGACCCGGGCGCTCGCGCCGGAGGACATGGTCATCTGCGACGCCGGGCTGCCCAACCCGCTCGCCGGCGACGGTGCCGGCGTCCCGATCTCGCTCGCCGCCGTGATGGGCGGCGAGACCAGCGAGGTCGTGCCGGGCACCGTCAACGTGCTCTTCGAGGCCGCGCACTGGGACCCGGTGATGGTCGGGCGCACCGCCCGCCGGCACAAGCTGTTCAGCGAGGCCGCGAAGCGCTGGGAGCGGGGGGTGGACCCGGCGCTGCCGCTGGTCGCTTTGGAGCGGGCGGTGCGGCTGCTGACCGAGCACGGCGGCGGCACCGTCGGCGCCGAGGTGCTGGACATCGACCACGTCCGGCCGCGCACTCCGGTCACGCTGCCGGTCGACCTGCCGAGCCGGCGCGTCGGCGTGGCGTACCCACCGGCTCGGGTGGTCGCCCTGCTGGAGCAGGTCGGCTGCACCGTAGCCCAGGGCGCTGACCGGCTGGCCGAGGAACCGGGTTCGGTGGGAGTCGCCGCCGGGGGCGTCGAGGCGCTCAGCGTGACCCCGCCGACCTGGCGGCCCGACCTGACCGATCCGGCGGACCTGGTCGAGGAGGTGGTCCGTCTCGACGGGTACGAGAAGGTGCCGTCGGTGTTGCCGACCGCGCCGCCCGGCCGGGGCCTGACCTGGCAGCAGCGGCGCAACCGCGCCGTGTCCCGGTCGCTGGCCGAGCGCGGCCACGTCGAGGTGCTGGCCCACCCGTTCGTCTCCGCCGGCCTGGCCGACCAGCTCGGCCTGCCCGCCGACGACCCGCGCCGCCGGGCGGTGCGGGTGGCCAACCCGCTGTCGGAGGAGGAGCCGCTGCTGCGCACCACGCTGCTCGGGCCGCTGCTCGGCATCGTTCGGCGCAACCTCGGCCGTGGCCTGCGGGACCTGTCCCTCTACGAGATCGGCACGGTCTTCCACCCACGGCCGGGAGCGGGCAGCCCGCCGGCGATGGGCGTGGACCGACGTCCCACCGACGCGGAATTCGCTGCCGCCGACGCGGTGGTCCCGCACCAGCCCCGGCACGTCGCCGTCGTGTTGACCGGCGACATCGAGCCGGCCGGCTGGTGGGGCGGCGGACGGCCGGCGGGCTGGGCCGACGCCGTCGAGGCGGGCCGCGCGGTGCTCGCCGCCGCCGGGGTTCCGCAGCAGCGGATCGAGGTACGCGCCACCGAGTACGCCCCCTGGCATCCGGGCCGCTGCGCGGAGCTGCTGGTCGACGGGGCGGTCGTCGGGCACGCCGGTGAGCTGCACCCGGCGGTCGTGGCGACGCTGGAGCTGCCCCGGCGTACCTGCGCCATGGAGCTGGACCTGGACGCCCTGCCGGCCCCGCCGGTCGCGCCCGCGCCCGCCGTCTCCGGCTACCCACCGGCGCTGATCGACGTGGCGCTGGTGGTCGACGGTCAGGTGCCCGCCGAGGCGGTCCGGCAGGCCCTCGCCGAGGGCGCCGGTGAGCTGCTGGAGTCGGTCCGTCTCTTCGACGTGTACGCCTCGGAGCAGCTCGGCGCCGGACGCAAGTCGCTGGCCTACAAGCTCACCTTCCGCGCGCCGGACCGGACGCTGACGGTCGAGGAGGCGGTGGCCGCCCGCGACGCCGCGGTGGCCCGGGTCGCCGAACGTTTCGGCGCCACCCTGCGCGGCGCCTGACGGTAAGGAAGGGCCCCTTCTTAACGCCTCGCGTAGAGAAGGGGCCCCTTCTTAACGTCGTGGCGGAGTAGAGCGGCTGATTGCCATCGGTGATGGTGATGATGCGCTTGGTGACGGGTTGGCCGAAAGGTCAACACCGATGGCTGTTTGGTTACCCGCGAGTCATCTCCGAGCGGTTAGCCTGCTTGGATTCCGAGTGCCGTCACACCCCGCCACCCCCACGGGAGTCCCCCTCATGTCCGATGATCCACCCGCCTCGGTCGACGTCTGCGTAGTCGGTGGTTGCGGCCGGGTGGGCCTGCCACTGGGCATCGCCTTCGCCGCCCGCGGGCTCTCCGTCGTGCTGTACGACATCAACGCCGACGCCGTCGCCACCGTCAACGCCGCCGAGCTGCCGTTCGCCGAGCCCGGTGCCGCCGAGCCCCTGGCGGAGGCGGTCAGCTCGGGTCGGCTGCGCGCCACCACCGACGCCGCCGCGGTCGGGACCTCGGAGCATCTGGTCGTCGTGGTGGGCACGCCGGTCGACGAGCACCTCAACCCGGACCTCGGTGCCGTGCCCCGCGCGCTGGAGCGCTGCGCCGAGCACCTGCGCGACGGGCAGTTGATCGTGCTGCGCAGCACCGTCTACCCCGGCGTGACCGCGTTGACCGAGAAGCTGCTGGTCGGCAAGGGGGTGCACGCGGACGTCGCCTTCTGCCCGGAGCGCATCGCCGAGGGGCACGCGATGACGGAGCTGTTCACGCTGCCGCAGATCGTCGCCGCGCGCACGCCGGAGGCGCTGCTGCGGGCCGAGAAGCTGTTCCGGCACCTGACCGACCGGATCGTTCCGCTGGCGCCGGAGGAGGCGGAGCTGGCCAAGCTGTTCACCAACACCTGGCGGTACATCAAGTTCGCCACGGCCAACCAGTTCTGGATGATGGCCAACGACTTCGGGCTGGATTTCGCCCGGATCCGGCACGCGGTGGCCTACGACTACCCACGCGCGGCGGATCTGCCGATGCCCGGGTTCGCGGCCGGACCGTGCCTGTTCAAGGACACTATGCAACTGGCCGCGTTCAACCGGAACAACTTCGTCCTCGGCCACTCCGCGATGCTGATCAACGAAGGGCTGCCGCTGTACCTGGTGTCGCGGCTGGAGGATCGGTTCGATCTGGCCGCCTCGACGGTGGGCATCCTCGGCATGGCCTTCAAGGGCGGCAGCGACGATCCCCGGGAGAGCCTGGCGTACAAGCTACGCAAGATCCTGGCGTTGAAGACGCGGGAGACGCTGTGCACCGACCCGTACGTGGCCGACGAGCGCTTCGTCGACCTGGACGAGGTGCTTCGCCGGTCCGACCTGCTGGTCATCGCCGCGCCGCACGAACAGTACGCGCGCCTCGACACCGACAAGCCGGTGATCGACATGTGGGGCCTGACCGGGCAGGGGGTGCGGGTGTGAACCCCCGGGTCTCGGTGATCGTGCCGGTCTACAACGAGGGCGAGGCGATCGTCCGCTGCCTGGAGCGGATGCTGCGGGAGATGCTGCTCCCCGCCGAGGTGCTCGTCGTGCACGACATCCCGGAGGACACCACGGTCCCGTACGTGGAGCGGATCGCGCGTACCGACCCGCGGGTGCGGGCGGTGCTCAACACCTACGGCCGGGGTCCGGCCAACGCGATCCGGTTCGGCATCGACGCGGCGCGGGCGCCGGTCGCCGTGGTGACGATGGCCGACGGGTGCGACGATCCCCGGCAGATCGACGAGCTGGCCCGGTTGGTGGACCGGGGGGTGGTGGTCGCCGCGGCCTCCCGGTACATGCCGGGCGGTCAGCAGGTCGGCGGGCCGAGGCTGAAGCGGATGTTGTCCCGCTGGGCGGGACGCAGCCTCTACACCCTCGCGCGGGCGGGCACCCGGGACGCCACGAACAGCTTCAAGGCGTACGACACGGCGTTCGTCCGCGAGGTCGGTATCGAGTCGCGGACCGGTTTCGAGATCGGGCTGGAACTGACCGCGAAGGCGACCCGGCTGCGCCTGCCGGTGGCCGAGATCCCGACCATCTGGTTGGACCGGCCGCTCGGTGAGTCCCACTTCGACCTGGGTCGCTTCCTCCCCGGCTACCTCCGGTGGTACCTGTTCGCCTACGGTCGACGGTTGAGCCGGGAGAAACTGACCGCCCGGGTCCGGACGGTGGCGGCGCCGAGGCCGCGCGGCACCGAGTACGAGAAGACGGCATAGGAGCGTACGTGGCGAAGGTCCTGGTAACTGGTTCGGCCGGTTTCATCGGCGGCTACCTGGTCGCGGAGCTGCTCGACCGTGGCCATGAGGTGGTCGGCGTCGACAACTTCTCGAAGTACGGCCGGGTCAACCAGAGCCACGAGGGGAACCCCCGGTTCCGGTTCGTCGAGGGCGACGCCCGCGACACCGATCTGCTGACCGAGCTGCTCGACGGCTGCGACCACCTGGTCGCCGGGGCCGCGATGATCGGCGGGATCTCCTACTTCCACGCGTACGCCTACGACCTGCTCGCCACCAACGAGCGGATCATGGCGGCGACCTGCGACGCGGCGATCCGGGCGCACCGCGACGGTCGCCTGACCAAGGTCACCTACCTCTCCTCCTCGATGGTGTTCGAGTCCACCGAGCACTGGCCCAGCCGGGAGGGCGACGAGCGGCGCATCCCGCCGCCGCTGTCCTCGTACGGCTTCCAGAAGCTGGCCGTCGAGTACTACGCCCGGGCGGCCTGGGACCAGTACGGACTGCCCTACACGATCGTGCGGCCGTTCAACTGCGTCGGCGTGGGGGAGGGGCGCGCGCTGGGCCAGGCCGAGGTGCTCTCCGGCAACGTCAAGCTGGCCATGTCGCACGTGGTGCCGGACCTGGTGCAGAAGATCGTCAAGGGGCAGGATCCGCTGCACATCCTCGGCGAGGGTGACCAGGTGCGGCACTACACCTACGGCGGGGACCTGGCCCGGGGCATCGCGCTCGCCATCGAGCACCCGGCGGCACGGAACGAGGACTTCAACCTCTCCACCGCCGAGTCGACCACCGTGCTGGAACTGGCCGAGCTGATCTGGCGCAAGATCAAGGGCCCGGACGTGCCGTTCCGGCACGTCAGCGACGAACCCTTCCAGTACGACGTGCGCAAACGCGTGCCGGACACCACCAAGGCCCGCGAGGTGCTCGGCTTCACCGCCACCACGTCGCTGGACGAGATGCTCGACGAGGTCATCCCCTGGGTGACCCGGGCGGTCGCCGAGGGCCGTCTCTGACGCCCCACGTCCATTCATCCGGCCCGCGCCGCCCGCCGCGACGCGGGCCGGTGCCGTGGTCGACCGATCGCGCCGCCGCCTGTTATCGCCATGCAATCGGATGCATGACCTTGCGAGAATCGTCGGCATACTGCTAGCCTTCGCTGCATAGTCATGCGGAGGTAGGTATGGGAATTCGGGTCGCGGTGGCCGGGGCGAGCGGCTACGCCGGGGGCGAGCTGCTCCGCCTGCTCGCCGGGCACCCCGAGTTCGACCTGGTCGCCGCCACCGCGCACAGCCAGGCCGGGCAACCCCTCCACGTCGTCCATCCCCAGCTGACCGGCCTGGACGTGACCCTCGGCGAGACCACGCCGGAGGTGCTGGCCGAGTCCGATCTCGTCTTCCTCGCCCTGCCGCACGGCGAGTCCGCCGCCCTCGCGGCCCGGCTGCCCACCGGCGTCCGGATCGTCGACCTCGGTGCCGATCACCGGCTCGTCGACGCCGCCGCCTGGACCCGCTACTACGGCGGCCCGCACGCGGGCGCGTGGACCTACGGCCTGCCCGAGCTGCCCGGCCAGCGTCAGCGGATCGCCGCGGCCGACCGGGTCGCCAACACCGGTTGCTACGCGGCGACGATCACGCTCGCCCTGGCCCCGCTGATCGCCGCCGGTGCCGCCCGACCCGACGACGTGGTGGTCGTCGCCGCGTCCGGTACGTCGGGCGCGGGACGGGCCGCCAAGGCGCACCTGCTGGCCAGCGAGGTGATGGGTGACCTGTCGCCGTACAAGGTCGGCGCACATCAGCACGTGCCCGAGATCAAGCAGGCCACCGGGGCGACCGGTTTGTCGTTCACCCCGGTGCTGGCGCCGATGCCGCGCGGCATCCTGGCCACGGTCACCGCGCTGCCGAACGGCGAGGTCGACCCGCGCGCGGTGCTGGCCGAGGCGTACGCGGACGCACCGTTCGTGCACCTGCTGCCCGAAGGGCGATGGCCGCACACCGCGGCCACCCTCGGCGGCAACTCCTGCCACCTGCAGGCCGGCGTCGACGTCGACTCCGGCCGGCTGATCGTGGTCGCCGCCCTGGACAACCTCGGCAAGGGCGCCGCGGGTCAGGCGGTGCAGAACGCCAACCTGATGTTCGGCCTGCCCGAGACCACCGGCCTGTCCGTGTGGGGGACCACGCCGTGACCGCCGGGCTCAAGGCCGGCGGCGTACCGGGCGTGACGCTGGTGGTCAACGACGACGCGGTCGAGGTGGGTCGGTGAACCTGAACACGGATCTCACCCGGGCCCAGGCCAAGGCCGCCACGCTGATCGAGGCGCTGCCCTGGCTGGCCCGCTTCTCCGGCTCCACGGTCGTGATCAAGTACGGCGGCAACGCCATGGTCGACCCGGAGTTGCAGCGTGCCTTCGCGGCCGACATGGTGTTCCTGCGCTACGTCGGGCTCAAGCCGGTGGTGGTGCACGGCGGCGGGCCGCAGATCTCGGCCATGCTCGGCCGGCTGGGCATCGACAGCGAGTTCCGGGGCGGCCTTCGGGTGACCACTCCGGAGGCGATGGACGTGGTCCGGATGGTGCTGGTCGGCCAGGTGGGCCGGGAACTGGTCGGGTTGATCAACGCCCACGGTCCGTTCGCGGTCGGCCTCTCCGGCGAGGACGCCGGGCTGTTCACGGCGGTGCGGCGGCCCGCGTACGTCGACGGGCAGCCGGTCGACGTCGGCCAGGTCGGCGACGTCGAGTCGGTCGACGTCTCGGCGGTGGACGACCTGATCGCGGCCGGCCGGATCCCGGTGATCTCGACGGTGGCGCCGGATGCGGACGGGGTGCTGCACAACCTGAACGCCGACACCGCCGCCGCCGCGCTCGCGGTCGCCCTGCGGGCCCGCAAGCTGGTCGTGCTCACCGACGTGCCCGGCCTCTACGCCAAGTGGCCGGACCGGTCCAGCCTGGTCAGCGAGATCAGCACCGACGATCTGGCGAAGCTGCTGCCGTCGTTGGAGTCGGGCATGGTGCCGAAGATGGAGGCGTGCCTGCGGGCCGTCCGTGGGGGAGTGCCGGCCGCGCACGTCGTGGACGGCCGGGTCGCTCATTCCACCCTGCTGGAAGTGTTCACCTCGGAGGGCTTCGGAACGATGGTGGTTTCCTCATGAGCGCGCTGGTCGGCCGGTGGCGGCAGACGATGATGGACAACTACGGCACGCCGTCGCTGGCGCTGGTTTCCGGTTCCGGCACCGTCGTGGTCGACGAGGCCGGCCGGGAGTACGTCGACCTGCTCGGCGGCATCGCCGTGAACTCCCTCGGCCACGCCCACCCGGCGGTGGTGGCGGCCGTGTCGAAGCAGGTCGCCACGCTCGGCCACGTGTCCAACCTGTACGTCTCCGAACCGCCGGTGGCCCTGGCCGAGCTGCTGCTGGCGCTGGCGGGTCGACCGGGGCGGGTCTTCTTCGCCAACTCCGGAGCCGAGGCCAACGAGGCGGCGTTCAAGCTCTCCCGGTGCACCGGCCGCACCCACGTGGTGGCCACGGTCGGCGGCTTCCACGGCCGCACCATGGGCGCCCTCGCGTTGACCGGTCAGCCGGCCAAGGCCGATCCGTTCCGTCCGTTGCCGGGCGAGGTCACCCACGTCCCGTACGGTGACGTCGCCGCCCTGGCCGCGGCGGTGACCGACGCCACCGCCATGGTCGTCCTGGAACCGATCCAGGGCGAGAACGGTGTGGTCGTGCCGCCCGCCGGTTACCTCGCCGAGGCCCGGCGGATCACCTCCCGGCACGGTGCCCTGCTCGTGCTCGACGAGGTGCAGACCGGCGTCGGCCGGACCGGGCACTGGTTCGCCCACCAGGCCGACGGCATCGAACCGGACGTGGTGACCCTGGCCAAGGGGCTCGGTGGCGGGCTGCCCATCGGCGCCACCCTCGCCTTCGGCCCGGCCGCCGACCTGCTCGGTCCCGGCTCGCACGGCAGCACCTTCGGCGGCAACCCGGTCAGTTGCGCCGCCGCGTTGGCGGTGATCTCCACCATCGCCAGCGAGGGGCTGCTCGACCACGTCAAGCGGATCGGCGAGCGGCTGCGTCGGGGGATCGAGTCGCTCGCTCACCCGCTGGTGGGCGACGTCCGCGGCGCAGGGCTGCTGCTTGGCGTCACCCTGACCGCACCGGTGTCCGCCGCTCTCGCCGGGGCGCTGCGCGAGGCCGGCTTCCTGGTCAACCCGATCCAGCCCGACGTGATCCGGCTGGCCCCGCCGCTGATCCTCACCGCCGAGCAGGCCGACGCGTTCCTGGCGGCGCTGCCCGCCGCCCTCGGCGCGTCGGCGGCCGGCGTGGACGAAGTCGTCCTGGGGCCGGCCACGGTCCCGACCGCCGCTCCCACGCCGACGGAGGCTCCCGCATGACCCGGCATTTCCTGCGTGACGACGACCTGTCTCCGGCCGAGCAGTCCGCCGTGCTCGACCTGGCCGCCCGGATGAAGACCGACCGGTTCGCGTTCACGCCGCTGGCCGGTCCGCGTTCGGTGGCGGTGCTCTTCGACAAGCAGAGCCTGCGGACCCGGATCTCCTTCGACGCCGGCATCGCGGAACTCGGCGGCCACCCCCTGGTGGTGGACACCCAGGTGACCCACTTCGGTCGGGGCGAGACGCTCGCCGACGCCGGCCGGGTGCTGTCCCGCTACGTGGCCGCGATCGTGTTGCGTACCCACGGCGACGACCGGATCGCCGAGGTGGCCGCCGGTGCCTCGGTGCCGGTGGTCAACGCGCTGACCGACGGGTTCCACCCGTGCCAGCTGCTCGCCGACCTGCTGACCGTACGGGAGTGGTGCGGCGGCACCGCGGGGCGGACGCTGGCCTACGTCGGCGACGCGGCGAACAACATGTCGCACTCCTACCTGCTGGCCGGCGCGACCGCCGGGATGCACGTGCGGGTCGCCGGCCCGGACGGTTTCCAACCCGACGCCGACGTGGTGGCTCGGGCGGGGACGATCGCCGCCGGCACCGGCGGTTCGGTCCGGGTGCTCACCGATCCGGTGGCCGCCGTCCGGGACGCCGACGTGGTCGCCACCGACACCTGGACCTCGATGGGGCAGGAGAGCGACGGGCTGGACCGCAACACTCCGTTCCTGCCGTACCAGGTCAACAAGGCACTGCTGGGGCACGCCGCGCCGGAGGCCATCGTGCTGCACTGTCTGCCGGCGCACCGCGGTGAGGAGATCACCGACGAGGTGCTCGACGGCCCGCGCAGCGCCGTCTTCGACCAGGCGGAGAATCGGCTGCACGCCCAGAAGGCGCTGCTGACGTTCCTGCTCGAGGAGAGAACATGACCGCACCGCTGACCCGTGGCGCCCGGCACGCCCGCATCGTCGAGCTGATCCGCGACCGGGCGATCCGGTCGCAGACCGAGCTGGCCGAGCTGCTGGGCGACGAGGGCGTCCAGGTCACCCAGGCGACCCTCTCCCGCGACCTGAAGGAACTCGGCGCGGTCACCGCGCGCGGCGGTGACGGCCGGGCCGTCTACGTCATCCCGGAGGACGGTCACCGTCCGCTGCGCGACGCCGAGGCGGCACCGGCGCGTCTCGTGCGGCTGCTGCGTGAACTGCTCAACGAGGTCGACTCCAGCGGCAACATCGCGGTCCTGCGTACCCCGCCGGGAGCGGCCCACTACCTGGCCAGCGCGTTGGACCGGGCGGGCCTGGCAGAGGTCGTCGGCACCATCGCCGGCGACGACACCATCTTCGTCGTGGCGCGTGACGCCGACGGCGGGGCGGCCCTCGGCGAACGGCTCGCCGGCTGGGCTCGCCGTGACGACAGCGCCGAAGGGAGCGGTACGCCATGACCCAGATCGCACCGGACGTGGGTGCCCGGTTGGGGGGTCGCTGATCGTGGGGACCACAATTGACCGGGTGGACGACAAGAGCCTGACCGAGAACAGTGCAGCGGCCAACCGGACGAGCCTGTGGGGAGGTCGGTTCGCCGGTGGCCCGTCGGAGGCCCTCGCGCGGCTGTCGGTGAGCGTGCAGTTCGACTGGCGGCTGGCCCCGTACGACATCGCCGGATCGCGGGCGCACGCCCGCGTGCTGGCCGGCGCCGGCCTGCTGGACCCGGAGGAACTGGGCCGCATCCTCGCCGCCCTCGACGACCTGGAGGCGGCCTGCGCCTCGGGGGCGTTCCGCCCGACGGTCGACGACGAGGACGTGCACACCGCCCTGGAGCGCGGGCTGCTGGAGCGGCTCGGCAGCCTCGGCGGCAAGCTCCGCGCCGGCCGGTCCCGCAACGACCAGGTCGCCACCGACCTGCGGCTCTACCTGCGGGACCACGCCCGGGGCGTGGCCGCGCGGCTGGTGGAGCTGGCCGAGGCGCTGGTCGAGCAGGCCGGGCGACACGTGGACACCGCCGCCCCGGGCATGACCCACCTGCAACACGCCCAGCCGGTGACCTTCGGCCACTGGCTGCTGGCCCACGTGCACCCGCTGTTGCGGGATCTGGAGCGGCTGCGCGACTGGGATCACCGGGCCGCGGTCAGCCCGCTCGGCGCGGGTGCGCTGGCCGGTTCGGGGCTGCCGCTGGACCCGGTGGCGGTCTCGAAGGAGCTGGGCTTCCGGACCTCCTTCGCCAACTCGATGGACGCGGTCGCCGACCGGGACTTCGTCGCCGAGTTCCTCTTCGTCACCGCGATGATCGGGGTGCACCTGTCCCGCCTCGGCGAGGAGGTGGTGCTCTGGACCTCGCAGGAGTTCGGCTGGGTGGAGCTGGACGACGCCTTCGCCACCGGCTCGTCGATCATGCCGCAGAAGAAGAACGCGGACATCGCCGAGCTGGCCCGGGGCAAGTCCGGTCGGCTCGTCGGCGGGCTGGTCGCCGTGCTGACCATGCTCAAGGGCCTGCCGATGACGTACGACCGGGACATGCAGGAGGACAAGGAGCCGGCCTTCGACGCGGTCGACACCCTGGAGCTGCTGCTGCCGGCGCTCGCCGGGATGATCTCCACGATGACGGTACGCGTCGACCGCCTGGTCGCCGCCGCGCCGGTGGGCTTCTCCCTGGCCACCGAGGTGGCCGACTGGCTGGTCCGCAAGGGCGTGCCGTTCCGTGACGCCCACGAGATCACCGGCAAGCTGGTGGCGCTCTGCGCGGCCCGGGACTGTGCCCTCGACGAGGTCTCCGACGACGACCTCGCCACGGTCAGCGAACACCTCGACCCGACCGTACGCGACGTCCTCTCGGTCCGTTCCGCCCTCGCCGCCCGGATCACCCCCGGCTCCACCGGCCCGGGCCCGGTCGCCGACCAGCTCGCCACCGCCGCCGACCACCTGGTCACCTGGCGCGAGTGGGCCGCCGAGCAGGTCGTCCCCCGCTGACGCCCGCGCGGGTGCCCGGCCCCAGGTGCAACTTCGGGGAAACTGTCGCCTCCACGCTCGCTGAGGCGACAGTTTCCCCGAAGTTGCTGCCTCAGCGGCGTGCGCGGACACGACGTACGGCCGGACCGGCTTACCTGGACGGGTGGACTCAGGCGTCCCGACGTCGGAAGGCAGCCACCGCCCCACCCCCGATGACAACGACCCATCCGAGCAGAACGAGCAGGCCGGTGGTGGGCGTCATTACCGGTGCCGGGTCGGGAGAATAGAGCAGGCTACCCGCCCGGTCCGGCAGGTAACGAGCGTGCGGGGTGACGGCGTCCAGCACCGGCGAGACGACCAGAACCAGGCTGAGCGTGACGACGAGAGCGGAAACGACGGCTCGCAGAAGCGTGGCCAGAACCAGCCCGAGCAACCCGATGAGCACGACGTAGGCCGCCGCGCCGACCACTGTCCACGGCAGACCGTCGGTGATCACGGGAACATCCCGCGTAGCCAGCGCGATCCGGGCCGTGAGCAGCCCGGTGGCGAGTGCCGCGACGGCGGTTCCGGCAGCCCAGGCCAGGTAGGCGAGGGCCTTGCCAGCCAGCACGGCCAAGCGGTCCGGCGCGCACAGCAGGGTGGTGTGGATCTGCCCATCGGCGTACTCGGTACCGACCGCGAGGACGCCGAGCGAGATGGTGCCGGCCTGGAGGTACGGCACCGCCTGGAGGACGACTGCGACAGGCTCGTTCGGCCCGGCCGGCGAGGCGGCCAACGCCCCGGTGATGGCCACGGCTGCGCCGATCGTGCCGAAGGCCGCGGCCAGCACCGCAGGCAGGCCGAACAGCTTGGCCAACTCCCCAGCGGCGGCGTCGGCGTAAGCGCGGATCACGCGTCCCGCCGCAGGAAAACCGCACCGGCCAGCGCGAGCAACCCTGCCGTCCAGGCGGCCATGACCAGGCCGCCAGTGACCGGGGCGAGCGCGTCGTCGAACGCCAACAGGTCCCCGGCGAACATGCTCGTGCCCGCGAGGTCGGGCAGGAACCTGGCGAGCGGGGTGAGGTGGGACAGCAGCACGGAGACCGAGACGAGCGAGCTGTTCACCACGAGCACGATGATCGGGACTATTCCGTTGCGGGTGAAGACTGTGACCGCGAGAGCGATCAACGCCGTGAGCATCCAGTAGACCCCGGCACCGACCGAGCGGGACAGCGTCCCGTCCGGGTTCGGAGGGGCGTCCGCGCCGACTATCCCGTCGGCCAGCGCCAACGAGGTGGGAATCGCCACCAGGGCCGCGATCGCGACCAGCAGGACGACGACGACCGCTTTGGCGGTCAGCACGCCGAGGCGGCTGGGGGTGGCGGTGAGGGTTGTGGTGATCTGCCGTCCGCCGCCGGTCCTGGCACTGTTCGCGGTGTACTCGCCGCCGACGGCGACGACGCCGAGGATCACCGCGCCGACCGCGCCGATCGGGATTGCGGAGAAGACCGCCTCGACCGGCGACGTGTAGGCCGTCAGCTCGGGCCGTTCGCTGCGCAGCGCGGCGCGGACGCCGACGGCGTTGATCAGGGTGATCGCGACCGGACCGAGCACGGCGACAGCCAGGGCGACCATGGTCGCCGGCAGCGTCGCCGTCTTTCGAATCTCGGCGGCGACCGTGCGGGGGAAGGTCATCGCTCACCTGCCGTCGGCCCGGTGAGGGCGAAGAAGGCATCCTCCAGGGTCGGGTAGCCGGCTGTTACCTCGCGGATCGGGCCGGCGGCGACGACCCGGCCCTGGGCGATGACGACCAGGTCGTCGGCGATCTCGTCGACCTCGCTCATCAGGTGGCTGGAGAGCAGCACGGTCCCGCCGGCGTCCGCGTGCCCGCGCAGCAGAACTCGGATCCAGCGGATACCCTCCGGATCGAGCCCGTTCACCGGCTCGTCGAGCACCAGGGCACGGGGTTCGCCGAGCAGCGCGGCGGCCAGCCCGAGCCGCTGGCCCATGCCGAGCGAGAACCGGCCGACCCTGGTACCTCCGGCGGCACCGAGCCCCACCTGGTCGAGCACCTCGGCCACCCGTCGGATCGGGATGCCGTTGCTGCGCGCCATCCAGGTGAGGTGGTTGCGGGCGGTACGGGAGCGGTGTGCGCCGGCGCCGTCCAGCATCGACCCGACGGTGCGTAACGGCCGGCGCAGGCGCCGGTACGGCTGGCCGTCGACCAGGGCCGTGCCGGCATCCGCCCGGTCCAGGCCCAACAGGATGCGCAGGGTGGAGGACTTTCCCGCACCGTTTGGCCCCAGCAGACCTGTCACCCGGCCCGGTGCGGCCCGGAAGGTGACATCGGTGAGGATCTCGCGGGAGCCGCGTCGCTTGACCAGACGCTCGACTGACAGCATGAGCACCATGTCAGCCCAGGGTGCCGGTTCACGTCATCGGACCAGAGCCGGTACTTCCGCCAGCCCTCCCACCTCAGGTCGCTCCGACCCAGGTCCGATGTCAGGCCACGGTCCGGGTTCCTAGACTCGCGAGATGGCAGCTGACGGGCGACCGACACGGCGGCCCTGGCTGTCCGCCGTCGCCGTCTCGGTGCCGGTGGTTCTGCTCCTCTGCCTGATGACGGCGGGCTCCGTGGGGCCGGCCGGGACGCTCCTGCTGACGGTGATCACCACGACCGCTGTCGCAGCGTTGCTCTGGGCGGTGATCCGCGCTCGCCAGGAACGCCGGGGGTACGAGGACCGGCTGACCGCATGGGCGGCCGAGCGGGCCGCGGCGGCGGAACGGTTGCGCATCGCCCGTGAGCTTCATGATCTCGTCTCGCACGGCCTCGGTCTGGTCACCGTGCGTGCTGCCACGGCCGCTCGGGTGACCGGGCCAACCGGCGAGGCCGAACGGGCGAACGCCCTGTCCGACATCGAACAGGTCGGTCGGGAGACGACGGCCGAACTGCGGCGGATGCTCGACGTGCTCCGCGCACCGGGCGCCGAGCCCGCTCCCTTGCGGCCGCCCGACACACTCGATTCCCTACCGGAGATCGTACGGTCCACGACCGCCGCCGGAATCGCCGCCACTGTCGACGTGGGGAAGGTCGGTGAGGTACCACCCGGCGTGCAGCTCGCCGTGTGCGCGATCGTCCGCGAGGGCCTGAGCAACACGGCCCGGCACGCCGGGCCGACCTGCGTGCACGTCACCGTGGATCGCGACGGCGACACGATCGTGGTGGACGTACGGGACACCGGCCCCCGCCCCGGCTGGCGGCCACGCCCCGGCGCAGGCCACGGCCTGGACGGTCTGCGCGAGCGGGTGAACATGCTCGATGGTGCCCTGCGCGCCGGCCCGGCCGGGCCAGGCTTCCATCTCACGGCGCGCCTGCCGGCCCGGCGGTCGGGATGACCACTGAATCGGCGGGCGGGTCCACGAGCATCCGGGTGCTCGTCGCGGACGACCAGCCGCTCCTGCGGCACAGCCTCGCCCTTCTCATCGACGGCACCCCGGGCCTCACCGTCGTCGGTCAGGCTGCCACCGGACACGAGGCCGTGTCGCTCACCCGTGAACGCCGCCCCGACGTCGTCCTGATGGACATCCGGATGCCCGACGGCGATGGCATCGAAGCGACCGGATGCATCACCGCCGCCACCGACCTGAGCGGTACCAGGGTCGTCGTGCTCAGCATGTTCGCCCTCGACGAATACGTGGCCGCCGCGCTGCGCGCCGGGGCGCACGGCTTCCTGCTCAAGGACGCTCACCCGGACCAACTCGTCGACGCCATCCGGCGGACTCACGCAGGCGAGTCGCTCTTCGCCCCCAGCATTCTCACCCGCTTCGTCGCGCACTACCTCGACCGGCCCGGCCCGCCAGAGGTCCGTAAGATCGACGTGCTCACCGGGCGCGAGACCGAGGTGCTGTCTCTCGTGGCCCGCGGTCTGTCCAACGACGAGATAGCCCGGACGCTCACCATCTCGATCAAGACCGTCAAGACTCACGTCGGCAACCTGCTCACCAAGCTCGACGCCCGTGATCGCGCCCAGCTCGTCATCGCCGCCTACGAGAACGATCTTGTCGTACCTCGATCCTCTGCGTGAGCTTCCCGCCTGACTGCCGGACGCCGCGCCATGGCTCGACCAAGCGGGTTGTCACCGGGCGGATGGCCCGCGCGGCGGTGGCGAACGTCAGCCGCCCACGGCCCGGACCGCCTCGATGATGGTCTCGGCGACCTCGCTCGGTCGGGCCACGGCCATCGCGTGCGATCCGCCGGGAAGTTCGCGCTGGCCCCGCGGGTTGGCCCGCTCGGCCATGAACCGGTGCGCGGCGACCGGGATGTTCATGTCGGCGTCCCCGAACACGAACCAACTGGGCAGCGACCGCCAGGCGGGGTCGCCGACGAGACCGTCGTTCAGGGCCTGCTCGGTGATCGGTCGCTGGGTCCGGGCCATGAGCGCGGCGAGGTCCGCGGACACGTCTGCGGCGAACTGCCCGTGGTAGGCGTCCTGCCCGATGGCCACCTCGTTGCCGCCGGTCGACACCGGGTACTGCACCAGCGTGCCGGCGAGGGTGCTGCCGGGGAACTTCCCGGACAGCGACAACGCGCTGTCGCCGGTGTCCGGGCTCAAGGCGTTGACGTACACCAGGGCCCGCACCGACGGGTTGTCGGCTGCGGCCTGCGTGATCACCATGCCGCCGTACGAGTGGCCGACCAGGACGACCGGTCCGCCGACCCCGCGAATCACGTCGGTGAGGTACGCGGCGTCGCCTGGCAGGCTCCGCAGCGGGTTGGCGGCGGCCACCACGTCGTACGACCCCAGGCGCTCGATCACACCGTTCCAGCTCGCCGACTCGGCGAACGCTCCGTGCACGAGGACGACGGTTGGCTGCTGATCAGACAAGACGGACGCTCCTCTGCTCCGGGACACTCCTCACCCGCCGGCGTCGCGGGCATGCCGGAATACCCGCCAGGTGCGGATGAAACCCCTGACGGAAGGCGGTGGGTGAGCCAACGTCCCGCCCGCCCGACCACGGCGGCGTACCCGATGCCGACGGCCAGCGACGCGGCCAACGCCAGCACCGGCAGGTCCCGCAGGTGCGGATACACCTGCCAGTGCGTCAGGTAGATGTAGAGCGAGCTGGCGGCCAGCAGCCCGGCCACCTTGTTCACCACGGTCAGGCTCGGCACGGTGGGCAGCCAGATCAACAGGACGAAGCCCGCCACGATCAGCGCCTCCCGCCCGGGCTGCCCGAAGAAACCGGGCACGGTGGCCAGCGCGGCGGCCGTGACCAGCAGCCGCTGCCCCACCCCGTCGGCGCGGGCCGCCGCCCAGCCGAGCGTGAACAACCACCCCGCCACCAGCGCCGCCGGCAGGTCGTAGCGGGCGTCGAGGCCGAACACGTCGTAGCGGCCGAGGAGCGTGATCGCGGTCAGCCCGAGCGGGAAGGCGAACGGGTACCGCCGCTCCCAGCGGTCGACCCGGCGCAGCCCCAGCAGCGCGGCCACCCCCACCAGCAGGTAGACGATCGCCTCGATGAACCAGAAATGCCAGCCGTGCGGGGCGTTCTCCGGTCGCAGGATGCTGTTGACCAGCAGCAGGGTGCTCGCCCGGTACTGGTCGCTGACCAGCATCACCGCGCCGATCCACGTGACGGTGGGCAGCACGATGCGCAGCAGGCCGACGCCGATCTGCCGGAGCCGGTCCCGGCGTCCCGCACCGGTGAGCTGGAACCGGGCGAAGTTGAAGCCGGCCACCGCCAACAGCAGGTGTGCCCCACCGGTGATCGTGAACAGCGGGATGTGCGAGCCGACGATCAGCAGGATCGCCGCCGCCCGCAACGCCACGCTGGTCTCCAGCGCGCGTCGCCGGCCGCCGGGTGGCCGCGGTGCGCGTAGCGCCCCGATCGGCAGGGTGTGCCAGTTCGGCGGCAGGTGACCCAGCGCCTCCTCCAGCCGCACCGACATCTCCACGTACGACAGGGAGTCGCCGCCCAGGTCGACGAAGCTCAGTTCCGGGGTGACGTCGTCGCGGTCGAGCACCTGCGCGTACAGCCGGCACAGCTCGTCCACCGCGGCCTCGTCGGCCGGCCCGGCCGTCGGCGCGGGGGTCGTCGACGCGGCGGCCCGGGCGCGCAGTTCCGCCAGGTCGGGCTTGCCGCTGGCCAGCCGGGGCAGCTCGGTCAGCTCCAGCACCCGTACGGCGCGTGGCGGCAGGCCCACCTCCTCGGCGACCAGCCGGCGCACGCCGCGGGAGTCCGTCGCGCAGGTCACCGCGACGATCAGTTCGTCGTCGGTGCCCACACAGGTGGCGTTCACGCCCTGCCGGGCCAGCAGCCCCTCGACCCGGTCCGGGTCGACCCGCAGCCCGAGGATCTTGGCGAACCGGCTGCGGCGGCCCACGATCTCCCACAGCCCGTCGGGCGTACGCCGGGCGAGGTCACCGGTGTGCAGGTCGGTGACGGTACGGCCCAGCGCCAGGTCGGCCGGGGACTCGGCATAGCCGAGCATCACGTTCGGACCCGTGTACACCAGCTCGCCGACCTGCGGATCCGGCTGGTCGGCGACGGGTGCCAGCCGGAACGCCCCGCCGGGCACCGGCACACCGATGGCCGTCGGGTGCTCCATCGCGAGGTCCGGCGGCAGGTATGCCATCCGCGCCGTCGCCTCGGTCTGTCCGTACATGACGAACAGGTTCCAGCCGTCGCGCCGACCCAGCCCGGCGTAGCGGCGGACCTGCTGCGGGGCCAGCCGGCCGCCGGCCTGGGTCAGGTAGCGCAGGTGCGGCAGGTCCATCTCGGCGAAGCCGACCCGGTCCAGCAGGTCGAAGGTGTACGGCACCCCGGCCAGGCTGGTGCACCGGGCGGCCCGGAACAGCTCCCAGAAGCAGGCGTCGGCGACGGAAAGATCGGTGAGCACCAGCGCCGCGCCGCGGGCCAGGTGACTGTGCACCACCGACAGGCCGTAGCAGTAGTGCAGCGGCAACGACGTGACGGCCCGGTCGGATGCCCGGATGCCCAGGTACTGCGCGATCGACTCGGCGTTCGCCGCCAGGTTGTCGTGCGACAGCCGGACCAGCTTGGGTGAGCCGGTGGAGCCGGAGGTGCTCAACAACAGCGCCAGATCCGGGTGCAGGTCGTGGGCGCTGCCGACCCGACGCTCCTCGACCGCCCAGCCGGCGGCCGGCCCGAGCACCACGTCCGGGTCGTACGCCTCGACCAGCGCGGCCAGCGCGGCGGCGTTGCCGCCCGGCGTCAACAGCACCGGGTGCCCGCCGTGCAGCGCACCCAGGTACGCCACCAGCGCCTCTACGCTGTTCGCGCCGACCACCAGGACCAGCCGCCGGGTGGTGCCGAGCCGGTCGGCCTGGTCGGCGACCTGCCGGGCGAGATCGGCATAGCTGATCTCGGCGTCGGCGGTGACGATGGCCGGCCGGTCGCCGTGCGCCGCGAGATCACGGACGAACGGCACCGCCCGCCGGGCCGGGACCAGGGAAGACGCGAGAGCCACGGGCGACCACTCTAAGGTAAGCCTGCCCTTATCTCCTAGGGTCGGGCGGCTCGGATCACATCCGCCACCTGCTCGGTTGGCGCCTGCCGACCGCACCGGGTTACCTGGACCCGTGGACCATTCCTGGCTGAGCGCCCCCGCCGCCGACGTCGCGCGGACCGCGCGGAACCTGCTCGGCTGGGAGGTCTCGGCCAACGGGGTCCGGATCAGGCTGACCGAGGTCGAGGCGTACGCCGGCACCGGCGCGGATCCCGCCTCGCACGCCCATCGCGGGCCCACACCCCGAACGAAGGTCATGTTCGGGCCGGCCGGCTACGCGTACACCTACTTCGTCTTCGGCATGCACTGGTGCCTCAACGTCGTCTGCGGGGGCGAGGGGGAGGCAGCGGCGGTCCTGCTGCGTGCCGGCGAGGTGGTCGACGGACTGGACCTGGCCCGCGAGCGACGCGGTGGGGTGCCCGACCGTGACCTCGCGCGTGGGCCGGCTCGCCTGGTGGTGGCTCTCGACGTCACCGCGACGGCGAACGGCACTTGCATGCTCGACGGGACCGGGCCGTTGCTGCTGACGCCGCCGACCCGCCCGATCACGCCGTCGGCCGTCTCCGCCGGCCCACGCGTCGGCGTGGCCGCCGCGCACGACGTGCCGTGGCGGTTCTGGATCACCGGCGACCCGACGGTCAGCCCCTACCGTCGGCACGTGCCACGACGTCGCTCGGCAACCTCCGGCGGCCGGTAGGGCCCGTCCGAGGGGGGACAGCACCGATGGACACGGCACGATAGCGTTGCGTCACCCCTGTGGATGGATCGGTTGGGAGCAGAAGTGCGGCTGTCCATCACCTGCGACGCGGAAGACTCCGTACGGTCGTTGCACTCGTGGCTGGTCAAGGAGCCGGACCTGCGCGGGCACATCCGCATCGCGCAGCCGGTACCGCCACCGGGCACGCTCGGCACCGGGATGGACGCCCTCATCGTCGCGCTCGGGCAGGGTGGTGCGGCGACGGCGCTGGCGAGCGTGCTCATCGCCTGGATCCGGCGGCGGACCGGCTCCCAGACGGTACGCATCACCCGGCCGGACGGCACCACCATCGAGGTGATCGCCGACCATGTCAGAGGGCTGGACCAGGCCGGTCTGCACGAGCTGGTCACCGGCCTCGCGCGGGACCTGCGGCCACCAGCGGCGGGATCCGAGCCCGGTGGCGAAGGCTGATCTCCCGCTCACGCAGGCGGGGGCCCGCGTGCTGGTCGTCGGCACCGGGCGGCACACGGCCGGGTCGCCGCTGCCCGACGTGCCGTCGGTCGCCGACACCGTCGCCGACCTGGGCGCCGCGTTCGTCGGCCGGTGCGGGCTGCCGCCCGAGCACCTGCGGATCCTGCTCGACCCGGCCGATCCCATCGCCTTCGGCAGCGTCCTCACCGAGGTCGCCGAGGCGGCCACGGACGTCCTCGTGCTCTACTACGTCGGGCATGGCCTGATCAGTCCCGGTGACGAGCTGCACCTGGCCACCCGGGCCACCGACGATCTCAGCCGTGGGCTGGCATACAAGGCGTTGCCGTACTCGGCGGTTCGGGACGCGCTGGTGTCGAGCCCGGCAAGGCTCGTCGTGGTCATTCTGGACTGCTGTTTCTCCGGACGCGCGAACGCGTCGTTCGGCACGCCGGTGGCCGACGCCTTCCAGCTCGGCTACGTGCGGGGCAGCTACCTGCTCGCGTCGGCGGCCGCCGACGAGTCGGCGCTGGCACCGGCCGGGCAGCGCCACACCGCCTTTTCGGGTGAGCTGCTCCGGCTGCTCGCCGAGGGCGACCCGAGCGCCCCGGGGGAGCTGACCCTGGACCACGCGTTCCGGGTACTGTCCCGGCGGCTGCCGGAGCTCGGCCTACCGCGACCGCACCGGCAGGCCGGCGACCTCGCCGGTGACCTGGTGCTCGCCGCCAACCCGGCGGCCCCGGAGCCGGTGCTGCCCGCACCGGCGACGTCGAGCGCGGCGGAGGACGTCTGCCCGTACCGAGGGCTCGCGTCGTTCGACACGGAGGACGCGAAGTTCTACCACGGGCGTGACGCGCTCGTCGATGACCTGGTCCGCGTGGTGCGCAGGTCGGTGGGCGAGGGCCCGGTGGCGGTGGTCGGGCCGTCGGGCGCGGGCAAGTCCTCGCTGCTGCGGGCTGGGCTGCTGCCCGCGTTGACCGACGGCGGGCTGGGGGTACCCGGCGCCGGGTCCTGGCCGCACCTGGTCCTGACCCCGGGCGAGCATCCGCTGCTCAGGCTCGCCGGACGGCTGGCCGGTTCGCGCTCCCCGGAGGAGTTCGCCGACGCGCTGCTCGCCGATCCGAGCCAGCTCGCCGCCCTGGTGCGGCAGGCTCTCGACCGGCGGACCGACCGCGATGGCGTACGTCTGGTGCTCGTGATCGACCAGTTCGAGGAGGTCTTCACGACCTGCCGGGACGAGGCGGTCCGGTCGGCTTTCTTGCGCGGCCTCTGCCTGGCCAGCTCGGGCCCGCAGGCGCCAGCGCTGGTGGTGCTGGGCCTGCGGGCGGACTTCTTCAGCCGTTGTCTGGTCTATCCGGAGCTGGTGTCCGCCCTTGAGCAGCGGCAGTTCCTCATCCGGCCGATGACCGCCGAGGAGTTGGCGGAGGCGATCCGCCGTCCGGCACACGCCGCGGGTCTCAGCCTTGAGGCCGGGCTGGTCGAGCGGCTGCTGGCCGACCTGCGGGCCGGCCCGTGGGACGGGCGGGACACCGGTGGCACCTTGCCGCTGCTGTCGTACGCCCTGCTCACCACCTGGCAGCACCGCCAGGGCAGGGTGCTCACGCTGTCCGGCTACCAGCGCACCGGCGGCATCTGGTCGGCGGTGGCCAACGAGGCAGAACGGGTGTGGACCGGGCTGGCCACCGCCGAGCAGGAGGCGGCCCGGCGGCTGCTGCTGCGGATGGTCCGCATCGGGGACGGCACCGAGGAGACCCGTCGGCGGCTGGACCTCCGGGAGGTTCTGCCCACCGACTCGCCGTCGACAGCCGCCGCCGTCGACCGCGCCGCGCAGGCCCTGGCCGGCGCAAGGCTGATGACCATCGACGCGGGACATGCCGAGATCACCCATGAGGCGCTGCCGCACGCCTGGCCGAGGCTGCGCCAGTGGATCGACGAGGACCGCGCCGGGCTGCGCCTGCACCAGAGCCTCGGCGAGGCGGCCACCGGTTGGCTGCGGGAGGCCCGCGACCCGGCCGCCCTCTACCGGGGAGCCCGGCTCGACCAGGTCCGCGACCTGGTTTCGGTGGTCGACCATCCGGTGGGGTTGAGCCCCACCGAACGCGAGTTCCTCCAGGCGAGCCTGGCGCTGGAGCGGCGGGACCGCTCCCGGCTCCGGCGCAACCAGCTCATCGCGGTATCCGCGGTGGTCGCGGTGGTGGCCGCACTGCTGGTCGGCTTCGTGGCGCAGCGTCAGGCGTCGGTGGCCGAGGAGCGGCGGTTGCAGGCGGAGTCGCGGCGGCTCGCCGAGATCGCCAACCGTCAGGCCGACACCTGGCCCCGCGAGGCGCAGTTGCTGGCCGCCTCGGCCTGGCGCCGGTCGCCGACCACGGAGGCCCGTTCCGCGCTGCTCAGCACCCAGTCGCGTCACCAGTTGCGGCAGGTGCTGCGTGGACATCAGGGCCCGGTGCAGTCGGTCGAGTTCAGCCCGGACGGCCGGCTGCTGGTCAGCGGTGGTGTCGACGGCACGGTGCGGTTCTGGGATCCGGAAACCGGCCGGCCCGTGCGCGAGCCGGTGACCACCGACGGCCCGGTCAACCGGGTGGCCTTCGATCCGGCCGGCCGCCTGCTCGCCATCGCCAGCACCGACGAATCGCTGCGGCTGCTGGAACTCGCCTCTGGCCGGGAACTCTGGCGACGCCAGCACGCCGGTCCGGTGCTCGGTGTCGCGTTCAGCGGCAGCGGAGAGCTTCTGGTCAGCACGGACGGCACGCCGCAGTTGTGGGACGTGGCATCCGGCGGATCGGTCGGCTCGCCGATGGTCGGCATGGAGAAGGTCGTCACCACAGTGCACTTCGGTCCCGACGACGCCGTGGTGATCGGAGCCGGCGTGGAACACGCCATCCGGGTCTGGGACACGGCGACGCAGCGGTTGCTGCGGACGGTCAAGACCTCTGGTCCCTGCCTGTTCCTGGCCGTCAACTTCGCCGATGGCGACACGGCGGTCTGCCCCACGGCAAGGGAGGGAGACATTCAACGCTGGAATCTACAGAGTGGACGGCCGACCGGCGAGCCACTGCTCGGCCACGCCGACCCCGTGGCCGGCATGACGTTCGGTCCGCACGGCCGTTTCCTGGCCTCCGGAAGCGTTGATCGCACCGTCCGGCTCTGGTTCCTGCCGACCGGGCAGCAGGTCCTGGAGCTGCGTGGCGCGCCTGAGGCGACCGTCAGCCTGGCTTTCGCCTCGGACGACCGGACGCTGGCGGTGGGCACCGGTTCGGGGGAGATTCTGCTGTGGCGGCTCCTGCTGCCGGTTCCCCTGTCCAGTGCCGCGCTCAGCGCGGAGGTGTCGCCCGACGGCGCGATCGCCGCCTACGGGCGGGAGGACGGCGTCATCCTGCTGTGGGAGGTGGCGACCCGACGCTACCTCCGCGAGTTCTCGTGCAATGCGCCGCGCGCCGCCGAGCTGGCCTTCAGCCGGGACGGCCGCCACCTGGCCGTCGCCTGTCCGGAGTCGCTGACGGTCTGGGACATCCCCTCCGGCGCGACCCTGGCGAGGTTTGAGGCGGACGCGCGCAGCCTGGACTTCAGTCCGGACGGTCGGACGCTCGCCGCCGCGACCTCCGACGGTCCCGTGCGGTTGCTCGACATCGAAACCGGCGGTCGTGCCGGAATCCCCCTTTTCA
Organism: Micromonospora aridisoli; assembly: GCF_056150025.1. Lineage (NCBI taxonomy): Bacteria > Bacillati > Actinomycetota > Actinomycetes > Micromonosporales > Micromonosporaceae > Micromonospora > Micromonospora aridisoli. The sequence goes on along the minus strand of NZ_JAXCFK010000003.1, from coordinate 19,372 downwards.
ACGACGACGAATCCTGGGCGGAGGAGAACGACGGTGCGGTGGCGGTGGTGCGGTTCAGCCCGGACGGGCAGCTGCTCGCCACCGGTGCGGACAGCGGTGGAATTCGACTGTGGGAGATGACCGGGCGTACCCAGGTCGGCGCCACCCTGACCGGCCACAACGGCAGCGTGGGCAGATTTGCCTTCCACCCGAACGGTCGGATGCTGGCCAGCGCCAGCATCGACAACACCGTACGACTGTGGGACCTGGACCGGTTCGCGCCCGTTGGACCGCCCCTCGCCGGTCACACCAACCGCACTGTGGCCCTGTCCTTCAACGACACCGGTTCGCTCCTGGCCTCGGCGAGTTGGGACGGTCGGCCGTTGTTGTGGGACGTCGAACAGGGGACGGTGCACGCGACGCTCGACGCGTCCGAGGTGACCGCGTTCGTTCAGTTCGTACCCGGTGACACGCTGATCGGCCTGGCCGGCAACGGTGTGATGCTCCAATGGTCGACGGACCTGGCCGACGTGGCGGCCGACATCTGCGCCCGGCTGGGGCCGGAGCTGACCGAGGAGCAGTGGCGGGCACTTGCGGCGGACGTCCCATACGGCGGTCAGTGTCACGGTGCTGCCTCGCCGCCCCGGTAGCCGCCTCGTCGTCCGGGTTTGGCCGGGCCGCCGAGGGTGACACTGTCGGGAGCCACCAACTGTGGAATAGTTGACTCGTCAAATATGTTGTCGGGTGCGTCGGGGTCATCCTGCCCCGGTCGGACGACACGAGGGAGCGGTCATGCAGTTCGGAGTCTTCACCGTCGGCGACGTCACGGTCGACCCGACAAACGGCCGGGAGCCCACCGAGGCCGAGCGGATCAAGGCGATGGTGACCATCGCGCTCAAGGCCGAGGAGGTCGGCCTCGACGTCTTCGCCACCGGCGAGCACCACAACCCGCCGTTCGTGCCCTCGTCGCCGACCACCATGCTGGGTTACATCGCCGCCCGGACCGAGCGGCTGCTGCTGTCCACCGCGACCACGCTGATCACCACCAACGACCCGGTGAAGATCGCCGAGGATTACGCGATGCTCCAGCACCTCGCCGACGGCCGGGTCGACCTGATGATGGGTCGCGGCAACACCGGCCCGGTCTATCCCTGGTTCGGGCAGGACATCCGCAACGGCATCCCCCTCGCGATCGAGAACTACGACCTGCTGCGCCGGCTCTGGCGCGAGGACGTGGTCGACTGGAAGGGTCGCTTCCGCACCCCGTTGCAGTCGTTCACCTCGACACCGCGCCCGCTCGACGGGGTGCCTCCGTTCGTGTGGCACGGCTCCATCCGCAGCCCCGAGATCGCCGAGCAGGCCGCGTACTACGGCGACGGCTTCTTCGCCAACCACATCTTCTGGCCCGCCGAGCACACCCGTCGGATGGTCGGCCTCTACCGGCAGCGCTTCGAACACTACGGCCACGGCTCCGCCGACCAGGCCATCGTCGGGCTCGGTGGCCAGGTGTTCATGCGGCGCAACTCCCAGGAGGCGGTACGCGAGTTCCGCCCGTACTTCGACAACGCGCCGGTCTACGGTCACGGTCCCTCGCTGGAGGAGTTCACCGCGCAGACCCCGCTGACCGTGGGCAGCCCGCAGCAGGTCATCGACCGTACCCTCGGCTTCCGGGAGTACGTGGGCGACTACCAGCGGCAGTTGTTCCTCGTCGACCACGCCGGGCTGCCGTTGAAGACCGTCCTCGAACAGCTCGACCTGCTCGGCGAGGAGGTCGTGCCGGTGCTGCGCAAGGAGTTCGAGTCGCTCCGCCCGGCACACGTGCCGCTGGCGCCGACCCACGCCTCCCTGCTGGCCGCCGCCGGTGGTGGCACGGACAGCACCGTCCACGCCGTCGACGACGTCACCGGTCGGGCGCCGGAGGCGGCCCGATGAGCGTGCGTACCCTCGCGGTGCTCTCGGCCGGTCTCAGCCAGCCCTCGTCGACCCGGTTGCTCGCCGACCAGCTCGCCGCGGCCACCCGCGACGAGCTGGTCCGGGCCGGTGAACAGGTCGAGCTGCGCCCGATCGAGCTGCGCGAACACGCCCACGACATCGTCAACCACCTGCTCACCGGCTTCCCGTCGGAACCGCTGCGGCAGGTGCTGGACGAGGTCACCGGCGCCGACGGACTGGTCGCCGTCAGTCCGATTTTCAACGCCTCGTACAACGGGCTGTTCAAGTCGTTCTTCGACCTGGTCGATGCCGACGCGCTGGGCGGTCGCCCGGTGCTGATCGGCGCGACCGGCGGCACCGCCCGGCACTCGCTGGCCCTGGAGCACGCGCTCCGTCCGATGTTCAGCTACCTGCGGGCGGTGGTGGCGCCGACTGCGGTCTTCGCCGCACCGGAGGACTGGTCCGGTGGGACCGTCGACGGTTCGTTGCGCGCCCGGATCGACCGCGCCGGCCGGGAGCTCGCGGAGCTGGTGCGGCGCAACGAGCCGACCCGTGGGCCCGCCGACCCGTTCGCCCTCACCACCGACTTCGAACAGCTGTTGCGCGGCGGCGACGGCTGACCCGCCGCGATCACCACCGCCCGCGCCGCAGCTCTCCTGATCGCCGTTTCGGCCTACTACCTGTGGGAACGTCGATGGCGAAGGAGAGGAGGCAGGGTGAACCCATCCGACCAGCGCGGCGGACACTGGCCTGTGGTCGTCGTCGGAGCGGGTCCCGTCGGACTGGCACTCGCGCTGGGGCTGGCTCGGCACGGCGTCCGCACCCTGGTGGTGGAGCGCAACCAGCAGACCAGCGTCCAGTCCAAGGCGCCCGGCATCCACGTCCGCACCCTGGAAGCTCTACAGCCATGGGGCGCCGCCGAGCGGCTGCGCTCCGCCGGCACCCTGCGTGACACCCTTCGGCTCAACTCCCCGGACCCCGCGCGAGGGCCGCTGCTTACCATCGACATCACCCGGCTGGCCGAGGAAGTCGACCGGCCGGGTCTGGTGATCCTTGAACAGGCGCAGACCGAACGGATCCTGCTCGAGGTCGTGCGGGCGGCCGGTACCGCCGATGTGCGTTTCGGCGCGGAGGTGGTTGCCCTCGAACCTGGTCCGGACGTCACCCGGGTACGCTTCCGGACCACCACCGGCGAGGACGTGGTCGATGCCCGCTACGTCGTGGGCTGTGACGGGGCGAGCAGCTTCGTCCGGGACGCGCTCGGGTTACCGTTCCCGGGCCATACCTACGACCTCCGGCCGATGCTCGCCGACATCGCCGTGGACGACGACCGTGACCAGCTGCCCTGGCCTCGCATCGACGTCGACAACCGCGGGTTCACCAGCGCTCTTCGGCTGCGGCCCGGCCTGTGGCGATTGATCCGGATCGACCAGAGCGCCGATGACGACGGAGTCGACCGGGAGGAGGTGGCCGGATGGCTGTCCGGCGTGCTCGGCCCGGGCCCGTTCGAACTGGTGTGGGGCAGCCGGTTCCGGATCCATCGACGGGCCGCGCCCCGGTTTCGGGTCGGTAGGGTCCTGCTGGCCGGAGACGCCGCACATGTGCACAGCCCGGTCGGCGGGCTCGGGATGAACGCCGGCATCCAGGACGCGCAGAACCTGGCCTGGAAACTGGCCGCAGCACTGGCCGGCGGTGACGAGGACCGGTTGCTGGACTCGTACGAGACCGAGCGACGGGCAGTGGTGGTGGGAACGGTCTCGCGCTACACCGACGTGCTGACCCGACTGTTTCTGCGCAGCCCGGCCCTGGTGCGGCGAGGCTTGTTCACCCTGGCCCGCTGGGCCCTGCGGATACCGGCGGTGCGTCTGCGCGCGGCACGCCGGACCACGATGATCGACTTGGATCAGCCGCCATCGGCGTTGCTGTCGGCCGGCGACCGAGCTGCCGGCGTGCGCCTGCCCAACGTGGCCCTGCTGGATCCCGCCGGCGACGTCGTGCGGCTGCACGACCTGCTGCCCGTCGGGCCAGCGTTGCTGGACATCGCCGAGAACCGCGCCTTCGCCGACGATCTGCCAGTCGAGCATGTGATCCGCATTGGCCGCGACGGGCACCAGGATCCGTCCGGGCGGCTGCGCGGCATGCTCCGCGGGGCCGACGGCTGGATCCTGGTACGCCCGGACCAACACGTGGCCTGGGCCCGCACCGAACGCACCGGACTGGCCGAAGCGGTCGCCGCCGCCCTCGGCCAGCCCGGTCCCTGACTGCTTCCCGCTGCTGAGCGCGTCAGCGCTCCGGCTGGTACGGGTGGGCGATGAGCACGGGACAACGGGCGTGCTGCACCAGCGCCTGGCTGACCGAGCCGAGCAGCAGGCCGGCGAAGCCACCCCGGCCGCGGGATCCGGCCACGACGAGCGCCGCGTCCGAGGTCGCCTCGATCAGCGCCTGATCGGGCTTGGGCGCGGTGACGATCCGTTCCTCGACGTTCAGTTCGGGGTGACTGCCGCGCGCCGCCGCCCCCGCGGTGGCGAGCAGTTCCGCCGCCTCCCCGTCGTCGCCGTCCCGCTCCTCGGCGACGTGCAGCAGCACCAGCGTGCCGCCGCGTCGGGTGGCCTCGTCGGCGCCGAAGCCGACGGCCAGTTCGGCCGACTCCGATCCGTCGATACCGACCAGCACCGGACCCTCGGTGGGAATCGGGCGGTCGGGCGGGCGGATCACCAGCACCGGGCAGTGACCGTGCGCGGCGACCTGGGTGCCGACCGAGCCGAGCAGCAGCCCCGCGAAGCCGCCGAGACCGCGGCTGCCCACCACCACCAGCTCCGCCCGACGGGACTCCTCGACCAACGTCGCACCCGGCCCGCCGGCCACCTGACGCACCTCGACCGTGAGCCCCGGCCATCGGTCGACCAGCTCTGCGGCGGCCTGTTCGAGCATCTTGCGGCCGTCCTCCGAGGCCGCCGGCAACCCCACCTCGTACGGGTTGATCGGTACGCCGTAGCCGAGCGGGTGCAGGTAGCCGTGCACCAGATGCAGTGGCCGGGAACGCCACACCGCGGCCTGTGCCGCGTGCTCCGCGGCCACCAGGCTCGGCGGCGATCCGTCCACCCCCACCACGACAGGTCGGTTCATCGTCTCTCCATGGGTCGGTCAAGGCCATTGTCGACGCGTCCCCGGGCGGGGACGCGTCGACACACCACCGGTCAGGTCCCCTCGACCGTACGCAGCTTCCGGACGATCGCCAGCGGGGAGTGGGCGTGGTGCAGCACGGCGTGGCTGACCGAGCCGAGCAGCATGCCGCTGAGCGCCCCGCGGCCTCGCGCGCCGACCACCACCAGCTGGGCGGTACGGGACTCCTCCACCAGCGCCCGGGCCGGCGAACCGCGCACCAGCCGCCGACGCACCGTCACCTCGGGAAAGCGTTCGGACCAGCCGGCCACCGCCTCGGCGAGGGTGCGCTCCTCCTCGTCCCGGAAGGCGTCCAGGTCATACACCAGGGGCAGGATGTCGCCGGGACCGACCGGGGTCGGATACAGCCAGGCGTGCATCGCGACCAGCTCGGTGCCCCGCCACGCCGCCTCCTCGAAGGCGAACCGGACGGCCTCCTGCGACAGCTCCGAGCCGTCCACGCCGACCACCACCGGGCCGTCCGCCCGCGATTCACCGCGAATCACCAGCACCGGGCAGTCCGCGTGAGCGCTGATCTGCACGGCCACCGAGCCGAGCAGCAGCCCGGCGAAGCCACCCAGGCCACGGTTGCCGAGCACGAGCAACGCGGCGTCCCGGGCCTCGGCGAGCAGAACGGGGCTCGCCGGCCCGTCGACCACGGCGCCGGTCACCGCCACCTCCGGGGCCACCTTGCCGGCCTCGGCGACGGCGTCGGCGACGCACCGCTCCGCCTGGTTACGCAGCCCGCCCTCGGGCGGCGCACCCGGCGCGGGACCCAGCGGCACCTTCATCAAGGGCCAGATGAAGGCGTGCACGATCCGCAGCGGGCGGTGCCGGTGTGCCGCCTCCCGCGCGGCGGCACGCACCGCGTGCAGGGCGATCTCGGAACCGTCCACGCCCACCACGATGGGAGCGCCGGTGTTGCTGGCCATCACATCTCCTCCTTGACTCCGCTGTCAGCCTGGCTCATCCGACGACGCCAGGGTAGGCGGACATGCCGTCGTCGCTCTTCGGCGTGCGCCGGGTCAGCCGCAGCACCAGACCGGGCAGCACGCTCACCGCGGCACAGGCCAGCAGCTCCGGGACGCCGAGTGCCTCGGTACCGAGCAGCTCCCGTAGCGGCGGCAGCGTCACGCCGGCCACCTGGAGCAGCGCGGAGGAGGCCACCGCGAGGGGCAGCGCCAGGTTGCCCCGCCGTTGCCCGGGCGGTCGGGGCGCGCGGACCGCCAGGGCCACCCCCAGCTGGGCCAGGCCGAGGACCATGAAGATCACGGACTGCCACGGTCGGTCCCAGTGGGCGGCGAGCACACCCGCGCCCAGGGTCACCGCCGCGATCAGCGCACCGCCGACCAGGATCTGCCGGCCCAGGCCCGCGCCGAGCACCGACTCGTGTGGTGAGCGCGGCACCCGGCGCAGCGTGCCGGGTTCGGCCGGTTCGGCGCCCAGGGCCACCCCGGGCACCCCGTGGGTGAGCAGGTTGATCCAGAGGATCTGCGCCGGCAACAGCGGTACCGGCAGGCCGAACAGCGGCCCGAGCAGCATCACCGCGATCTCGGCCACCCCGCCGGAGAGGGCGTAGCGCAGGAAGCGGCGGATGTTGTCGTAGATCCGGCGGCCCTCGCCGATCGCGGTGGCCACGGTGGACAGATCGTCGTCGACCAGCACCAGGTCGGCCGCCTGCCGGGCCACCTCCGTGCCGCCACCCATCGCCACCCCGATGTCGGCCCGGCGCAGGGCCGGGGCGTCGTTGACGCCGTCGCCGGTCATCGCCACCACGTGTCCCCGGGACTGCAACCCGGCGATGATGTCGAGCTTCTGCTCCGGCTGCGTACGCGCGAACACCCGGGTCGCCGAGGGCGCCTCGGCGGGATCGCCGTCGTCGCCGCGTACCACCGGGTCGCCTTCGGCCCACAGGCCCAACTGGCCGGCGATGGCCGCCGCGGTCGCCGGGTGGTCCCCGGTGACCAGCACGAGCCGGACACCGGCGTCGGCGAAGCCGTCGGCGATGTCCGGCGCTCCGGCGCGCAGCGGGTCGCCGACGGCGACCAGTCCCACCGGTCGCAACCCCACGGGGTGGGCGGGGTCGGCCGGCGGCGTGTCCGCCAGGGCCGCGGCCAGCGCCAGCACCCGCAGCCCGTCGCCGGCCATCCGGTGCGCGGCGGCGGTCAGGGCGGCCAGTTCGTCCGCGTCGGCGTCGAGCAGCGGCGCGGTGAGCACGTTCTCCGGAGCGCCCTTGCAGACCACCAGGTAGCGGCGGTCGCAGGAGCGGTGCACCGTGGTCATCCGGCGCAGCTGCTGGTCGAAGGGATGTTCGGCCACCCGGGGCCAGGCGTTGCGGGTGTTCTGCGGGTCCAGGCCGCAGCGGGCGGCGAAGGTCACCAGCGCCGCCTCCAGCGGATCTCCGACCGCCCCCCAGCGGGGGCTCTCCTCCGTCGGTGGGGCGAGGGTCGCGTCGTTGCAGAGCAGGCCGGCCCGGGCCAGCCGGCGCAGCTCATCCGACACCGCCACCGGCGTCCCGTCGCGGTGCACGGTGCCGTCCGGGGCGTACCCGCTGCCGGTGACACCGAACCGGGCACCGTCGCCGGTGACCGCCTGCTGCACGGCCATCCGCCCCTCGGTGAGGGTGCCGGTCTTGTCCGAGGCGATCACCGTGACCGAACCGAGGGTCTCCACCGCGTGCAGCCGGCGGGGGATCGCCCGGGCGGCGGCCATCCGACGTGCGCCCAGCGCGAGGGCCAGCGTCACCACCGCGGGCAGCGACTCCGGCACCGCGGCCACCACCAGGCTCACCGCGGTGACCGCCATGTCCACCAGAGGCCGGCCGCCGAGTACGCCGACGGCGAAGACCAGCCCGGACAGCGCCACGGCGGCGAGGCCGAGGATCCGACCGAGTGAGGCGAGCCGGCGTTGCAGCGGGGTGGCCGACGGCCGGGTGGTGGCCGCCAGGGTGGCGATCCGGCCCAGCGCGCTCGCCGCGCCGGTGCGCACCACCGTGCCGGCCGCCCGACCGGTGGTCACGACCGTGCCGGCGCTGGCCTCCTCGCCCGCCGCGCGGGACACCGGCACCGACTCGCCGGTCAACGCCGACTCGTCCAGGTGCAGCCGGTTCGCGTCGTGCAGCCGCAGGTCGGCCGGGACCACGTCGCCGGCCTCGATCCGTACCAGGTCACCCCGGACCAGCTCGCTGGCGGGCAGGACCACGTCCCGGCCGTCGCGGACCACCCGGGCGGTCGGCGCGGCGAGCTGGTCGAGCGCGGCGATGGCCCGGTCGGCACGTACCTCCTGGACCACCCCGATCGCCGTGTTGACCGCGACGACGAGCAGGATCACTGCGGTGTCGGGGTAGTCCCGCAGCACGGTGGTGACCACGGCCGCGGCCAGCAGCAGCGCGACCAGGGGATCGGTGAGCTGATGCAGGATCCGGACCGCCAGGTGCCGGCGGGGTGGGGGCGCGGCGGCGTTCGGTCCGTCCACCCGCAGCCGTCGAGCGGCCTCGCCCGAGGCGAGCCCGGTGTCGGGTCCCGCCGTCACGGTGGATTCTCTGCGTACGTCCCCGTCCGCGACCTGGACCTGTCCGGCCACCGTCCGCTCCGCCCTGTGCACCAGGCGGCCCCTGCGGCACGCCCTTCAACATCAGCCTGGTCCAGGTCGACGCGGCCGGGCAGGGGCGATGCGCCCGCACGACCCGGGACCAACGGCCCTGGGGACTCCTCCGCAGGCCACCTCGCCGGCGCGCACGACACCGACGGCGGCCGGTGGGCCGCCGTCGGTGTGCGGTGGGACGTGGCGGTGCGCCGTCAGCGTTCGACGACCAGCCGCCGGGCCCGCAGCAGCCGGGCCCACCAGGGACGCGGTGCCTGCGGCACCGGACCGCGGACGCCGCGGAAGCTCACCCAGCCGCCCGGTCCCATGCTGAGCCGGCCGACCGTGGGCGGGCGCCGCCGGCCCAGCACGGTGACGCCGGAGATGACGAGTCCCAGCGCCAGCACCCCGGCCGAGGCGACCAGCAGCCGGTCCGGGTCGAGCACCGGCCGGTACCGGACCCGCCCGCCGGTGGCGACGAACACGCCGACCGGACGTCCGTCGCGGGTCACCGGCACCAGTGCGGTCGGTGGTGTGCCGGGCAACTCCAGCACCGGCCCGACCGACGGCGTCGGTGCCGGTAGCGGTGCCGTGGCCGGCGCCGGCCGGGGCGGGACCAGTGGCACCGGCCCGGTGGCGTTGAGGATCGCGGTCATCTCGGCTACCCCCTTATCGGGCGTCGGAACCGGCGCAGGCGCCGGAGACCGCGGCCCGGCCAGCGGCCAGGCGGGCGATCGGCACCCGGTACGGCGAGCAGGAGACGTAGTCGAGCCCGGCCTCGGCGAAGAACTCCACCGACTCCGGATCACCGCCGTGCTCGCCGCAGACACCGACGGTCAGCTCGGGCCGCGCGGCCCGACCCTCGGCCACCGCGAGGCGGACCAGCCGGCCCACTCCGGCGGCGTCGACGGTCTCGAACGGAGACGTCTCGACGATGCCCCGCTCCAGATATTCACCGAGGAAGGAACCCTCGCCGTCGTCGCGGGAGAACGCCCAGGTGGTCTGGGTGAGGTCATTGGTGCCGAAGGAGAAGAACTCGGCCTCGCCCGCGATCTCCCCGGCGGTCAGCGCCGCACGCGGAGTCTCGATCATCGTGCCCACCGGGATCGGCGGCGCACCGGGCACGGTGGCCAGCACGTCCGCCATCTCGGCGCGCACCACCGCCAGCTCATGCGCGTCGACGACCAGCGGCACCATGATCTCCGGGCGTGGGTCGCCGCCCTCGGCCACCCGCCGCGCCGCCGCCTCGGCGACGGCCCGCACCTGCATCGCGAACAGGCCCGGCACCACCAGCCCCAGCCGGACTCCGCGCAGGCCGAGCATCGGGTTGCTCTCCTGCATGCGCTGGACGGCGGCCAGCAGCACCGCGTCGCGGCCCGGGTCCTGTCCGAGCGCCTCCGCCCGGGCCACCCGCGCGGCCAGTTCCGGCAGCGGAGGCAGGAACTCGTGCAGCGGCGGGTCGAGCAGCCGGATGGTGACCGGCAGCCCGTCCATCGCGGCGAGGATCGCCACGAAGTCCTCCCGCTGCAACGGCAGCAGTTCCGCCAGCGCGGCGTGGATCTCGTCCAGCCCGTCGGCCAGGATCAGTCGCTCGACCAGGGCCCGGCGCGCACCGAGGAACATGTGCTCGGTGCGGCACAGCCCCACACCGGCCGCGCCGAGCGCCCGGGCGCGCACCGCGTCGGCGGGGGTGTCGGCGTTGGCGCGTACGCCGAGCCGCGACACCGAGTCGGCGTGCCGCAACAGCCGATCCACGGCCGAGACCAGCCGGTCGGACTCCGGGGCCAGCTCACCGGCGAGGTAGCGGGTCACCGGGGAGGGTCGCACCGGCACCTCGCCGAGGTAGATCCGGCCGCTGGTGCCGTCGATCGAGATCAGCTCGCCGGCCCGGACGGTCCGGCCGTCGACGCTGAACTCGCCGCGCTCCGGGTCGATCTCCAACGCCTCCGCACCGCACACGCAGGTGCGTCCCATGCCCCGGGCGACGACCGCGGCGTGCGAGGTCTTGCCTCCTCGGGCGGTGAGGATCCCGGCGGCGGCGATCATGCCGGGCAGGTCGTCCGGGTTGGTCTCCCGGCGTACCAGGATCACCGGCTCCTCGGCAGCCTCGGCGGCGGCGTTGTCGAAGACCACCCGGCCGGCGGCGGCACCGGGCGAGGCGCCGACACCGGTGGCCAGCGGCTCCGGGGTGGCCTCCGGGTCGAAGGTGGGGAACATGAGGTGGGCCAGCTGGGCGCCGCTGACCCGGGTCAACGCCTCGTCCCAGCTGATCAGACCCTCGTCGGCGAGCTGCGCGGCGATGACGAAGGCCGCCGCCGGGGTGCGCTTGCCGACCCGGGTCTGCAGCATCCACAACCGGCCACGCTCGATGGTGAACTCCACGTCGCACAGGTCCCGGTAGTGCCGCTCCAGGGTCGTCATGATCCCGGTCAACCGCCGGTAGCTGGCCGGGTCGATCCGGGACAACTCGTCCAGCCCCACCGTGTTACGGACGCCGGCCACCACGTCCTCGCCCTGGGCGTCGGACAGGTAGTCGCCGTACACGCCGGGGGCGCCGGTGGCCGGATCGCGGGTGAAGGCGACCCCGGTGCCCGAGTCCGGTCCCAGGTTTCCGAAGACCATCGCCATCACGTTGACCGCGGTGCCCAGGTCGTCGGGGATGTGCTCACGGCGGCGGTAGAGCACCGCCCGGGAGGCGTTCCACGACTCGAAGACCGCGCGGATGGCCGAGTACAGCTGCTCGTGCGGGGCCTGCGGGAAGTCGTGGCCGACCCGGTCGGCGAACACCTTCTTGTACGTCTCGACCAGCCCGTGCAGCTGCTCCGCCGTCGGGCCCTCCGGCCCGGCGGTGGCCCGCAGCGCCTCCAGTTCCCGGTCGAAGTCCTCGGCCGGCACGCCGTGCACCGTCCGACCGAACATCTGGATCAACCGTCGGTACGAGTCCCAGGCGAACCGCTCGTCGCCGCTGATCCGGGCCAGTCCCACCACCGTCGCGTCGTTGAGGCCGATGTCCAGGATGGTCTCCATCATCCCGGGCATCGAGAACCGCCCCCCGGAACGGACGGCCAGCAGCAGCGGCTCGGTCGGGTCGCCGAGCCGCCGGCCCAGCCGCACCTCGATCTCCCGGAGGTGAGCATTCACCTCGTCGAACAGCCCTACGGGCACCTCCTTGTCGGCGAGGTAGGCCCGGCACGCGTCGGTGCTCACGGTGAATCCGGGCGGCACCGGCAACCCGAGCCGGGTCATCTCGGCAAGGTTGGCGCCCTTGCCGCCGAGCAGGTCGGCCATGCCCCGGCCGCCCTCGATGAAGTCGTACACGTACCTGGTCATGACCCGGCCTCCACTTCGCCGTCGATGCCTCTGACCTCTTGGTAACAGCGCCGCCGCGGGTCGGGGCAGGGCCGAAAGCCGACCCGGACCGGGCCGCTGGTCCTGAGCTGGACGGGCCACCGGCCGCCACGGCCCGTCGGCGTCTCCACCGTCCCGGCACGTATGGTCGGCCGGTGACCGATGACCTGCGGCTACGCCCCGTCGGTGAGGACGACCTGGTGGAGTTCTTCGCCCATCAGCTCGATCCCGAGGCCAACCGGATGGCCGCCTTCGGCGCCCCGGACCCGGCCGACCGGCGGGCGTTCGCCGCGCACTGGGTACGCATCCTCACCGACCCGGAGATCGTGGCCCGGACGGTGACCGTCGACGGCGCGGTGGTCGGCCACGTGCTGGCCTTTGCCGTGGGCGGGCGCACCGAGGTCAGCTACTGGATCGACCGGGCACACTGGGGCCGCGGGTATGCCACGGCCGCCCTGACGGCGCTGCTGCGCGAGGTCCGGCACCGGCCCCTGTTCGCGCGGGCGGCGACCGACAACGCCGCCTCACTGAAGGTGCTGCGCCGGTGCGGGTTCGTGGTGCGGGGCACCGACCGGGCGTACGCCCCGGGCCGGGGCCACGACGTCGACGAGTACGTCCTGGAACTGCCGGCGTGATCCGCCCCGACCTGGCGCGATCCGCCCCCTGACACCCGGGCTGACCAGGGCGGCGTCTACCCTCGCGGGGTGAACTGGCTGGAACTGGTCGGCTGGGCCGGCTCCGCGTTGCTGGTGTGGTCGCTGCTGCAGACGCGGATCCTGCGACTGCGCGCCCTCAACCTGGTCGGCTGTGCCGTCCTGATCGGCTACAACACCGCGGTGCGGGTGTGGCCCATGGTCGGGCTGAACGTGGTGCTGGCCGTGATCAACATCTGGTACCTGCGGCGGCTGCTCACCACCCGTCATGACGAGCAGACCTACCAGGTGGTCGAGGTGGGTGCCGACGACGCGTTCCTGGCCCACACGCTGCGGGTGCACGCCGCCGACATCGCCCGCTTCAACCCGGGTTTCCACCCGGACCGGCTGGCCGGCCGATCGGCCTTCCTCGTGGTACGCGCCGACGAGGTCGTCGGCGTGGTGCTGGTGCGCGATGCCGGCGACGGGGTGGCCCAGGTCGACCTGGACTACGTCACCCCGCCGTTTCGTGACTTCACGCCCGGCGAATTCGTCTACCGGCGCAGCCGCCTGTTCACCGATCGCGGGTTCCGGCAGGTGGTGAGCCCACCGGGCATGATCGCCCCGTACTACCACCGCCTCGGGTTCCGCCGCGCGGGGGAGTCGTACGTGCTGGACCTGCCCGCACCGGCGCTGCCCCAGGGCTGATCGCGCCGTCCCGGCTGGGCGATGATTTGCCGCCGGAGCGAGTGGGCATAGGCACCGCTACGCCGGCGGGGCCGCCACCGGCGGCGCCACGGGGCGCGGTCCAGCGGAGGAGAACCGGGCGTGCAGAGCTACTGGAGCCAGCTGGCCCTGGTCGGAGTCCTGGTCGTGGTGAACGCGATCTTCGCGGGCAGCGAGTTGGCGCTGGTGTCGCTGCGGGACAGCCAGGTCCAGCGGCTGGAACGCACCGGGCGGACCGGCCGCGTGCTGGCCCGGCTGGCCCGCGACCCGAACCGCTTCCTGGCCACCATCCAGATCGGTATCACCCTCGCCGGCTTCCTCGCCTCGGCCGCCGCCGCGGTGTCGCTGGCCCGGCCGCTGGTCCCGCTGATCGAGGGGGTGTTCGGTCGGGCCGCCGGGCCGGTGGCGGTCGTGCTGGTCACGCTGGTGCTGACCTTCGTCACCCTGGTCTTCGGCGAGTTGGCCCCGAAACGGATCGCCATGCAGATCCCGGAGCGGTGGGCGCTGCTCGTCGCCCGCCCGCTGGACCTGCTCGCCGCCCTCACCCGGCCGGTCGTCTGGGTGCTCGGCGCGACCAGTGACCTGGTGGTGCGGCTGTTCGGGCTGGACCCGAAGCCGGAGCGGGACGAGATCAGCCCGGACGAGCTGCGCGACATCGTGGCCGGCCATCACGGCTTCACCAAGGAGCAGCAGACCATCATCGCCGGTGCCGTGGAGATCGCCGAGCGGAAGCTGCGGGCGGTGCTGGTACCGAGGTTGCAGGTCTTCTGCCTGGACAGTGGCACCACCGCCGAGGCCGCCCGGCTCGTGCTGGCCGCGTCCGGGCACTCCCGCGCCCCGGTGGTCCGCCACGGCGGCCTGGACGAGACGGTCGGCGTCATCCACCTGCGGGACCTCGTCGGGGTCCGCGACGACCAGCCGGTCGACGAGTACGCCCGCCCGCCGCTGCTGCTGCCGGACTCGGTGCCGGTGGTGGACGCGCTGCGCCGGTTCAAGGCCGAACGCCAGCACATGGCGCTGGTCGTGGACGAGCGCGGCGCCGTTGAGGGCATCGTCACCCTGGAGGACATCCTGGAGGAGATCGTCGGGGAGATCTACGACGAGACCGACCGCGACGTCCGTGAGGTGCGTACCGAGGCGGACGGCTCGCTGCTGGTGCCGGGGACCTTCCCCATCCACGATCTGCCCGACATCGGGGTGGAACTGCCCGGCCGCCCGGACGGCGACTACACCACCGTGGCGGGGCTGGTGCTGGCCGGTCTCGGCCGGATCCCCGCGACCGGGGAGCATCTCACCGTCGACGGTTGGCGGCTGGAGGTGACCGTCGCCGACGACCGGGCGGTCTCCGGTGTCCGGCTGCGCCACGCGGCGGAGCAGCCCGAGGACTCCGACGACTCCGCCGCCGCGACCACCGCCGCGTCCGAGCGGCGGCGGGACGACCTGTCGGGCACGCCGGACGACACCTCGTCGGTGCTGGACGGCACCCGACGCTGAGCCCGGCCCGTGCTCCGTGAGGGTCAGCCCTCCGGCGCGTGATCCTTCTCCGCCGGGTCGGGCAGCGGCGGATCCAGCCGTACCCGGTGCAGCGGCACCTGCCAGGTGCTGCGACTCAGCAGCCGGGCCAGCGCGCGGATCGCCCATGGGCCCGACGGGTGCCGTTCCGGGCCGATCAGCCGCCCGCTCAACCGGCCGTACCAGTGCCGGGTGACGACCAGGTCGGTCAGCCGCAGCGGGCCGTCGGAGGAACCGCGCACCACGAGGTCCACCACCCGACCCAACCGGCGCCCCTGGTGGTCGTACGCGGTCCGGCCCAGCAGCTCACCCGCCCGCACGGTCCGCCCCCGGGATCCGGCCGATCAGGTTGCGGCGCAGCCACTCCTCGACCGGCGAGGTGGGCAGCTCGTCCGCCCGGATCCGCAGCCGCACCGCGCTGTCCACCCGCGCGACCAGCGCGTACGGGATGCGCAGCGGCGCCACCGGCCGATCCGTGACGAACCGCTCGGCGGTCAGCACCAGCATCCGCCCCAGCCGGCCGCCGACCCGCTGCCCGAGCGCACCCGGCCCGGTCAGCAGCGACCGCAGGTACGGCAGCCCGTCCGCGTCGAACCCGAACTCCACGTCGTCGACCTTGCCGACCAGCCGCCCGTCGCGGTCGACGAGTTGACGGTCGAGCAGCTCGCGGCTGATCTGGATCCTCACTGACCCATCCTCGTACCGATGGCCAGTGGCACGGCGACGATCGAGGCGGCGACGATGACCAGCAGCAGCACCGCGCCCAGCAGGTTGAGCGCCCGACCGTTGACCCGGTCGCCCAGATAGGTGCGGTCGTTGGCGACCACCAGGATGGGCAGGTACGTCAGCGGCAACGCCACCGCGCTGATGATCAACATGTACTCGGTGAGGGTCACCGGGTCGATCGTGGTCAACAGCAGCAGCACCCCTATCAGCACGCTGACCAGCAGCACGGTGTGGAACCGGGCCGCCTCGCGCGGGCTGACCCGCTTGCCCCACTGCCAGCCGAAGTACTGCGCGGCGGCGTACGCGGCGGACAGACCGGTCTCCAGCGCGGCGCCGAAGGTGACCGCGAAGAAGGCCAGTGCCGCCACGGCCAGGCCGACCGCGCCGAAGGCGAGCACCACCGGATGCGCGACCTCGTCGAGGCTGTCCACCGAGAGACCGGCGGGGCGCAGCACCACGGCGGCCGTGGCGATCAGCGACAGGGCGAGGAACCCGCCGATCGGGAAGCCGACCAGCACGCTGAAGCGGGCATCGGCCAGGTCGTCCGCGCTCCACCGCTCCTCGACCCCGCCGGAGGAGAAGAAGAAGACCTCGTACGGGCTCACCGTCGAGGCGAACAACGCGACCGCGATGAACCAGTACGCCCCCCAGCCCTGACCGGAGTCGTCGGGTGCCACGGCGCTGCGGCCGAGCGCCGCCCAGTCGGTCGGCAGCCAGAACAACGCGACGGCGAAGACCACCAGAGCCAGCCCGGCCAGCCCGAAGACGCGTTCCATCACCGGGAACCGCATCCGCCACAGCACCAGCCAGACCGCGATCCCGGCGACGGGTACCCAGAGCAGGTAGGGCACCCCGGTGGCCAGTCGCAGCGCCAGCGCCACCCCGCCCAGCTCCGCCGCCAGCGTGATGACCGTGACGAGGTACGAGGCCACCAGGTTGATCAGTGCCATCCGCGCGCCGAGCCGCTCCCGAACCAGGTCGAACACCGCCCGGCCGGTCACCGCCGCGATCCGTCCGGCCATTTCCGCGTACGCGCAGATGGCGACGACGCCGAGCAGCAGCACCCAGGTGTGTGCCATGCCGAAGCGGGCGCCGGCCTGACCGGCGGCGACGAGGTCGCCGATGTCGACGAAGCCGCCGATCGCGGACAGGATGCCGAGCGTCGCCGCGAGGAGCTTCCTCACGTCGGCGGTGCGGGGTCGGTCATCGACGCGACGATAACGCCGCGAAAGCCGCTATCTACTCGAAACCGACATCAACCCTGGTCGGTCGGGGGTGACGGTGTCGACCGGGCCGCGGCGGCCGTCCGTCAACCGGCGTCCGGATAGAGGTTCTGCAGACGGACCTGGCCGCGGGCGACCAGCCGGGCGTCCGCGTCGGTGACCTCCACCTGCCACAGCTGCTGGCTCCGCCCTCGGTGCACCGGGGTGCCGACCGCGGTCAGCTCGCCCTCGCGCACGGCTCGCAGAAAGTCGGTCTGGTTCGACACACCGACCACCCGACCGCGACCGCCCAGCCAGACACCCGCGCCCAGGCTGGCCGCCGTCTCCACCACCGAGCAGTAGACCCCGCCGTGCAGGATGCCGTACGGCTGGTGCAACTCCGGGCGGACCTGCCAGCGGATCGTGACCCGGTCCCCGCTGATCTCGTCCAACGTCAGCCCGAGCAGGGCGAAGAAGCCGCCCGACATCTCCGGCACGTCCACGGCCACCTCCTCGATCTTGATCGCCAGCCTAGTGCCGGTGCGTCTGGCAGAACCCGGTAGGGCCGGAGCAGCCCGATGGGGGAGAATCGGTGACCGTGACCGACAGCAACCTCCCGCCGGCCCGGCGGGACTCCCTCACCGACGACCTGCGCTGGCGGGGCCTGCTACAGGACTCCACCGACCCGGACGAGCTGCGCGCGCTGCTCGACGGCCCGGGAGCCGCCTTCTATGTCGGCTTCGACCCCACCGCGCCGAGCCTGCACGTCGGCCACCTGATGCAGGTCACCACCGCCCGCCGTCTCCAGCTCGCCGGGCACCGGCCGCTGCTGCTGGTCGGCGGCGCGACCGGGCAGATCGGCGACCCGAAGGAGAGCGCGGAACGGACCCTCAACCCGCCGGAGGTCGTGGCGAGCTGGGTCCAGCGGATCCGCGACCAGCTCGCGCCCTTCGTGTCGTACACCGGGGACCACGCCGCCCAACTGGTCAACAACCTGGACTGGACCGGTGAGATGTCGGTGGTCGAGTTCCTGCGCGACGTGGGCAAGCACTTCCCGGTCAACCGGATGCTGGCCCGGGAGGTGGTCCGGGCCCGGTTGGAGAGCGGAATCAGCTTCACCGAGTTCAGCTACCAGTTGTTGCAGGCCAACGACTTCTTCGAGCTGCACCGGCGGCGCGGCTGCCAGCTCCAGTTCGGTGGCTCCGACCAGTGGGGCAACATCACCGCCGGGGTCGACTACGTGCGGCGGCGGGGCCTCGGACCGGTCCAGGCGTTCACCACCCCGCTGGTCACCAAGTCGGACGGCTCGAAGTTCGGCAAGACCGAGGGCGGCGCGATCTGGCTCGACCCCGAGATGACCAGCCCGTACGCCTTCTACCAGTTCTGGATCAACGTCGACGATCGGGACGTGGGCCGCTACCTGCGCTACTTCAGCTTCCGGTCGCGCGAGGAGCTGGAGGCGCTGGAGAAGGAGACCGCCGAGCGGCCGGCGTCCCGGGCCGCTCAACGCGCCCTCGCCGAAGAGTTGACCACGCTGGTGCACGGCGAGCGGGAGATGGCGCAGGTGGTCGCCGCCAGCCAGGCGCTGTTCGGCCGGGGATCGCTGGAGGACCTGTCCGCGGTGACGCTGCGCGCCGCGTTGACCGAGGCCGGTCTGGTCCGTCTCGGTGAACTGCCGGAGGTCGCCGCCCTGTTCAAGGAGTCCGGCCTGGTACCGAGCATGAAGGAGGCCCGGCGGGTGATCGCCGAAGGCGGCGCGTACGTCAACAACAACCGGGTTGTCGAGGCGGACGCCGTGGTCTCCGCGGCGGATCTGCTGCACGGCCGGTACCTCGTGCTGCGTCGGGGCAAGCGCTCCTTCGCCGGGGTCGAGCTGGGCTCCTGACCCGGCAAGCGGTGGTGTGACGCGGGACGCGCCCGGCGGATTTGACGATCAATCCGCCGGGCGCGTAACTTTCTCTTTGCCAGCGCGGAACGGACGAACGAGGTCGAAGACCTCAGGCCGGAGCGCAGGTGGACCTATCGGGCCGGGACGGCTGACGTCTTCCAGGTTCGAGCCGGGCGGTGCCCCGGATTCGTCGAGGGGCGGATTTGGTGAGGCGGAACCGACCGGGTATGGTTGACGACCGGCAGGGCCCCAGGCGCGCTCGCGGGAGACCGCAGCGGCTGGCCTGCCAAAACCACGACTGGAACGGCGGAAGCCGGTTCGATCGTGGTGCCCGGACAAATGGGTGAAGCGTGACAAAGCGGTGCGAGCCGGTTTGACACGGTAGAAACCACCGGGTAACGTGGTAAAAGTGCCCGGTGCGGTTTGGTCGGGTGTGGTGCCCCGGACACGGTTTCGCTAGGCGAGGCCGGGGATGGTGTGTGGTTGTTCTTTGAGAACTCAACAGGGTGCTTGATAAGCCAGTGCCAAGTTTGTTTCTCGGGCTGGCCAGTTTTTCTGGTTGGTTTGGGGTTTCTTTGGCAACATTTTTGTTGCTGGGATGATTTTCCTTCAGGTTTTTGTTGGAGAGTTTGATCCTGGCTCAGGACGAACGCTGGCGGCGTGCTTAACACATGCAAGTCGAG
>NZ_JAXCFK010000002.1:444209-729357 GCF_056150025.1 Micromonospora aridisoli | reverse complement strand
GCCACCCGCTACGACAAACTCGCCGTCCGCTACGAAGCCACCATCACCATCGCCGCCATCAACAGCTGGCTCCGCACCCACTTATGAAACACGCCCTAAGAGGGGGCCCCTGCTCTACCGGAGGCGTTAATAAGGTGCCCTTCCTTACCTCTCAGAGCTTGTACTCGCGGAGCAGGCCTCGGGAGATGATCGTCTTCTGGATCTCCGAGGTGCCCTCGCCGATGAGCAGGAACGGAGCCTCCCGCATCAGCCGCTCGATCTCGTACTCCTTGGAGTAGCCGTATCCGCCGTGGATGCGGAACGCCTCCTGGACGACCTCGGCGCAGTACTCCGAGGCGAGCAGCTTGGCCATCCCGGCCTCGACGTCGTTGCGCTGGCCGGCGTCCTTGAGCCGGGCGGCGTTGACCATGAGGGCGTGCGCGGCCTCGATCTTCGTACCCATCTCGGCCAGCTTGAAGGCGATGGCCTGGTGCTTCGCCAACGGCTGACCGAAGGTCCGGCGCTGCTGGGCGTACCCGACGGCCAGTTCGAAGGCGCGGATCGAGATGCCGCAGGCTCGGGCGGCCACATTGACCCGGCCGACCTCGATGCCGTCCATCATCTGGTAGAAGCCCCGGCCGATCTGGTCGGCTCCACCGAGGACGGCGCTGTCGGGGACGGTGACGCCGTCGAGCACCATCTCGGTGGTCTCGACGCCCTTGTAGCCCATTTTGTCGATCTTGCCGGGGATGGTCAGGCCGGGGGCGGTCTCGCCGAAGCCGGGCTCCTTCTCCAGCAGGAAGGTGCTCATGTTGCCGTAGACGGAGTCCGCGCCGGTGTCGGTCTTCACCAGGGTGGCCACCACCGACGAGTAGGCACCGTTGGTCAGCCACATCTTCTGGCCGTTGATGACGAAGCGGTCACCGTCCCGGACCGCCTTCGACTTGATCGCCGAGACGTCGGAGCCACACTCCGGTTCCGACATCGAGAAGGCGCCGCGCACCTCCCCGGTGGCCATCTTCGGCAGCAGTCGGGCCTGCTGCTCGGCGGAGCCGTGCTGGGAGATCAGGTACGCCACGATGAAGTGCGTGTTGACGATGCCGGAGATCGACATCCAGCCTCGGGAGAGTTCCTCGACCACGAGCGCGTAGGTCAGCAGAGACTCGCCCAGACCACCGTGCTCCTCGGCGATGGTGAGCCCGAACAGGCCCATCTCCTTCATCCCGTCGAGGATGTCGGCCGGGTATTCGTCGGCGTGCTCCAGGCGCTGCGCGTGCGGGATGATCTCCTTGTCCGCGAACTCCCGGACGGTCTCCAGGATCGACCGCTGCTCGTCGGTCAGGCCGGGCGTCTGGGCGAGTCGAGCCATCTCAGCCTCCGGGGAATCGGCGCCTTACTCATTGGTAACTAAACGCTCGATCAGTATCGGTCGCCCTGACCGCGGCGGCCAAGGTGACCAGTCCACACAACCGCTGTGAAAAGGTTCACCGCTGCGGGTAGCGTCCCGCAATGAGGGCCTTCCCCACCAGGGCGGACGGCCGCACGGGCGGGACGGAGGAGGAGAGCGTGGGGCAGCCACCGGAGCCGGACCAGCCACCGTCGCCCTACGAGCCACCGCCCGGCGGGCAGCAGCCACAGTACGGGCAGCCGTACGGACAGCAGCCGGGCGACCAGCCGCACGGGCAGCCGGCCTACGGACAGCCGTCGTACGAACATCCGGGGCAGCCGCCGCACGGCCAGCAGTGGGGACAGCAACCGCCGTACGCCCCGCAGGTGCCCTACGGTCAGTACGGGCCGCCGGCCGGTCAGGGCGGCGGACGCGGCACCAACGTGCTCGCCATCCTGTCGCTGGTCTTCGCCTTCGTCTTCGCCCCCGCCGGCATCGCCCTCGGGCACCTCGCCAAGCGACAGCTGCGTACCAGCGGCGAGGACGGCGAGCAGCTCGCCAACTGGGGCCTGATCCTCAGCTACATCTTCACCGGCCTCTTCCTGCTGGCCTGCTGCGGGTGGCTGGCGCTGGCGATCTGGGCCGGCTCGGACGGCACCAGAACCTGACCCCCACTCAGCGGAACTGGGCCTCCCGCACGCTGTTGCCGCCGTCGACCACCAGCATCTGCCCGGTGATGTACGACGCGGCCGGTGAGCAGAGGAACGTGATCGCCGCGGCGACCTCGTCCGGCGTGCCAGGACGCCCCACCGGCGTACCCAGTCCCTGCTTGATCTCGGCCATGGTCGAGGCCGCGGTGTAGATGGTGCCCGGCGCCACCGCGTTGACCGTCACCCCGTCGGCGATCATCTCCATCGCCAGCGCCCTGGTCAGGCCCACCACGCCCGCCTTGGCCGCCGCGTACGCCGCCTCGGTGGGCAGCGCGTTGACCGGGCCGGCGGTGGCGGCCAGGTTGACGATCCGGCCCCAACCGCGCTCGGCCATCCCGCCGATGAAGGCCCGGCTGCACAGGAAGGCGGTGGTCAGGTTCCGGTCGATCTCGCCGCGCCACTCGTCGTAGCTGAGCTGCGCGACCGGGCGCAGCACCTCCGGGCTGGCCCGGCTGGCCAGACCGGCGTTGTTGACCAGCACCTCGACATCGCCGAGCTGCTCGGTGACGGCGTCGGCCAACGCGCCGACCTCCGACTCGTCAGTGAGGTCGGCCACGAAGCCGGTGACCCCGAGTTCACCGGCCCGGTCGTGGATGCGCCGCGTGGTCGAGACGATCGCCACCCGGGCGCCCAGGTCGGTCAGGCGGCGAGCGGTGGCGTACCCGATGCCGTCCGCGCTGCCCGCGCCGGTGACCAGCGCGACCTTGCCGTCCAACCGCATCGTCACCGGCTCGGGCAGCGGAGCCGGCTCGTCCTGGTCGCCATGCTCCGGTGCCGCGACCGAGCGTGGACGCCGGCTCATGGCCGGCCGACTCACGTCCCGCCTCGGTCTGCTGCCGGAACGGTCCGCCGCACGCGCGTCAATCCCCATGCCGAGATCCTGCCCCCTACCGCCGCTGTCGGGCAACGCGCGCCCGGTGCCGGGCGCGTCGTGGAGTGCGCGGCGGTGACTACCCTGACTGCGCCACAACATCGCGACGGAAGAGAAGCCCGATGACACAGCCCCCGCCGTCCGGCGGCTGGCCCGACCCCGCGTCGACCGGCCAGCCTTCCAGCCCGCCCGCCGACCCCACCGCACCGGTGATTCCGCAGTCGGTGCCACCGCAGCCCGTCGGGTACGACCCGTACCAGCCGGTCGCCGACCCCTACGCCGGCATGAAGTCGGATCCGGCCACCACGCCGTACCCGCCCGCCGGCTACCCGCCCGCCCAGCCCGGTGGCTACCCGCAGGCCCAGCCCGGCTATCCGCCGGCGCCGCCCGGCTACGGCTACCCCCCGCCCGGGTACGGCTACCCGCAGCAGAAGACGAACTCCATGGCGATCGTCGCCCTGGTGCTCTCCCTGATCGGGATCGGCTCGTGCATCACCGCCCCGATCGGCGCGATCATGGGACACGTGGCCATGCGTCAGATCCGGGAGACCGGTGAGAGCGGCGAGGGCATGGCCAAGGCCGCCATCATCGTCGGCTGGATCCTCACCGGCCTGCTCGCCCTGGTGCTCATCGGGTACGCCGTCGCGATCGCCTTCGCCATCGCGAACTCGTCCACCTGATCGCGACGCCCGCCCCGGCCGAGGTCGGGGCGGGCGGACGAGAACCGTGCGGCTACTCGGCCGGCGGAGTGAAGGTCGAGGTGCGCGTCATGCCCGCCGCCCGACCCTTGGCGGCGATCACGAGGGCCATCTTGCGGGACGCCTCGTCGATCATCTCGTCGCCGAGCATGACCGCACCGAGCCGGCCACCCGCCTCCGAGGTGTAGTGCTCATACGCGTCGAGGATCAGTTCGGCGTGGTCGTAGTCGGCCTGGGCCGGCGAGTAGACCTCGTTGGCCGCGTCGATCTGCCCGGGGTGCAGCACCCACTTGCCGTCGAAGCCGAGCGCCGCCGATCGCTTCGCCACCTCACGGAACGCGTCGGTGTCCCGAATCTGCAGGAACGGCCCGTCGATGGCCTGCTTGTCGTGCATGCGGGCGGCCATCAGGATGCGCATCAGGATGTAGTGGTACGGATCGCCCGGGTAGTCGGGGATGAGGGCACCGACCACCAGCGACTTCATGTTGATCGAGGCCATGAAATCGGCCGGTCCGAAGATGATCGTCTCGACCCGGGGTGAGGCGGCGGCGATGGCGTCGACGTTGACCAGGCCGGCGGCGTTCTCGATCTGCGCCTCGATGCCGATCCGGCCCACCTCCAGTCCGAGGGTCTTCTCCAACTGGGTGAGGGTCACGTCCAGCCACTGCACCTGCGCCGCGTTCTGCACCTTCGGCAGCATCACGCAGTCGAGGTTGGCCCCCGCACCCTCCACCACGTCGATGACGTCCCGGTAGGTCCACGGGGTGGTGAGGTCGTTGACCCGGACCACCCGGGTCTTGCCGGCCCAGTCACCCTCGTTGAGCGCGGCCACGATGTTCTTGCGGGCGTCCGGCTTGGCCAGCGGGGCGACCGCGTCCTCCAGGTCGAGGAAGACCTGGTCGGCCGGGAGGCCCTGGGCCTTGCCGAGCATCTTGACGCTCGATCCGGGCACGGCGAGGCAGGACCGGCGGGAACGCCCAACAACGGCCATCGACTGCGCTCCTTCCGGGCGCGGCCGATCCGCCGCCCCTCACTTAACGATCCCAAAGGTGCTTGTGACGCCACGGTAACCTCGTGCCGTGACCGCGGTGAATGGACCTGTGGAAGATGTCACTGGCCGTCGACTGGTCGTGATAACGGGAGCTAGTTCGGGCATCGGGTTGGCCGCCGCCATCAACCTGGCCTGCCGTGGTGACCAGGTGGTGCTGGTCGGCCGGGATCCGGCCCGGCTGCGGGCCGCCGCCGACGAGGTGCGTGAGGCCTCCGGGGAGCGACCCGCGGTCTTCCGCGCCGACTTCGCCGTCCTCGACGACGTGCGGCAGATGGCCGAGCGGCTACGCGCCGCGTACGACCGGATCGACGTGCTGGCCAACAACGCCGGCGCGATCGTCTTGCAGCCGGTCACCACCGTCGACGGTTTCGAGCTGTCCATCCAGGCCAACCATCTGGCGCCCTTCCTGCTCGCCAACCTGCTGGCCGACCGGGTGGGCCGGATGGTGGTGACCGCCTCCGGCGCGCACCGCAGCGGCGCGCTCGATCCGGACGACCTGAACGCACCGCTGCGCCGCTACCGCCCGCTGTCCGCGTACGGCACCAGCAAGCAGGCGAATATTCTCTTCACCGCCGAGGCGGCGCGGAGGTGGCCGCAGGTCGAGTCGTACTGCTTCCATCCCGGCGTGGTGCGGACGCGCTTCGGCAACGAGAGCCGGATCGTCGCCGTTGGCATGCGTGTGTTGCCGTTCCGCAGTCCGGTCAAGGGGGCGCAGACGCTCGTGTGGCTCGCCAACCAGGACCGGTCCCGGTTGCGGGACGGTGGTTACTACTTCGACTGCCGGCCACGCCGCCCGTGGCCGAAGGCGGCCGACCCGCGACTCGCGGCACGACTCTGGGCGGCCAGCGCCGCCGCCGTCGGCATGCCGGACTGACGGCCCCTCCGGCATCGACGACCGGGGTCGCCACGGTCGGGAAACATTGCGACACTCCGCGCCATGACGGTCGAGGAAGGCACCGACCTGCGGGTGCCCGGCAAGGACGAGGAACCGGCCATTGCGGTGCGCCTGGTCGCGCTGGTGGAGCTGGCCGACGGTGCGGTCGAGGCCGGGCAACGGTACGAGGACACCGTGCTCGCCCTGCTGCCCCGCCATGGCGGCCGGCTGGAGCGGCGGCTGCGCACCGGTGACGGGCGTACCGAGGTGCACGTCATCCGGTTCGACACCCGGGCCGGCTACGAGTCGTTCCTGACCGATCCGGAGCGGACCGCGCTACGCGCGGACCTGGGCGAGGCGGCACCGACGACCCGGGTGCTGGAGGTACACGACGTGTGACCGGTGGGGCCGCGCCTCAGTCGCGGACCGGGCTCGCGTCCGCCGGCACCGCGGTGCTGACCCGGGCCGTACGCCGGGCGGTACGGGCGCTGGACAGCACCACCACGGCGACGCCCACCAGCAGCAGCGACAGACCGGGCAGGGTCACCGGGTCGGGCAGCTGGCCCAGCCACGCCCAGCCGATCACCGCCGCACCGGGGGCCTCCAGCAGGATCAGCACACTGACCGTGGTGGCCGAGACCCGCCGCAGCGCATAGCTGAACATCGAGTGGCCGAGCAGCTGCGCCCCACCCACCAGGGCGAGCACGGCCAGCCAGGTGCCGGTGTCGAAGCCGGTCAGCGGCACCCCACCGACCAGGCAGATCACCAGCAGGATCACCCCGCACACCCCGTAGCAGATGGTGGTGTAGGTGGCGTTGCTGACGGTCACCCGGGCACGTTCGCCCAGCGCGGTGTACACCGCCGCGAACAGGCCACCGGCCAGCGCCAGCAGGTCCCCGGCGAAAGCCTGGCCGGAGACCGTGAAGTCCGCTCCGGTCGCCAGCACGGCCCCGACCACGGCCACCCCGATGCCGGCCCAGACACCCACGGGCAGCCGGCGGCCCTGCGCCCGGGCGATCAGCCCCTGCCAGACCGGCTGGGTGGCGACCAGGGCCGTCGCCGCGGCCACCGAGGTGAGCTTCGCGCTCGGCATCCAGGTGGCGAAGTGCGCCGCCAGCGCCACCCCGGACAGCACGCAGAACATGCCCTCGCGACGGCCGATGCCGGTGGCCAGGGACCGGAACTCGGACCGCCGCCGGGCCAGCGCGAACGGGCTCAGCACGGCCACCGCCAACACGTTGCGCCAGAACGCCACAGCCAGGGCGGGCGCGGCGGCGAAGGCGATCAGCGGCGCGGAGGACGAGACGGCGAGGACGGCCACGGCCAGAGCCGCGCCGGTCAGCAGGTCAGGGGACGGGCGATGAGGTTCAGGGACCACGAGGTGCAATCTTCACACGAGGTCCGGTCACCACTTTCCGTCAGCGTTCGGTTACGATCATGCGCGTCCTCGCCGGGGCTCCCTCACCCGCCCGGAGTCATCTCCCATGCCCAGGTTCCAGGCGGTGCTGTTCGACTTCTTCGGCACGTTGACCCGTCCGGTCCAGCGTGGCGAGGGTCACCTCCGCACCGCCGAGCTGCTCGGCTGCCCGCTGGGCACCTTCACGGAGGTGCTCGACCGCAGCTTCTACGAACGTGCCGGCGGGCGTTTCGACAGCGTCGAGGCGACCCTGCGGTGGGTGTGCGAGCAGGCCGGCGTACGCCCCTCGGAGGAGGCGGTGCGCGCTGCCGTCGCCGCCCGGCACCAGGCCGTACGCGCGGACACCCGGGTCCGGGACGAGGCCGTGCCGACCCTGCGGGCGCTACGCCGGCGGGGCGTGCGCACCGGTGTGATCAGTGACTGCACGCACGAGCTGCCCATGTTCCTGCCGGAGCTGGCGATCGCCCCGCTGCTCGACGTCCGGGTGTTCTCCGTGCAGGTGGGACGCTGCAAGCCGGACGCGGCCCTGTACCTGGCCGCCTGCGCTCGGCTGGGCCTGTCTCCGCAGGACTGCCTCTACGTGGGCGACGGCGGCAGCCAGGAGTTGACCGGCGCGCACCGCGCCGGGATGAGCGCCGCCCGGCTGGCCTCGCCCGACCTCGTCGACCATCTGGTCTTCAACATGGAGGTGGACTGGGCGGGCTTGAGCCTGGGTTCCCTCGGCGAGGTCGTCGACCTGGTCGAGGAGACCACCACCCCGGTCGGTGCACCGGCGTAGCCCTACCCCGTCGCGCCTCAGCGACGCCGGACACGATGCAGCCGGAAGGGCCGACGGGTGGCCCGCACGGCCGACGTCGGTCGGGGCGGCTCGGCCAGCGAACCGGCCGGCAGCTCGGTGCCGTGCGCCGGCTGGCCGACCGGGGCGAGCCGGACCAGGGCGCATCCGTCGGCGGCCCAGCGGGCCACCAGGTCCGCGGTCGGTCCGGGGGCGTTCAGCCGTTTCGCCCCCACCAGCGGGGCGAGCGTGTCCCACTCCTCCGTGCCGGGTGCCACCCGACTCACCCGGGCCGGCCAGGTGACGATCCGACCACCGTGGTCACCGCGCAGGGTGACCTGGGCCTCGTCAGCCTCGGCCAGCCCCGGTGCGGACTGCTCACCGGGACCGCTGACCACGAACAACGCCGCCTCCAGGGGCACGCACCACAGGGCGAGCGGCGGACCGCCGGCCACCGCGACCCAGGCCACCGAGGCCTTCTTCATCGCCTCGTCGACCAGGGGATGGTTCTCGCGCTCGTCGGTCACCGCGGCATCCTCTCGCATCCGGTCCGGTCCGCGCCGCCCGTCAGCCGACGAACGGCGGGACGAGGATCTCCCCCCGCGCCACCGGCATGACCTGACCGGCCACCGTCGTACCCACCGCCACCCCACCGGCCGCGGTCACGGTGCAGGCCAGCGAGGACGGCCGGCCCATCTCGACGCCCTGCCGGACGGTGTACGACGACCGTCCCTCGCCGGGCAGCAGGCCGCTGGCGACCAGCCACACCCCGAGGCCGAGCGCGGCCGACCCGGTCGCCGGATCCTCGGGCACGCCGAGACCGGGAACGAAGACCCGGGCATGCGCGGTTTGGGTGGCGGCGTTCCAGGAGAAGACGCTGACATGCTCGACGCCGTACCGCCCCGCCGCCACCGGGTTCACCTGAGCCCGAGCCAGGGCGTCGGGGCGTACCGGCAGGAACGGGAACTCCAGGCCGCAGCCGGCGACCCGGGGAGCCGGACCCAGATGGTCCTCCGCGCCGAGGCCCGCCATCTCCAGCAGCGGCTCCGGCTCCAGCTCAGGTCCGAGGGTGGGGCTGCCACCGGTCAGGACGGCGGCACCGTCGGTCACCTCGATCGGCAGCACCCCGGCACCGCACTCCTGGGTGACCTGCCCCACTCCGAACATGCCCCGGCGGGCGGCGGTGACCGCCGCGCCGACGCTGGGATGTCCGGCGAACGGCAGCTCCTCGACCGGCGTGAAGATCCGAGCCCGGTAGGTGGCGCCGACCTGGGTGGCGGGCAGCACGAAGACCGTCTCCGAGAGGTTGAACTCCCGGGCCAGGGCCTGCATCTGCTCGGTGGCCAGCCCTTCGGCGCCGAAGACCACCGCGAGCGGGTTCCCGGCGTACGGACGGTCGGTGAAGACGTCCACGATCTCGTAAGCCAAGGTCGACATGTTGATAGACACTAGGCCCTCACGGCGCTTGTCGGGGGCACTGCCGAGCCTCGCCACGACTCGGGCCGGGGCGACGACCCACCCCCTAGGCTGGTGACCGTGAGCACGCCGACCCGGGTGTACATCGCCCGACTCGCCGGAGTCGCCGTCTTCGACCCCAACGGCGACCAGGTGGGCCGGGTACGCGACGCGGTGGCTCGGCTGCGTGCCAGCCAACGGCCGCCCGAGGTCGTCGGTCTGGTGGCCGAGATGCCGATGCGCCGGCGGATCTTCCTGTCCATCAACCGGATCACCTCGATCGACGCCGACGCCATCGTGCTGGGCAGCGGCACCCTCAACCTGCGCCGCTTCGAGAAGCGCCCGAACGAGCTGCTCGTCCTTCAGGAGCTGCTGGACCGCCGGGTGCAGGTCGCCCCGGAGGGCCGGGCGGCGGCGGTGGTTGACGTGGCGATGGAGTGCAGCCGTGGTGGCGAGTGGTCGCTGACCCGGGTGGCCGTCCGCGAGCAGACGGGCCGGTTGGCTCGCCGGGGCAACCTGCACCAGGTCGAATGGGATCAGGTACGCGGGCTCAGCGGCGTGGCGGAGACCCGGGGTACGGCCAACCTGCTGGCCGTGCTGGAGGACATGCGGCCGGCCGACCTGGCCAACGCGTTGCAGGATCTGCCCGACGCCCGACGAAACGAGGTGGCGGCGGCCCTGGACGACCAGCGGCTCGCCGACGTGCTCAGCGAGCTGCCCGAGCATGACCAGGTCGAGATTCTGGCGGCGCTGGGTCGCGAGCGGGCCGCCGACATCCTGGAGGAGATGGATCCGGACGACGCCGCCGACCTGCTCGGTGAGCTGCCCCCGCCGGAACAGGACGTGCTGCTCGATCTGATGGAGCCGGACGAGGCCGATTCGGTGCGGCAGTTGCTGAAGTACACCCCGGGCACGGCGGGCAGCGTGATGACCTCCGAACCGGTGATCCTGCCTCCGGACGCGACCGTCGCCGAGGCGCTGGCCCGGATCCGGGAACCTCAGCTCTCCCCGGCCGTCGCCGCGCAGGTGTTCGTGGTCCGGGCGCCGATGGCCACGCCCACCGGCCGCTACCTGGGCATGGTGCACTTCCAGCGGCTGCTCCGCGAACCACCGGCGGATCTGCTCGGCGGGGTGGTGGTCAACGACATCGATCCGTTGCGCCCGACCACCCCACTGCCGGAGATCACTCGTCGGATGGCCACCTACGATCTGGTGGCCATGCCGGTGATCGACCGGAACAACCGGCTGGTGGGTGCGGTCACCGTCGACGACGTGTTGGATCACTCGCTGCCCCGGGACTGGCGGGACCGGGACGCGGCGACGAGCAGTGCCCCGAACCGGGCGATGACCTCGACCGTTCCGGACGCGGCGACGGACGGTGGCGATGACTGAGCAACGACGGGCGGAGCGGCTGGACCTGCCGCGGGAGCCCCGGGGACTGAAGCTGCCGCGGGTCGACCAGGAGACCTTCGGCCGGTGGGCCGAGGCCATCGCCCGGGGCATGGGCACGGCGAACTTCATCGTCTACATGACGCTGGTGATCACCGCCTGGTTCGTGTGGAACACCCTCGCCCCGGCGGCGTTGCGCTTCGACCCGTACACCTTCACCTTCCTCACCCTGATGCTCTCCATCCAGGCGTCGTACGCGGCCCCGCTGATCCTGCTGGCGCAGAACCGTCAGTCCGACCGCGACCGGGTGGCGATGGACGAGGACCGGCGCCGAGCCGCCATGCAGAAGGCGGACACGGAGTACCTGGCGCGTGAGATCGCCGCGCTGCGGATCGCGCTGGGCGAGGTGGCCACCCGGGACTTCGTCCGCTCGGAGCTGTCCCGACTGGCCGAGGAGTTGGACGAGGCGGCGCACCGACGACACCGGCTGGAGCGCCGGTACCGCGACGACCCGACCGCCCGGGACGGCGGTGACGGGTTGACGGAGCCCCGCGACGAGGTGGACGGCGACCTACCGGGTGACGGTCGTCACGACGCAGCGAGCGGCCGCCGCCCGGAGAGCTGATCGACTCGCTCACACCGCTGCGACCGACAGCGGTCGCAGGCCCCTTCCGACGTAGCATTGCGGGCATGTCAGCTCCCGTCAGCACCGTCAACGACGCCATCCAGGCCGCCCTGGCCACCGTCAACGACCCGGAGATCCGCCGGCCGATCACCGAACTCGGCATGGTGCGTTCCGCCGAGATCGGTGAGGACGGTGTGGTCCGGGTCGAGCTGCTGCTGACCGTGGCCGGGTGTCCGCTCAAGGACAAGCTGCGTACGGACATCACCGCGGCGGTGGGCGCGGTGCACGGGGTCACCGGCGTCGAGATCGAGTTCGGCGTGATGAGCCCCGAGCAGCGCCAGGAGCTCCAGGCGAAGCTGCGCGGTGGGGGCGCGACCGAGGAACCGGTGATCCCCTTCGCCCAGCCCGGCTCCCGCACCCGCGTGTACGCCGTGGCCAGCGGCAAGGGCGGGGTGGGCAAGTCCAGCGTGACGGTCAACCTGGCCGCCGCGCTGGCCGCGCGGGGGCTGTCCGTCGGCGTGGTGGACGCGGACATCTACGGGCACTCGGTGCCTCGGATGCTCGGTGCGGACGGCCGACCCACCCGGGTCGAAGACATGATCATGCCGCCGCAGTCGCACGGTGTGAAGGTCATCTCCATCGGGATGTTCACCGCCGGCAACGCCGCCGTGGTGTGGCGCGGCCCGATGCTGCACCGAGCGTTGCAGCAGTTCCTCGCCGACGTGTACTGGGGCGATCTCGACGTCCTCCTGCTCGACCTGCCCCCGGGCACCGGCGACGTGGCGATCTCCCTGGCCCAGCTGCTGCCGAACGCCGAGATCCTGGTGGTCACGACCCCGCAGGCGGCCGCCGCCGAGGTGGCCGAACGGGCCGGCGCGATCGCCCTCCAGACCCACCAGCGGGTGGTCGGCGTGATCGAGAACATGTCCTGGCTGGAGCTGCCCGACGGCTCCCGGATGGAGATCTTCGGAGCTGGCGGCGGCCAGACGGTGGCCGACTCGCTGACGCAGACCATCGGCGCGCAGGTGCCGCTGCTGGGTCAGGTGCCGCTCGACACCCGGGTCCGGGAGGCGGGCGACGAGGGCAACCCGATCGTGCTCGCCGAGCCGGACTCACCGGCGGCGAAGGCGCTGGGCCAGGTGGCCGACCGGCTCGCGCTGCGCCGCGAGTCACTGCTCGGCAAGCCGCTGGGCCTCAAGCCGGCCGGACGCTGAGACCGGGGCGACGGACTTCCCGTTCATTTCAGGCGCGTGGCGCGACCCGCCGTCCACCGGCGGCGGGCGGCGGCTCTCAGGTGACCTCGTCGTAGCTGACCGCGCGGGGTGCCGGTGCCGGGCTGGCGGTGCTCGTCGGGGCCGGTCCGGGCCGGCGCGGATCCGCCGCGTTGGCGACGTCCTTGAGTTCGTTGTGCACGCCGGTGACGTCCGCGCGGAGGTCGTCGTAGACGCCCTGCAACGGCTTCCGGATCGCCTGCTCGTCCTCCTCGCTGAGCAGGTGCTTGCGGATGAACGCCTTCGGGTGCAGGTCCTCCAGCTGGATGTCGGTGCCCAGCTCCTTGCTCAGGTCCGTGGTGGCGCTGCGGGCCATGTTGCGTAGGTTGCGCACCATCCGCAGCCCGTCACTGATCACCGCGGGCAGCCGGTCGCCGAAGATCAGCAGCGCCAGCAGCAACAGCGCGCCAACCTCCCACACGTTCAGGTTCTCGAACACCCTCGGCCTCCTCCCCCGGCTACCGCAGCCAGAGTACGCACGTCGGTGGCCCCGCCAGAAGAGGGTGAGAGGTCACTTCGCGTCCGCGGCGAGGGTCACCGAGGCGTTCTGGCGGGTGGAGCCCCGGCGGTACTCGACGGTCACCACCGAGCCGGGCGCATACTTGCGGACCAGGGCGATCAGGTCGGTCGGCTCGGTCATCGGGCGGCCGTTGAGCTTCAGGATCACGTCACCGGCGCGCAGCCCCGCACCGGCGGCCGGCCCCGACGGCTCGACCGTCGCGAGCCGTACCCCGGAGCCGTTGGTGCCCGAACCGGGCCCACCGACCTGGGCACCGATCACCGTGCGGCGGGCCTTACCGGTGCCGATGATGTCCTGGGTGATCCGTTTGGCCTGGTTGATCGGGATGGCGAAGGCGAGGCCGATGTTGCCGGCTTCCTGACCCTCGGCGACCAGGGACTTGATCGTGGAGTTGACGCCGATGACCCGCCCGGCCGCGTCGACCAACGGGCCGCCGGAGTTGCCGTGGTTGACCGCGGCATCGGTCTGGATAGCGGCGTAGTAGCGCGTGGGGCCGCCCGGCTCGCCGGCGTGCATCGTCCGGTCCAGGGCGCTGACGATGCCCGCGGTGACCGTGTTGGCCAGCGAGAGCGGGGAGCCGATGGCCAGCACCGGGTCGCCCACGGCCAGGGCGTCGGAGTCGCCGAACTCGACCGGGCGCAGCCCGGTACGGGAGACCTTGATCACTGCGATGTCGGACTCCGCGTCCTGGCCCACCACCGTCGCAGCCGCCGAGCTTCCGTCATTGAAGATCACCGACGCCTTTCCGGTGCCGCCGGCCACCACGTGATCATTCGTGATCACGTGCCCGTCGGCGCTGGCGATGAAGCCCGAGCCCTCGCTGGTGCCACCCAGACCGGCGACCCGGACGGTGACCACGCTGGGCAGCACCCGTTCCGCCACACCGGCCAGCGACTCCGGCGGGCGTTGGGCGAGGGTGGGCGTCGTGCCGGGAGCCGTGCCGAGCACCGCGCCACCCGCACCACCTCGGATGGCGAACGCATAGCCGAGCGCACCACCGAGCGCGCCGGCGAGCAGGGCGGTGACCAGCGGAATCACCAGCAGCTGGTGCAGTCTCGGCCGGCCGGGCGCATCCGGATCGGTGACCGGTTCCGGCTCGGTACCGGCCACCGGCGCCGCGGGCAGCACCACCGCGGCCGGCGCGTGCGGATCCCGCCATGGATCGGCGAGCGCGTCGGACCACCACGGCGACGCGACATGCCCGCCGTCGTGCGGTGTCGCCGACGCTCCGCCCGGCGGATGACCGGCTGCCGGCTGTCCCGCCGGTGCTCCGCTCACGCCAGGCTGGCGCCAGTCCCAGCCGTCGGTCACTCGGTGCCTCCCACTCCCGTCCCCCGGTATCCACGAGCCGCGCTCGGCGCTGCCGGGCGCGGACGGAATACCGCTTCCAGGATTGCACGGATGCGCCGCGTGGGGTCAGCGGTTGTCACCGCGGGTGGATGCCCCGCTGCGCTCGGAGCGGACCGCCTCTAGAGTCACAGTGCCCAACCGCCCTGCGCATCATGCTCGTCGCCCGGAGGTGCCCCATCGCCACGGTCGCCGGTTCCGGCAGTTCGACGAACCCGGCCCTGCAGTTCGCCGAGTCGTACGTCACCGAGGACCTCGTCCTGCGGACCGCGCGCAGCCTCGCCCGCGAGGTCGGTCTCGAAGCCGTCACCCCGGGCGCGGGTGCCGCGTTGCGCCTGCTCGCCGCCGCCGGCAACGCCCGCGCGGTGGTCGAGATCGGCACCGGCACCGGTGTCAGCGGGGTGTGGCTGCTGCGCGGCATGCGCGCCGACGGGGTGCTCACCACCATCGATCTGGAGGTGGAGCATCAGCGGATCGCCCGGCGCATCTTCGCCGAGGCAGGATTCGTCGCCGGCCGGACACGGATCATCACCGGTCGGGCCCTGGACGTGCTGCCCCGGCTCGCCGACGGCGCGTACGACCTGGTTTTCGTCGACGCCGAGGTGACCGGCTTCACCGCCTGCGTGGACGCCGCGCTGCGGCTGCTGCGGCCCGGCGGGGTGCTGGTGCTCAACGGTGCGCTGGCCGGCGGCCGGATCGGTGACCCGGCCGCCCGCGACGCGGAGACGGTGACGGTACGGGAGACGGTGAAGGCCATCCGCGAGTCGGAGCACTGGATCCCGGCGCTGCTGCCGGTCGGTGACGGGCTGCTCGCCGCGGTGCGCTGCTGAGGGGATCACACCCAGGGCGTCAGCGCCGCTTCCGGCGGTGGCTCCGAACCCCTGTCAGCCCAGCGTCGCCAACCAGCGAAGCAGCCCGCGTACGCCCCAGCCGGTCGCGCCCCTGGTCAGCTCCGCGTCGTCACGTTCGCACCAGGAGGGAGCGGACATGTCGATGTGCAGCCAACGGTCGCGCAGCTCGCCGGTGAACTCGCGCAGGTAGAGAGCGGCCAGCACGGAACCGCCGCCCTGCGTCGGGGCGCTGTGCAGGTCGGCCAGGTCGCTGCCGAGGTGCTCGACGTAGTCGGCGGGCAGCGGCATCCGCCAGGCGGACTCGCCGGCCGCCTCGATGGCGGCCAGCAGGTCCTCGGCGAGCTGGTCGTTGTCGCTGTAGAGGGCGCCGGTGCGGGTGCCCAGCGCCACCGCGTTGGCCCCGGTCAGGGTGGCCAGGTCGACCAGCAGGTCGGGCTTGAGTTCCTGCACGGCGTACGCCAGCGCGTCGGCGAGGACCAGCCGACCCTCGGCGTCGGAGTTCGTCGTCTCGCTGGTCAGCCCGCCGTAGTGCCGGACGATGTCGCCGGGCCGGAAGGCGGCCCCGCTGACCATGTTCTCGGCCAGTGGCGCGAGCGTGGTCACCCGGACCGGCAGCCGCAGGGCGGCGGCGCCGAGGGTGGCCGCGACGACGGCGGCGGCACCGGCCATGTCCTTGCGCATCAGCTTCATCGCCGGTACCGGCTTGATCGAGATGCCACCGGTGTCGAAGGTGATGCCCTTGCCGACCAGAACCACGTGGGTGCGGGCGTCCGACGGGTGCCAGTCCAGCTCGACCAGCCGCGGGCCGCTGGCCGATCCCCCACCGACCGCGAGGACTCCGCCGAAACCCTCGGCGGCCAGCTGCTCCGGCTCGCGGACCCGCAGCGCGAGCCCGGGCAGGTCGGCCACGGCCTCGGTGACCTGCCCGGCGAACCACTGCGGGTTCTTCACCGAGGAGGGCATGTTGGTGAGGTCCCGGGCCAGTCGGGTCATCCGCGCGGTGGTCCGCGCGACCTCGACGGCCCGCTCGTACGCCTCCGGCTCGGCAACCGCCAGGTCGACGCCGGTCAGCGCGGGGGCGTCGGAGTCGTCGCCCAGCCGGAACCGGTACGAACCCAGCAGCAGCCCCTCTACGAGACCACGCACCGCCTCGGGCAGGCATCCCTCCGGCAACGCGATTGTGACATGAGTCTCATCCTTGGCTCTCCGGGCCAGCGCCGCACCGCACGCCCGCCAGGCCGCCTCGTCCGCCCCACCGGTCCCGAACAGCAGCAGCTTTCCCGGGGTGCGCCCGGGGCGAAGCTGCGGGTGCACGTCGCCGGCCCGGCCCTTGAACCGTGCCGCCGGAACCAGCGCGGCCACCTCGTCGGCGATCCCGTCGGGTGGGGTCACTGCGGTCGGGACCGGCTCCGCCGGCGCGTCGTCGGTGGCCGGCCGCACGGGCAGGGCCAGGGTGTCGAGCCGTTCCGGCTCGGCGGTCAGACGGATGGCGAGCACGCGGGGCCGTACCTCCTGGAGAAGAGCGCGGTGGCGTGGCCCGCGCGATGGTGTGACGGCTCTGAGCCACCGGTGGGACCGGTGGCTCAGAGCCAGGGACCAGACGAACCGTCCGCGGCGGCGAGCGTCGCCGACGGACCGGCCTCAATCAGCCGGCGGCCGCCTTCAGCGCGTCACCGAGAGCGGTCGCCTCGTCGGGAGTCATCTCGACGACGAGCCGGCCACCGCCCTCCAGCGGGACCCGCATGACGATGCCCCGGCCCTCCTTGGTGACTTCCAGCGGACCGTCGCCCGTCCGCGGCTTCATCGCCGCCATGTTGTCTCCCCTCAGACCTACACCAGGGTCGGTGGGTTGCCCCACAGCCACTTCGCCATGACCACCCGCAACTTGCACGTGGGTGTCGACCGACGATTTTCCCTGATGAACACCGCCGGACCCAAACCGAAGCAGCATTGATGTAACAGCATCTAGCTTATCCTTAGATGGCCTGTCACAATGTGCGGTCATGCAGGCACGGTCGGCACTCTTCGACCTGTACGGCGACCACCTCCGGCCCCGGGGTGGCCGCGCACCCGTTGCCGCGCTGGTCAAGCTGCTGGCGCCGCTCGGGATCGCGCCTCCCGCCGTGCGTACGGCGGTCTCCCGGATGGTGCGCCAGGGCTGGCTCGAACCGATCAGGTTGACCTCCGGGCCGGGATATTCGATCACACCGAAGGCGGCCCGCCGACTGGACGATGCCGCCTCCCGCATCTACCGCACCGGCCGGGTCACCTGGGACGGGCGCTTCGACCTGCTGGTGCTGGACGCGCCGAGCGCGCGGCGGGACCGCCAACGGCTCGCCGCCAACCTGCGCTACCTCGGCTACGGCACGCTGGACGAGCAGACCTGGGTGGCCACCCGGCCGGCCGAAGACGTCGACCTCCTGCTCAGCGAGGCGGGCGTACGCTTCGAGCGGTTCAGCGCCGCGCACGCCGCCGGCACGCCGGGCGCGATGGGGCTGGTCCGCCGAGCCTGGAACCTGGCCGAGATCGGCCGGGCGTACGAGCAGTTCGTCGCCGAGCAGCGGACGCTGCTGACCGGCGTGAACGCCCGCAGCGGGGACGAGGAGGCGTACGCGGCCCGGTTCCGGCTGGTGCACGCATGGCGTACCTTCCTCTTCCGGGATCCGCAGCTGCCCCCGGCGCTGCTGCCCGAACGCTGGCCCGGCACCGCCGCAGCCAGCTTCTTCGACCGGCACGCGGCCCGGCTACGGCCGGCCGCCGATCGGTACGTCGAGCAGTGTCTCGACGGTGGACACCGGATAGCCCGACAGAAGGGTCGCCAGACGTGACCGAGCCGCTGCTCGTCGACCGCACCGACGCGGTCGTCACCCTCACCCTGAACCGCCCGACGGCGATGAACTCGCTCGACGTGGCGCTGAAGGAGGCGCTCCGGGACACCCTCGCCGAGCTGGAGTCCGACCGGGGCTGCCGGGCGGTGGTGCTCGCCGGTGCGGGCGGGTCGTTCTGCGCCGGTCAGGACCTGCGCGAGCACGTCACCACCCTCGAACAGGGCGACGGCAACCCCCTGGACACCGTCCGGGCGCACTACAACCCGATCGCCGCCCGGCTGGCCAACCTGCCGAAGCCGGTGGTGGCCGCGGTGGGGGGCATGGCCGCGGGGGCCGGTGCCTCGCTGGCGTTCCTGGCCGACATCCGCATCGGCGGCCCGTCCACCAGCTTCCTGATGGCGTTCGCCAAGGTCGGCCTGGCCGCCGACACCGGTGCCTCGTGGACGCTGCCCCGGCTCGTCGGCCACGCCAAGGCCATCGAGCTGCTGATGCTGGCCGAGCCGGTACGCGCCGAGGAGGCCTGCCGGCTGGGGCTGCTCAACCGGATGGTGGACGACGACGAGCAGGTGCTGCCCACCGCACAGGAGCTGGCCGCCCGCCTGGCCGCCGGCCCGACCGTGGCCTACGGGGCGATCAAGCGCCAGCTCTCCGTGGCCGACGCCGGCACCCTGACGGAGGCCCTGGCCGCCGAGGCGCAGGCCCAGGCCATCTGCGGCGCGACCACGGACCACCGTGCCGCCACCATGGCCTTCGTCAACAAGCAGAAGCCGGTCTTCGAGGGCCGCTGAGCCGTCGCCGGCCGGTCAGTCGTCCTCTTCCGGATCCTGGTTCGCCTCCGCACCGAGCACGAACGCCTGCATGGCCAGCTCGTCACCGGAGGGTGAGACGAAGGCGGGCAGCTCCCGGGGACCGAGTTCCTGCACGTACGCCCAGAACAGCCGGACCGCCTCCGCCGGTGAGTCGGCCTCGATCGGCAGGTCCAGGCTGACCAGCCAGGAGCGACGCTGCGGTGCCGGGCCGAGCCGGTCGACCAGCTCGCGGAACGTCGCCGCGTCGAGCGCGGTCACCGGCCCGCCGAGGACCAGCGCGTCGGCCGGCACCGGCTCGTCGAAGGCCCGCCGGGTGTAGGCCACCACCAGCGCGTCCGGAGCACGGTCGGACTGCGGGTCGTCCGGATCCTCCGGACGACGAGCGGCCTGGCCCACGACCCGGCCCACCGCCACCAACCGCGGCGGTTCGTCAGCCAGCACCGCGACCTGGTCACCGGGGCGGGGCAGGTCGGTGCCGTCCAGCCCGGTCAACTCAAGTGTGTCGTGGTGGACGAGCCGCTCGGCGTCGTACCGTCCGGCGGGCAGGAGCACGGCCCAGGTTCCCGCGCCGTCCGCCTGGCTCGCCCCGTTCACCCGGTATGCGGTGTCGGTCGTCATGCCCTCATCCCATCACGCCCGTCGGAGCGGACACGACGTGGCAGCCCGCGAGATGGTCGTCGACCATTCCGGTGGCCTGCATGAGCGCGTACGCCGTGGTGGGGCCGACGAACCGGAAGCCCCGCTTCTTGAGGGCCTTGGCCATGGCCGTGGAGGCGTCGGTCAGCGCGGGAACGTCAGCGGCGGAGCCCGGCCGGGCCCGACCCGGCGGCGGGGCGAACGACCAGAGCAGCGCCGACAATCCTTCCGGCAGTTGCTGGGCGGCGCGGGCGTTGGCGATCGCCGACTCGATCTTGGCCCGGTTCCGGACGATGCCGGCGTCGCCGAGCAGCCTGGTCACGTCGGCCTCGCCGTAGCCGGCCACCGTGTCGATCCGGAACCCGCCGAAGGCCGCCCGGAAGGCCGGCCGCTTGCGCAGGATGGTCAGCCAGGACAGCCCGGACTGGAACGCCTCCAGCGTCATCCGCTCGTAGAGGGCGTCGTCTCCGTGCAGCGGGCGGCCCCACTCGGTGTCGTGGTAGACCGCGTAGTCGGGGGTGCTGGCTCCCCAGCCGCACCGGGCCAGCCCGTCGGCGCCGATCACCAGTTCAGTCACGCCGTCAAGGCTAGGCCCAACGTCCGACAGGCCGGGCCAGCCCCGCGCACGGTCAGGGCAGGCGGCCCTGCTCGACCTGGCGGGCGAACCGGCGCAACGCCTGGGTGAGGCTGAACTTGGAGCCGGGCCAGAGCACCGGCCACGCCACCCGCCCGGCCGGGCCACCCGGCAGGTGGAACCACTCGTGCCAGACCACCTGGCTGCGTCCGCTCTCCAGCGGTGTGCACCGCAGCACTCCGGGCCCCCGCAGCAGCGTGCCGCAGTGCACCACGCCGATCTCGTACGGCGCGTCCACCCGGACCACCCGCATCCGGTCCCGCAGCACCGCCGGGCCGAGCGAGGTGATCGCCTCGACGAGACTCCCCTCGCCACCGTCACCCTCCACCACCCGCACGGTGGTGAACGGGATCCACTCGGACTGCCGCTCCCAGGCCAGCAGGGCGGCGAAGACCTTCTCCGCCGGCGCGTTGACGATCACCGTGGCGGTGACCTCGCCGGCACCCGGTTGGGCGGCCTCGCGGAGGTCGTCCGGGCCGTCCGAGCCGCTCACGCGGACTCCGACCGGACCACCGAGCCACGCGAACCGGATTCCGGCGCCCCGCCGTCGGTCGGCTCCCCGCCGGTGGTCGGACCGGTGGACGCGCCGGGTTCGGTCCCGTCGGTCGGCTCCGCGTCGGAGGCAGTCGGCTCGGTGGCCGGGCGGGCGTCGCGACCGGCGGGCTCCGTGGACGCGGCGGTCGCCGCGGCGGGCTCCGGCTCCGTCCCTGGCCCGGTGACGGGTTCCGGACCGGGGCGGGCGAGCGCGGGATCGTCGGCCGAAAGGTCGATCATGACGCTGTCCGCCGCCGGACCATCGGACGGCGAGGTCGCCGCCTCGGTCGCGTTGGCCGCCTGTTCGCGGGCCTGTCGAAGCGCGTCGGCGTCGGCCGTCCGCCCGTCCCGCAGCGCCGCGATCTCCGCCTCCAGCACTCCGATCAGCTCGGTCTTGTAACCGATGTCGTACGCCGCCCGGCGCATCGCCTGGTCGACCTGGGTCATCCGGTAGCCACGAAGCGCGGTGTCGAAGCGCACCTCGCCCACGTCGGACTCGCGCAGCGGACGGTCTCCGGGCAGCGGCACCGCCCGCCCGTCCGCCTCCACCGGCACCAGGCCGGGATCCCGACCGGTGACCAGCACCGTCACGCCGAAAACCACCGCCGCGACAGTGACCGCCACGACCAGCAGGAGCAGAAGCTGACCCATGCACTGATCGTGGCACGCCGAGGAGAACAGAGCGACCCCACCCGGCGCGGCGTACCGGACACGGGTCCACCCCGGCGACCGGATAGCGTCACCGGGGCGGCGGGGGACCGGTCGACGACAGGTGGCGTTCAGGGAGGTGGCGTGGCCGAGGTGCTGCGGCTCGGGGGCCGGCGATTCGGTCCCGACGACCTGGTGGTGATGGCGATCGTCAACCGCACCCCGGACTCGTTCTTCGACCGGGGGGCGACCTACCAGGCCGACAGTGCGTTGCGGGCGGTGGAACGGGCGGTGGACGAGGGCGCGGACATCGTCGACATCGGCGGGGTGAAGGCCGGGCCGGGCACCGAGGTCGACGTCGCCGAGGAGATCCGCCGCACGGTCGGCACCATCGCCGCCGTACGGGCCGCGTTCCCTGAGGTCGTCATCTCGATCGACACCTGGCGGGCCGAGGTCGCGGTGGAGGCCGTGGCGGCCGGCGCGGACCTGCTCAACGACACCTGGTCCGGGGCGGATCCGACGCTGGCCCAGGTGGCGGCGAGGACCGGGGTCGGCCTGGTCTGCTCGCACGCGGGAGGGCTCAGCCCGCGTACCAGGCCGCACCGCGCGGCCTTCGACGACGTGGTGGCCGACGTGGTCACGACGGTGACCGGGCTCGCCGAGCGTGCGGTGTCGCTGGGAGTACGCCGCGACGGGATCCTCATCGACCCGGCGCACGACTTCGGCAAGAACACCCGTCACTCGCTGGAGATCACCCGGCGGCTCGGCGAACTGGCCGCCACCGGTTGGCCGGTGCTGGTCGCGCTGTCGAACAAGGACTTCGTCGGCGAGACGCTGGACCTGCCGGTGGCCGAGCGGCTGGAGGGAACGCTCGCCGCGACGGCGGTCTCCGCGTGGCTGGGCGCGCGGGTCTTCCGCGCCCATCAGGTCCGTCCCACCCGGCGCCTGCTGGACATGGTCGCGGCCATCCGGGGAGACCGCCCGCCCAGGATCAGCCGTCGCGGTCTCGCCTGAGCGGCGGCCGGGCCACCGGAGGTCAGGTCCAGCGGAGAATGTTGCGCCGCCAGGCGTAGAGCAGGCCGAGCGCGAGGACACCCACGAAGATCGCCATCTCCACCACGGTGACCAGCCCGAACCCGGGCCGGTCGAAGACCACCGCCCAGGGGAAGAGGAACACCGCCTCGACCGCGAACAGCACGTAGAGGAACGCGTAGACGTAGTACCGGATCTGCATCTGCGCCCAGTCGCCGCCCACCGGGTCGAGGCCGCACTCGTAGGTGGCGCGCTTGCCGGGCGGGTCGGCCGGTCGGGCGGGACGCAGCACCCGGTTGGCGGCGAACGCCACGACGAGGAACAGCACGCCGACGAGCAGCAACAGCCCGAGCGTCGCGTACGAGCCCAGGTAACCGGTCACGGTCGGTCAGCCTACCGTCCCGGCCGGACCGCCGCGTCGCGAACTTCTTTCACCTGGGACTAGTGTCCCAGGGCAACTGCTGACCAACATGGGACCACCACCATCGGCACCGGAGGATCCATGGGCCGCCTGCACGGACGACGCGCCTGGCGTCGTACCTTCGCGTCCGCCTGCGCCCTCGGCATCGCGATCGGCGCGGGGCTCGCCGTCGGGCCGGGCGCGGTGGCGGCCGTGCCGCCGGTGAGCCGGGCCGCCGAGCCGGGTCCGTACAGCCCGCCGGCAGAGCCGACCGACGAGCCCGAGCCCACCTCACCCCCGCCCACCGTGGAGCCGCCCGTCGAAACCAGCGCGCCCGCGTCACCGTCGACGGGGCCCACGCCGGGTGCCAGCACCGGCGGGCCGACCCCGAGCAGCCTGCCGCCCGCCACCCCCTCCGCGCCCCGGACCACCTACTCCCCGCCGCCCCGGCCGCCCGCGCCCACGGTGGCGCCCCCCGTCTCGTCCGGGGTGAAGGTCACCACCGGCGACCTGACGTTGTCCACCGGCTACTGGTACGCCGCCAGCACGGTGGCCACCCTGAACGTGACCGTCACCAACACCGGCACGGCGAGCGCCCGCGTGCGCCTCACCTACTCCCTGCCGCCCGGGCTCGGCGACGCCGGCACGGACGGCTGCGCCACCGCGGGGAGCCGCGAGTACCAGTGCGGCCAGTGGACCACCGCCCCCGGCGCGCGGTTCAGCACCAGGCTCCGGATACGGGTCGACGGCGATGCCTGGCGCCGGATGCCGCTGGCCGGCTCGGTACGCGTCACGGCCTCCAGCGAGGCCGGCACGGCGAGTGACGACGAGGGCTTCGCCGTGCTCTTCCCGCCCGGCCCACCGACCCCCGGGATCACCATGTCGGCCGGCGAGGTCACCTTCGACGCCGAGGGCGTCAGCGAGGGACTTCTCGTCCGGTTGGGCAACACCGGGCGCGTCGACGCCACCGGCCGGGTCGACGTGCTGCTGCCCGCCGGGGTCACCGTGCCGGTGCCGCCGGCCGGCTGCGTCGCGGTGGCCGCGACACGTACCAGCTGTGATCTCGGTCCGGTCCGGTCGGGGCGTACCGGCGAGCTGCGGTTGCCGATGACGGCGACGCCGCAGGCGCAGCGCGCCGCGCCGCTGTCCGGCGCGGTGATCGGCCGCCTCGACCCACGCCAGGGTGCCGGGCGGCGGATGCAGCTCAGCTTCCGGATCACCGCGACGGCGTCGGAGGAGTCCGTGGTGGTGCCGCCACCCGCCCCGGTGGGTACCTCGGACCTGCGCCCCGCCGGGGCCGCGCCCGACGACGGCACGGCGCTCACGTCGAGGCAGCGCACGGCGGTGCTGCTGATCGCGGTTTCGGTGCTGCTGGTGCTCCTCGTCGTCGGGCTGGCCGTCGCGAGGCTGCGTCGCCGGGCCGCGCCGGCCAGGAGCGCGATCGCGGAGGTGGCCGGTGCGGCCGACCGGACCGGGCCGGCGGATCCGGCGGACGGTGCGGGACCGGAGGCCGGAATCTGGTTCCGGGCTCGGCGGCCGGCTCGGACCCACGACCGGCCGGGCTGGGACGTGCGGTGATATGGATTACGGCGGTGCCGGCGAAACACCGCAAGTGACCACATAAACCCTCACATTCCGATCCCAGTCGGCGGACCTCCGGGCGGGGTGGGCCCTCGATTCGACGTAGGCTCTCGGTGAGGGAAGGACAGGCGGGCCGGACGTTCACGGACGGCCGGTGCAGCGGCGCGTCAAGGAGGTCTCGTGGCCGAGCAAGGCGAGGTCACCATCCAGTTCAGCCGGCCGCGCCACGGCGCGCGACGTAGCGAGGTGCGGCCGTGAGCAAGCAGATCCGCCAACTGGAACGGGTGGTCATCCGGTTCGCCGGCGACTCGGGCGACGGCATGCAGCTGACCGGAGACCGATTCACCTCCGAGACCGCGCAACTGGGCAACGACATCTCCACGTTGCCCAACTTCCCCGCCGAGATCCGGGCTCCCGCCGGCACCCTGCCGGGCGTGTCGAGCTTCCAGGTGCACTTCGCCGACTACGACATCCTGACCCCCGGCGACGCGCCGAACGTGCTGGTCGCGATGAACCCGGCGGCGCTCAAGGCGAATCTCGCCGACCTGCCGCGGGGCGCGGACATCATCGTCAACACCGACGAGTTCACCAAGCGCAACCTGGCCAAGGTCGGCTACGCGAGCAGCCCGCTCGACGACGACACGCTCGCCGGGTACGCGGTGCACCCGGTGGCGCTCACCTCGATGACGATCGGCGCGCTGGCCGAACTCGACGTGTCCAAGAAGGACGCCGAACGGGCCAAGAACATGTTCGCGCTGGGTCTGCTCAGCTGGATGTACTCCCGGCCGTACGAGTCGACCCTGCGGTTCCTGGAGCGCAAGTTCGCCAAGCGGCCCGAGCTGGTCGCGGCGAACGTCGCCGCCTTCAAGGCGGGTTGGAACTTCGGCGAGACCACCGAGGACTTCGCCGTCCGGT
Organism: Micromonospora aridisoli; assembly: GCF_056150025.1. NCBI lineage: Bacteria > Bacillati > Actinomycetota > Actinomycetes > Micromonosporales > Micromonosporaceae > Micromonospora > Micromonospora aridisoli. Next base: position 704,120 of record NZ_JAXCFK010000002.1, on the reverse strand, counting down.
ACGAGGTCAAGCCGGCCAAGATGCCGCCCGGGACGTACCGCAACATCACCGGCAACGCCGCGCTGTCGCTCGGCCTCGTCGCCGCTGGTGTCCGCTCCGGTCTCCCGGTCTTCCTCGGCGCGTACCCGATCACGCCGGCCTCGGACATCCTGCACGAGCTGAGCAAGCACAAGCGGTTCGGTGTCACCACCATGCAGGCCGAGGACGAGATCGCGGCGATCGGCGCGGCGCTGGGCGCCTCGTACGGTGGCGCGCTGGGCGTGACCACCACCAGCGGTCCGGGCGTCGCGCTCAAGAGCGAGACCATCTCCCTGGCGGTGGCGCTGGAACTACCGCTGGTGATCGTGGACGTGCAGCGGGCCGGGCCGTCGACCGGCATGCCGACCAAGACCGAGCAGGCCGACCTGAACATGGCGCTGTTCGGCCGGCACGGCGAGGCGCCGGTGGCGGTGATCGCGCCCAAGTCCCCGTCCGACTGCTTCCACGCGGCCCTGGAGGCGGCACGGATCGCACTCACCTACCGCACCCCGGTGATCCTGCTGTCGGACAACTACGTCGCCAACGGCTCCGAGCCGTGGCTGCTGCCCGAGGTGGAGTCCCTGCCGGACCTGCGGGTCGAGTTCGCCACGGCACCCAACGGCGAGGACGGCACCACCTTCCTGCCGTACCTCCGCGATCCGCAGACCCTGGCCCGGCCGTGGGCGGTGCCCGGCACCCCGGGTCTGGAACACCGCATCGGCGGGCTGGAGAAGGCCGACAAGACCGGCGACATCTCGTACGACCCGGCGAACCACGACTACATGGTGCGGACCCGGGCGGCCCGCATCGAGACGATCCCGGTGCCGGACGTGGAGGTGGAGGACCCGGACGGCGACGCCCGGGTGCTGGTGCTCGGCTGGGGCTCGACGTACGGCCCGATCGGGGCCGCCTGCCGAGCCCTGCGGCAGCGCGGTCTGCCGGTCGCGCAGGCGCACCTGCGGCACCTGGCCCCCATGCCGGCCAACCTGGGCGCGGTGCTGCGCTCCTACGACCGGGTGGTCATCCCCGAGATGAACCTCGGCCAGCTCGCCCACGTGATCCGGGGTCGCTACCTGGTCGACGCGATCGGCTACAACCAGGTCCGCGGTCTGCCGTTCACCGCCGCCGAGCTGGAGACGATGCTGGAAGAGGTCCTGAAGAATGTCTGAGCCCGTCGCCCTCAAGCTCACCGCCAAGGACTTCAAGTCCGACCAGGAGGTGCGCTGGTGCCCCGGCTGCGGCGACTACGCGATCCTCGCCGCCGTCCAGCAGTTCATGCCGGAGCTGAACATCCCCCGGGAGAACATCGTCTTCGTCTCCGGGATCGGCTGCTCGTCGCGCTTCCCGTACTACATGAACACCTACGGGATGCACTCGATCCACGGGCGGGCGCCCGCGATCGCCACCGGCCTGTCGGTCTCCCGGCCGGACCTGTCGGTCTGGGTGGTGACCGGTGACGGTGACGCCCTCTCCATCGGCGGAAACCACCTGATCCACGCGCTGCGCCGCAACGTCAACCTCAAGATCCTGCTGTTCAACAACCGGATCTACGGTCTGACCAAGGGCCAGTACTCCCCCACCTCCGAGGTCGGCAAGATCACGAAGTCGACGCCGGTCGGATCGGCCGACGCGCCGTTCAACCCCCTCTCGCTGGCGCTCGGCGCGGAGGCCACCTTCGTCGGCCGGACCATCGACTCCGACCGCAAGCACCTGCAATCGGTGCTACGGGCCGCCGCCGAGCACGAGGGTTCGGCCTTCGTGGAGATCTACCAGAACTGCAACATCTTCAACGACGGGGCGTTCGAGCAGCTCAAGGAGCCGGGCACCCGCGACGACTACCTGATCCGTCTGGAGCACGGCCAGCCGATCACCTTCGGCAAGGACGGGCAGTTCTGCGTCGTGCACCCGCCCGGTGGCTTCGGCCTGGAGGTCCGCGAGACCGCGGCGACGGCAGCGGAGGACATCGTCGTGCACGACGCCACGGTCGATGACCCGGCATACGCGTTCGCGCTGTCCCGGCTGCCCGGCTTCGACCTGCGGAACACTCCGATCGGGGTGTTCCGTTCGGTGCGCCGGCCGTCGTACGACAGCGTGGTGCAGGGTCAGTTGGCCGACGCCCGAGCCACCGTCAGCGAGACGCCGGAGCAGCAGCTTGCCGGCCTGCTGGGCAGCGGCGACACCTGGACCATCGTCGGCTGACCCGAGCCCAGCGTCAGGGCAGGTTGTTCGCGGTGGGCCGGTCGTCGCGGACGTGCACCAGCATGTCCCCGGTCTCGACGACCGCGCCGGCCCGGTCCGCCAGCGTGACCACCTTGCCCCGCCGGACCAGCGCGATGACCAGCGAGTCCAGCTCGCGTGGCGACTTGCCGACCTCGTGGCGCTCGGCCGAGCGCATGGCCAGCGCCATGCCCTGGCCCGGGGTGAGCAGATCCTCCACCACGTCGATCAACGGCGGCGCGGAGGTCGACAGCCCCAGCAGTCGGCCGGCGGTCGCCGACGAGACGATCACGTGGTGCGCGCCGCTCTGCTTGAGCAGCGGCGCGTTCTCCGCCTCCCGGGCGGCGGCGATGATCCGGACCTGACCGGCGGTGAGCTGCCGTACGGTCAACGCCACCAGCACCGACGCGTCGTCGCTGTCGGTCGCGATGATCACCGCCTTGGCGGTACGCACATGGGCCTGGTTGAGCACGGACGAGCGGGTCGCCGAACCCTCGATGGCGACCAGCCCGTTCGACGTGGCCTGGCGCAACGCCGGGCCGTCGCGCTCCACCACCACGATCCGCGACTTGTCCAGGCCGTTCTCCATCAGCGCGGAGATCGCGCTACGCCCCTTGGTGCCATAGCCGCAGATGATGACGTGGTCCTTCACTTTTCTCTCCCACCGGTGCAGGCGACGGCCGGTCCGGTACTGCTCGGTCAGGACCTCAAGGGTGGTACCGACCAGGATGATCAGGAACAGCACCCGGGCCGGGGTGATGAACAGGACGTTGACCAGCCGGGCTTCCTGCGTCACCGGCACGATGTCGCCGTAGCCGGTGGTCGAGAGGGACACCACCGCGTAGTAGAAGCAGTCGAGCAGCGTCAGGCCGTCTTCGTTGTTGTCCGCGTACTGGTCCCGTTCGAGGTAGACCACGGCCACCACGGCGAGCACCAGCCCGACGGCGGCGGCCAGCCGTAGGCTCAGGGCGCTGAGCGGGCCTCGCCGCTGCGCGGGAAAGTGGATCACCAGGGGGCCTGCCCCGCCTCGATCGCCTGCACGTCCACAACATAGCCGCTGACCCGGGAACCGCACGGCCGGGTGGCGCGCAACGGGCAGGGTACGGCGGGCCGGCCGGCGGACGGGCATGATGGGACGGTCAGCGCAGGAACGGCGAGAGTGAGGCCCGCATGTCGTTGCTGAGACGGGTGATCGGCGCGGTGCTGCGCCGCGAGCGCCAGCGTCAGGGCCGCACGCTGCGGGAGGTCGCCCGGGCCGCCGGGGTCTCCGTGCCGTACCTGTCCGAGGTCGAGCGTGGCCGCAAGGAGGCCTCCTCCGAGGTCCTCGCGGCGATCTGCCGGGCGCTCGATCTCCACCTCTCCGACCTGCTCGAAGAGGTCCGCGACGAGCTGCGGCGGGTGGAACGCCGACTGCCCGCCAGCGGTCCGGGCAGCTGGGTGCCGACCACCCGGCCCGGCAACCCGACGGCCACGAGCGCCGGACGCGGCACGGACGGGTCCGTCCAGCCCGTCGCCCGCCTCAACAGCGTCGGTTTCGGGTCGGACCTGACCGGTGCGATGGGCGGCAGCCACCTGGCCGACGGCGGGTTCGGCGGCGGGTGGGGCCGCTCGATGGTGCGGCTCGGCGACACCGGGCCGACCGCCGGGTTGGACGACGCCCCGGTCGGCGGGATCAGAGTGATCGCCTTCGCCGATCAGACCGGTCCGGTCCATCTCGTCACCCGAAGGCCACTGCTCCGTGACAGGTCACCGGGCCGCCGGTCGGCCGCCCCGCCGCGCCGGGCCAGGGCGCTCAGACGATCCCATGCCCGCCGAGTTCCGACCAGCCGCGCGGCCGTCGGCATTTCCTGAGGGCAGGATCTCACCCTGAAGTCAGGCTGACGAGCAGACTGGTCCGGCCGCACGGACCGGCCCGGACGGGGCTGACTGCCCGCCGTTATGCCGTCGGCGGATCTGCCCGGGGCAGAACCGCTGGATGGGCGGCACCGGCGCGGCGCAGGCTGGAGGTGCCGGTCCCCGGACGCTTGCGTCGTCCACCGGCGGGTGGAGGTGGACGCCATGATCACGATGCTCGATGACGGACAGCGGACCTTCGGTGACCAGGTGTTCGAACGGCTGCTGCGGGAGCGGATCGTCTTTCTCGGCAGCGAGGTGACCGACGAGATCGCCAATCGGATCTGCGCCCAGATCCTGCTGCTCGCCGCCGAGGACCCGGAGCGGGACATCACCCTCTACATCAACTCACCCGGCGGTTCGGTGAGCGCGGGCATGGCGGTCTACGACACGATGCGCTTCGTCCGGAACGACGTGGCGACGCTTGCCCTGGGGCTCGCCGGCTCGATGGGCCAGTTCCTCCTCTGCGCCGGCACGGCTGGTAAGCGGTACGCCCTGCCGCACGCCCGGATCCTGATGCACCAGCCCTCCGGTGGCATGGGCGGCACCGCCTCCGACATCACCATCCAGGCCGAGAACATGCTGCACGTGAAGCGGACGATGCAGGAGTTGATCGCCCAGCACAGCGGGCGGACCCTGGCCGAGATCCAGCGGGACTGGGACCGGGACCGCTGGTTCACCGCCGAGGAGGCCCGGGACTACGGCCTCGTCGACCAGGTGGTGACCGCCGCCACCCAACTCCCCTGACAACCCTCCAGCCGTCAGGCGCGGCCGCCATTGACGTCACCGACGGACGGTCACCGCCTTGCTGGTCGCCCTGCCGTCCACATGGCCCGCCTTCCGGGCAATCACGGTGACGGTCAGCTTCTTGTTGCGCATCGACGACTTCAGCTTCAGCGTCTTGCCCGTCGCGCCCTTGATCAGCTTGCCGTTCAGCCGCCATTCGTACCGGTACGAGTCGGCCTTCGGCGACCACGCGCCGACCAGGGCCTTCACCGTACGGCCTACCTTGGCCGTACCGCTGATCGACGGCTTCTTCGTCGCCTTCGGCGCCTTGCCCTTGGCGACCTTGGCCGAGGCGGCCGAGGTCGCCACGCCGTTCGGGTGCCCGCTACGCTTCGCGGTCACCCGGACGGTGAGCCGCTTGCCCACCATCGACGCCGCGATCTTCAGAGAGGCGCCGGTCGCCCCCTTGATCGCGGTACCGTTCGCCGACCACTGGTACGCGTACGAGGTGGCCGCCGGACTCCAGGTACCGGGTACCGCCTTCACCGTCGAACCGACCGCGAGGGTGCCCGAGATCGACGGCGCCTTCGTCGCCTTGAGCTGCGCGGGTGGCGCAGGCGCGGCGAGCGGCGGGCCGGCGACGCTCAGGGCACCGCCCACACCGTCCGCGGGCTGGACGGTGAGCGTCCAGGTGAAGGCGCCGTCCGCGACGGCACCGCCAGCCGCGTCCTTGCCGTCCCACGAGGCGCTCAACACACCGCGGGCAGACGAACCGGAGAGCGTACGGAGCGTCCTGCCGGCCGCGTCACGGAAGCTGAGCTGCCAGGACGCGGCGGGCTTCGACAGCCACCAGGTGCCGGACCAGGCGGCGGCCGAGCCCGACACGGTGGCATCGATGACGCTCAGCGCGGAAGCCGGGATTCCGGTCGGCACGATGTGGACCCGCTGTTGGGTGTCGGCGTAGGCGACCGCACCGCCGAACCGGTCCACCGTCCACGAGGTACGCGGCCCATCCGGACCCAGGTCGTCCGCGCCGACCAGCATCCGGGTGGGCCGTTCACCGTGCAGGTCGATCAGCCGCAGGCCGCCGTCCGGGCCGCTGACCTCTTCGACGAGGTATCCGTCGCCGAGGAGCACGTTGCGCGCCGGTGCGGCGAGGTGGCGCTTGGTCACCCGGTCGTACACCCCCGAGCCGAACTCGTAGCCGAGGTAGTCCACGCAGGCCCAGTGCACCCAGCGGCCGACCGCCTGCAGGCGGGTGGCGACGCACCCGTTGCTGGTGGTGAACGTTTCCACCACGGTCCTGCCCGGCAGTTGGGTGGCGGTCACCACTCCGGAGGACGCGGAGCCGCTCCACAGCGTGGAGCCCCAGACGGCCGCGCCGACCCACTCCCGCTGCTGGAGGACGACACCATCGGCTCCGTACCGGAACTCACCGATGTACTGCGTGCTCCGCGTCCCGCCGTCGATCACGGCGTACCGACCGGAGAGGTCGGTGAGGGTCGGGGCATAGTGCTTCGTGTCGATGGTCGGGCCCCAGGCGCCGTCACCGTTGGCGTACAGCACCGTCAGGTCGCGGTCGGTGGGCTCCTCGCGGCCGTGGTAACCCGTGCCGTCGGCGAACATCCGGATGCAGCGCGACTCCTTCTCCGTCAGACACGAGCCGTCGTCACCGCTGACCAGCCCGTCCAAGGTGGACCCCTCGACCGCCGGGGTGCCGCCGGCGGCGGGAATCGTCAACCAGGTACTGCGGTACGCGCCGAATACGTCGCTGGGCGAGTACGCGGTGCTGCTGTCGGCGGTGCTGAGGATGCCGCTGCCGAGGGCGAGCCCGTGGATCTGCGCCGGCATCGGCTGCACCGGTGTCACCCGGTGACGCTGCGCGGAGCCGTCGGCAGCCAGGGCGATCCGGTAGATCCCCCAGTCCAGGTCGCCCTGTTCGACGTACTGGTGTGCGCCCGCTACCAGCGCGGAGCCGTCCGGCGCCTGGACGATCTGGCGTGCGGCCGGATCCATGACCTTGGACCGCCGCGCGCCGCTCACATCGGTCCGCTGGGCCCAGAGCGGCTGCCCCCGGTAGATGTTGTTGCCCGGCCAGACCGGCTCCACGGAGAGCAGCGTGGAGCCGACCATGCCGTGGGTCGCCTCATAGGAGAAGAAGCCCGTGTCGACGGTGCGCGGCTCCACCGACAGGTCGCTGCGGTCGAGAACATCCAGCTTGGACCGGCCGCTGCGCAGTCGCAGCACCGAGTCGGCAGTGAGCCGGAAGCCACTGACCTCCCAGCCGTTCTCCGGGTCAGGCCGGTCGGGCAGCTCGGTGAAGGCGCCGCTGGCGACGTCCACCAGGCCCCAGTGCCGCCACTGGTCCACCTGGTCCGCCGTCTTGTACCGCAACAGGACGGAGGTGGCGTCACCGTCCTCGACCGCCACCTCGGTGAGGTCGGCGGGGAGCCCGGTCACCGGAGTGTCGGCACCGCCGCGCAGCAGGTGGTACGTCAGCTCATCGGTGCGGGTCAGCACCGTGTCGCCGAAGGTGCCCTGATAGGAGCGGCCCTCGGGCAACGGCACGGTGCTGCCTCCGGAGGCGCCCCGGAACAGGGTCACCCGTGGCGACGGCTCGGTCGAGTAGACGGCGACCGTGTCGGAGCCCGCTCCGTACCAGCCGGGGTGGAAAGAGGCGGCCGACGGCCACCAACCGCCGAAGTCGTACCGCACCGGGGCGGGCAGCCGCTGATCGAGGGCGGTGGCCACGCCGGTGGCGTACTCCGTCCACAGCAGGCGGTCGTCTCCCTCCTGCGCCCAGAGGAAGCCGGTGCTGCCGGCGTTGAGGATCTGGGTGGCCCGGGGAATGAACCGCTGGGCGGCGGGCAGTACCAGCTCCCCCGCAGGCGGCGGCGTCGCGGCCGCCGGCGCGGGTACGGCCGCGAGCGTGCCGACGAGACACACGGCCATGGCCAGGGCAGCAGAGTTGCGTGTCGTCCGCGTGACGGACCGTCGCCCGGATGGGGCCACCGTTCCTCCTCAGGAACCACAAGAAAGGCGGTGAGGTGGAACGGCAGCGCCCTGATCGAAGTCCCCCGCTGCGGCGCCCTCACGCACATGGAGGCCGCAGCATAGCAACGGAAGGATCATGACGTGATCCCTCGTCAGGTGGCCTGTTCGGAGGACTCTCGGCGAGCCGGCCCGGCGATCGAGTAGGTGATCAGCCCGCCGAGGGCGAGTACCACGGCCGTCACCATTGCGGCGCCGCTGTCCGGTGGCTGGCCCTGCCAGGTCGCGGTCGCGCCCCAGGCACCTTGCTGGGGGTACATGACCGCGACGGTGGTCCAGCCCACCGGTAGGAACCACGATCTGGCGGCACCGACCACCGTCGCGCACAGGGCGGTCAGCCCCAGCAGACCGGCGGCGTCGCGGGCCACCAGAGCGGCCGGCCCGAACCGGGCACCGGTGTGCAGGGTGGCGAACAGGACCGCGAGGACGACCAGCAGGCCGGCGATCAGGTGCACCGCGCGCCACCAGGGCCAACGCAGGGACGCGGTCCGCTCCAGGTTCTCGTCGGGACCGGCGAGGGTTGGCGACAACACCGCGACCATCAGCAGGACGGTCATGACGACCACCATCGCGGTGACGTCCCGTTCCTTGGTCAGGCCCAGGCAGAGCGCCCACACCACTGCCGCGCCACCGACGGCCGCGGCCAGGGCCAGCGGTACGCGCCGCGAGCGCAGGTACAGCATCGTCCAGGTCACCGGGCACTCCCGGACAGGATGCCGGTTACGTCCTCGCAGGCCCGGAGGGCGTTACGGACCGCCGTGACCCGCGCCAGAGCCTCGTCGTCGGAGAGTTCACGCAGTCCCTGCCACAGCGCGACCGCCTCGGCGTTGATCTCGGGATCCTCCTCGATCATTCCGGGGATGACGCCGACGTCAGACTGCGGCTCGCGGCCCAGGAGCCAGTAGGCCGCCGCCCGCTCGACCACATCGTCGCGGTTCCGGCACTCCCCGTCGTACGGGACACCCAGCCCTCTGACCACCTCGGGAACAACGGCGGCCGGGTGGGCGAGCCCGCCACGTCTGTCGATCCGCACCGGAATCCTGACAGCGCCGTCCTCAGGCGCTTCGAGTTCGCCGGACAGGACCACGCGGGTGTCCTCGTGCACGGCGGTCGGCGCGTCAGGCAGTTTCGCCAACGCCGTCAGGCCCTCCCGGGCCAACGGGGTCAACGCCTCAAGCACGTTGGCGTGCACCCGGCTGACGCACACCGTCGGTGTGTCGTCGGTACACACCAGTTCCCGCGCGACCGGATCGACCGGCCAGTTGAGCACGTTCTCGTCCCGGGGGACGACCGCAACCGCCACGGTGAACCCGAGCAGCACCGGCACCAACGCCGCCGTACGGGCACGCCAGCCACCGGCCACGAACAGCAGCAGACCGGCGGCGGCGAGCGCGGCCATCGAGATCGCGAGCGCACCGCTGACCCGGTTGTCGATCGTCTGGTAGTCGTGGAACGGAACCGTGCCGTGGACCGGAGAAATCGCCGCCGCCAGCCAGTCCGGGGTACGGATGACGCTGAGGAAGACCAGCAGGACGCCGGCCACCGCCAGCGCCGGAGCGGTCACCAGGGCGGGAAGCAGACGTCCGATGCCCAACCCGAGCCACGCCGCACCGATCAGGGACAACGCACCGACCCCGGTGACGACGGCGAAGTTCAGCAGGGGCCGGTGCTGGGCGGTGCTGACGATCCAGCCGATGCCCGCCACGGTCATCAGCAGGTAGGCGACCGTGAGGGTGAGGGCCATCGCGGCGAGGGTGGGCAGCATCCGCTGGGCACGCGGCCGAGCGGTGGTGGTGAACAGTTCGCCCACCTTCGCCCGGTGCTCCCGGCGGCCCTGCCAGGCGCCTGCGGCGAGGGCCAACGGCCACAGCAGGAGTAGGTACTCCCGGCTGGTCATGGCCAACGCCATCCAGCCACTCGACCAGCGGCCGGTTGCCGCATAGAGCGCGCCGACCCCGATCACCACCGTGAGCAGGCCGGCACCGAGCGCGGCGGAGCGGCGCAGTTCGATCCCCAGGATGTTCATCGGGCAGCCTCCGCGCGGTGCCGACGGAGCACGGCGGAGTAGCCGCGTTCGGCCGGGCTGTCACCGGCGTCGCCCTGGTCGCCCTGCGTGGTCAGGCCCTCGGGAGTCCCCTGCCACACCAGTCGGCCCTCGTTGAGCACGACCACGTCGGTGCAGGCCGCCACCACATCCTCCACCAGATGGGTGGAGACCAGCACGCAACTGTCGGTGCCGAGATCGCGCAGCAACTCACGGAAGTCGAGTCGCTGCTCCGGGTCGAGGCCGACGGTCGGCTCGTCGAGCAGCAGGAGCTGCGGATCGTTGACGATGGCCTGTGCGATGCCGGCCCGGCGCAGCATGCCACCGGAGAGGGTCTTCAGTCGGGCGTCGGCCTTTGCGGTCAGCCCGACCCGATCGATGGACCGTTGCACGGCCGCCGCGATACCCGCCTTGGGCATCTCCTTGAGCCAGGCCATGTAGCCGACGAACTCGCGGACCGTGAACCGCGGGTAGAAGCCGAAATGCTGCGGCAGGTAACCCAGGGCGCGGCGGACCGAGCGCAGATCGGATCGGCCGTCGACCGAGCGCCCGAGCAGCGTCAGCCGCCCGCCGGCGGGCGCCAGGACGGTCGCCAGGGACCGCATCAGGGTGGTCTTCCCGGCCCCATTCGGGCCGAGCAGCCCGTGCACCCCGCCGGTCAGGGCCAGATCAAGACCGTCCACGGCCAGGTGCCGCCCCGCCCGGACCCGCAGACCCTGCGCGTGGACCGCCCAGGGGTGAGTGGTGACGGCCGTCTCGGCCGCACTCACGGCACGCATCATCATCGTCTCCTTCGGTAATCGTCAGCGCGGCGCAGACGCCGTAGCGCGAGTTCGACCGCGGCAACTGCCTAGTCGTGGTGGGAGAGTCGCCGGAAGCCGTCGACCCGGACGAGGGCCATGACGGTCAGCAGCACCGTGGCCAGCGCCCAGATGCCGGCGCTGTCCGCAGCCAGGACCACCGGCATCCGGGCTGCGGCGAGACTGGGAGCGATCACGACCAGCGTCCAGATCGCGATCAGTCCGATCGCGGCCCGGCGTACGCCGACCAACGTCCCCAGCAGCAGCGTGGCGGCGGTGAAGGCCAGGCACGGCAGCAGCATCAGGGCCAACGACACCCCGGTACGGGCACCCGCCAGGGCAAGGGCGGGGATGACGAAGGCCAGCACCGCCGCGGTACGCCGCAGCAGCGTGGTCAGACCGGCGGCGGGAGTGGCGGCGATCAGTTCCCAGGCCGGATCGGCCCGGCGGTGCCAGGCGACCGCCACGCCGGGAAGTGGCGCCAGTGGTGCGACCAGCAGCACCAGGGAGGGCAGCCCGGTCCGCAGTTCACCGAGCAGGACCGCGCAGGCGAGCACGGCGGCGGTCATGGCCAGCCACGGCATCAGCGTCCCGGCGAACCAGCGGTGACGCAGCACGGAGAAGGACCTGGTACGACCGGAGGGCACCGGCGCGGCAGCGATCTCCCGGTCCAGGTTCACCGCGACCCGTTCGATCAGGGCCCGGGTGTCGACGGTGGTGCTACCGGCCAACCGGGCACGACAGTCGGCACAGCCCTCCAGATGCACCTCGATCGCCCAGACGCTTGGCTCGTCGAGGCCGGGATCCCCTGCGGCGTACCGTTCGATCTGGGTGGTCGTGGGATGGATGGTCGTCATGACAGGGCCTCCCGCAGGGCGATCCGGGCACGGCGGACACGGGACTTGACGGTGTTCTCCGGCACGCCCAGCAGGACCGACGCTTCCCGCATGGAGAGCCCGTCGAGGACCGTGGCCCGCAGGGCGGCACGGACCTCGGGCGGCAGGACGAGCAGGGCCTGCTCCAACTCCTGTCCCACCCGGGCGGCCATCACCTCGTCCTCGGCGGCCGGGGCCGTGCTGGGCATGAGCTGCACCTGCGGCACCCGCGCCCGGCGCGCCCGCCGCCGGAACGCGTCCACCAGACGGTGAGCGGCAATGGTCCACAGCCAACCGACCGCGCTTCCCTGCGCCCCGCCCCCGCTCACCGTCGAGGCACCGGCGAAACTTCCCGAGGCCCGCCAGACCGTCAGGTACGTCTCCTGCAACACTTCCGCGACCACGTCGGGATCGGCACACCGGCGGCGCAGGCGCACCTCCAGCCAGGGCGCCGTACGCCGGTACAGCTCGTCGAACGCCCGCCGATCCCCACGGGCCACTCGGCGTACGAGTTCACCCTCGTCGGCCGCGTCCATGCCTGTTCTCACACCCGGTAAGACGACGGGCCCACCCGCAACGGGTCCCGACGCGGTGTGATCGCCGTCACTCCGCCCTTTCGTCGGCGTAGACGCCGCCTTCGACGCATCCGTGCCGACTCGTGCAGATGACCCACGTACTCGACGGAGTCGGGCGTGATCGTCACGCTGAGTTCTTCCGGAACTTCGCGGACGAGCGTCTCGACGTCGCCTTCGCCGGGCTCTCGCTTCCCGCCCGGGATGTAGTAGACATCCCTACCGCGCGACCGTGAACTGAGGATCGCGCCGTCCTCAGGATGGATCCAGGCAACCTTCTCGATGACTGTCATGCTCGGGTCCCTGAGGGCCCTGCCTGCGTCGAACAGATGAGCACAGGTGCCCCCGGCAGGATTCGAACCTGCGACACACGGTTTAGGAAACCGATGCTCTATCCCCTGAGCTACGAGGGCGCGAGGGCCTAGTCTAGCGACCTGGGGCTTCACCTGGGGTGGCAGGGAGTGGCCCCCGTTCACCCACGTTCCCGGAGCGCCGTTGTCGCAGCCCAGGAGCACAGCCGGAGCACACGAACCCCCGGTTGCGACCGGCGGTCGGCCGCCTCGGTTGGTGCCCGCTGGAGAGCACACACCGCGCGCACAGCTTCGATGATCATGGTGAGCGCTCCCCCAGGCAACGATGTAGAGCCGTGCTGCGCCTTGGGCGTGCGGGCGGGCCAGCGACACAACATCTGTCCGGTGAGCGTCCCGAAGTGGGTGAGAGCATGCCCATCGCCGACGGTCGCGCCGACCATGCTGGCCTCGGTCGCGATGGAGTGGTAGACGACAGTGGGCTCCAGGACGTGCACGAACCGGCAACGATGCTCGCGGGGTCAGACGCAGCAACATGTCCCGTCCTCAAGCGCGGGAAGGTCAGGGTCGAATCGGGCCGACTCCCGTGGGTACCGAAGCACTGCGGTATGGACCGGAGGTTCGGTCCATCGCCACTCCTCCTGCCAGGATCGATGGCCGGAGCCCTGGGTGGTGACGCCAGTCCACAGACCCGGTTCGCGGCCGTCAGTCTGCCAACGTGCTCACGCCCGCATGTCCATGAGGTGTGGGGCCGGCCGCCGAGGGTAGAAGGATGCCACGGGTCAAGACAGGTGCCCTCCAGTGCCTTCTCCGTGCCGCGTCGTACCGCACGGGTGGGCTGCCGGCGGATCGCGGAGGCGCGCCATGTCAGGTAACAGGCCATCCCGTACCCCCATAGGCCGTCGATCCGATCCGGGAAGCGATGGGTTCGGTCAGCCGATCATGTCGTTGACCCTGACCTGTCAGGGTTCGACGAAACTGGTCAGCGTTGCGGGTGAGCTTGACATGAGCAACACCCACCTGCTCACCGAATTGGTGGAATCCGTCTGTCACCCACCGGCACCGGTGATCGCGGTGGACCTCGCCGCGGTGCGGTTTTTCAGCGCGTACAGCGTGCACGCACTACTTGAGGCCAAGCGCATCGCCGCGACCTGTGGAGCCACGCTTCTCCTGCGCGACCCAGCGCCGTGCGTCACCTACGTCCTCGCCGCGGCCGGCGCCCTGGGAAGTTTCGAGCTCGTCGGCGGCGACCCACGACCTCCCCACCCACGAGCGACAGCTGTTGATCTGGTGACCCCGGGCGGCACACCGATGATGGGTAGTGTCGGGCCGGATGGGGCAGTCAGTCGCGCCCCTTGACTGCCCGCTCGACCAGTGACTCGGCGACCTCCCGCAGCTTGCGGTTGGAATCCTGGGACACCCGGGCCAGAATGGCGAAGGCCTCCTCGGCCGAACACCGGCGCTGCCCCATGATGATGCCCTTGGCCTGCTCGATCACCGCCCGGCTCTGCATCGCCTCCTGCATCTGCTGGGCCAGGGTCGCGGTGCTTTCATAAAGGTGGACATTGGCCAGTGCGATGGCGGCGTACCCGGCCAGCGTCTGCGCCAGTTCGACCTGGTTGTTGAAGACCCCCGGTGCCGCGCCGTACATGTTGAGCGCACCCACCATCGCCTCCTGGATGGGCAGGCCGATCGAGAGTGAGCTGGCGGCACCGGAATCGTGTGCCCGGCCCGCCCATTCCGGCCAGCGGCTCTCCGCCGTCATGTCCGGCACCAGCATGGCGGCCCCGGTGGTCGCCGCGTCCAGGCATGGGCCGCGACCGTGCTCGTACTGCCACTGGTCGAGCGTCAACGCCAGGTCACCGGTATGGGCAGCGGTGTACGCCTCGGCCCCCTGCACCAGGGTGACCGAGACCTCGGCGGTGCCGGGGATCGTGTCCTTGGCGACCTGGGCGATGATCGACAACACCACGTCGAGGTCGACTTCCTCGTACTTGATCCGCCCCAGTCTGATTAAGGCTGTGGCGAGGTCGGGGTGGTCCTGCGGCATGGGCTGACGTCCTTGTGCGAAGCGCCGTCGACCCAGGGGGCGGGACGGCGGGTGGCGGGACGGTCCGCAGTCACGGACCGATGTCCCGATCCGTCGGATCGGGCCGGCGCCGCTTCTTGACGCGCGTTCGTGACGCCCGGCCGGGGCGTCAGTCAGGGGACAACTCTACGGCCCGGTACGGGTCGGGCTGACGCGACGTACCAGGCCTCGGTCGACGGCGGTGACCGAGGTACGTTCGACGATCTCGAACCCGGTGAGCGCATCCATCACATCGAGGACCCGGCGCACCGCTGGCGAGAGGTGGCGGAGGATCAACCGCCCGCCCCGCTCGGGCAGCTGCCGCCGTGCCTGTAGCAGTACGTTGATGCCGCAGACGCCGAAGAAGGTCACCGCAGAGAGGTCCACCGCCACCAGTGGGGTCCTTGCCACGACGATGTTCTCCAGAAGCGCCGCCAGCTGGTGAGCGTTGCTCAGGTCAATCTCGCCAACGACCGTCACTCGGGTGACGTCTCCACTGACCTCGCAGCTCAGCTGCATTATCGGCTCGTCCCGGCCGGACGAGCCGGATGAGGTGGAGACGTGGTGACAGCCGAAATCCGACAATTCATGCGACATGGGCACCTCCCCACCTTGCGGTTCGAGGACGCTCCCGGCCGTGTCTGCCGGGGCGCGGAGGGCGCATGTCTTGACCCGGAGCCAAAGATACGCCGATCGGGTAGGCATCACCCGCCAGGTCGCTCTTGATTGCGCCAACCCTGGGTACGTTGGCCCCGTCGGCAATCTCGCCGGCCCGAACTGACAAGGACCCGCTCATGGAAGCCCCGCGGACGGACCCCGGCGAAGCCCTCGCCGAGTTGGGCCGGATCCGGCTCGACGAGGTCGAGTTCGCCGATGTAGTCAAACGCGTCGCCGAGGTGGCCAATCGGGCCGTCCCGGGCAGTGCACACGTGTCCGTCTCTCTGGTCCAGGCCGGCGCGAACAGGGTTATTGCCCACACCAGCGACCTGGCTCGGGACCTGGACGAGTGGCAGTACCAGCACGACGACGGTCCCTGCCTGGACGCCGCGGTCAGCGCCGTGAGCGTCTCCCTTCCCGACATGTCCGACGAACAGCGGTGGCCGGAGTGGGCGGCACACGCGCGGACGGCGGGGATCGGCAGCTCACTGTCGATCGGCCTGCCGCTCCAGGAGGCGGTCACCGGCGCGCTCAACCTGTACGGCACCTCGACAGGTGCCTTCGATCAGGCGGCGATCGAGCTGGCGGAGGAGTTCGCCGCGTACGCCGCTGTCGCGCTCGCCAACGCACACCTTTACGACAGTGCCTCCGTGATGGCCCGGCAGATGCAGGAGGCGATGCGCAGTCGGGCCGTGATCGAGCAGGCCAAGGGAATCATCATGGGCGAGCGGCGATGCTCGGCCGACGAGGCGTTCACGCTGTTGGCGAAGTTGTCCCAGGACACCAACCGCAAGCTGCGCGAGGTGGCCGAAGCCCTGGTGGCCAACGCCGTCAACCGCTGAGACCGAATGCGCCCGATCGGCGCGTGGAGTTCACCAACCGTCGCTGCCGGGAGGTCGCGACAGCCGCCTGCGCATCGCTGCCGCCGGAGTCAGCTACCGGTACGCTGCACCCGCGGACTGAGGCACTGCCCTGGCCTGCGGCCACCGTCATCCGACTGGTGCACCAGGGACCGTTTCCGCGCGGCAGACGAGAGGCGAACGACAAAGATGACGGCGGTACCAGGGGACCTTTCCACTGCTTCGGATCCGGCGAGGACGGGTGAGGCAGCGGAGGATCTGCGGACGCTGTTCGGGCAGTCCATCGCCGTCTTCGCAGCGTTGTCCGGGCCGGAGCACGTGCTGGAGACGGCGAACCCGGCGTTCTTCGCCGCCATCGGCGAGCAGCGGGCCCGGACCGGTGTCCCGCTGGTGGAGCTGATGCCCGAGCTGGCCGGCCAGGGTTTCATCGCGCTACTGGATCAGGTCTACCGCACCGGTGAACCGCACACCGGCCGGGACGCCCGGGTGGTGCTGGGCACCGGGCCGGACGCGCGGGAAGCGTACTTCGACTTCACCTACGAGCCGCGCCGGGGCGCCGACGGTGCCGTGACCGGCATCCGCGTGATCGGCGTGGAGACCACCCAGGTCAAGCAGGCCCAACGGTTGATGGCCGAACACCGCGCCATGCTGGAGCAGATCGCCCGCCAGGCACCGCTGGCCGAGGTGCTCGACGGGATGGCGCGCTGCATCGAGAACCTCGCCCCGCAGGAGATGCTCGTCTCGGTGCTGCTCGCCGACCCCGACGGCCGGCACCTGCGCCACGGTGCCGCGCCCAGCCTGCCGGACTTCTACAACGAGGCGATCGACGGTATCGCCACCGGTGAGGGCGTCGGGTCCTGCGGTACGGCCGCCCACCGGCGGGAGCCGGTCATCGTCACCGACATCGGCACCGATCCTTTCTGGGCCGACTTCCGTGACCTGGCCGGGCGGGTCGGACTGGCCGCCTGCTGGTCCACGCCCATCCTGGCCCGCGACGGCAGCCTGCTGGGCACCTTCGCCATGTATCACCGCACCCCGCGGGTTCCCCAGGACACCGACCTCGCGCTGGCCCGGGTCTTCGCCGACACCGCGGCGCTGGCCATCGAGCGCCACCACATCGAGCAGGCGAAACTCGCCGCCGAGGCACGCGCCAAAGCGGCCCATGACGAACTCGCCAAGGCGGTACGCGCGGAGCGGGAACTTCGCGCCGAAGCCGAGCAGCGTGCCGCCACCGCCGCGGAACTGAATGCTCAGATGCGTGCCGCAGCGGCGGCGCAGGCCGCCACGCCGCACCCCGAGCAGTGCCAACTCGGTGGTGCCCCGGGATGTACCGCACCGGCCGAAATCAAGATCGCCGACTCGTGGGGCGACTCGGCGTGGGGTTGCCCCCGCCACGTCGAGGAAGCCATCCTCAACGTACGGGCGGTCTTCATCGCCAGCGAGGAACTCGGCGGCCTGGCCGCCTACCTCAACCGCTGACCGCCGTTCCGCTACGGCGCGCCTTGCGGCGGAGCCGCGCGTAGACGCCGGTCGAGCGGTGTCGGGTACGAACACTCTGAGTCACCATCTGGACACATCTCTATCCGGTCGTGCGCCGGGTCACCAACACTTCTCCCCATGGAGAGCAGTGGGCGTGAGCGCAGCGATGAGCGTTTCGAGAAGGTGGCCGAGGAGACCTCCGAGACCGTGACGCACGCGGCCAGCGTGCTGGAGGAGGAGCTCGCGGCCGGGATAGCCAGCGCACGGCGGCTCGAGGAGAGGCTGACCGCCGACCGCAAGGTGGACCCGGAGGCGTTCGACGAGTTGGTGACGCGGGTTCGCACCGACGGGCACGCACTCATCGACACCGTCGCCGCGCAGTTGAAGATGTCCGACGACCGGCGTGGTGAGGTCATCCGCCGGTACACGTCGGACGCGCACGACGCCCTCGACGGCGTGCTCAACCTCGCACGGCTGGTGCCGGACGTGGCCAACGGGCTGGTCGACCGGCTCACGCCGGCCACCCCGCAGAAGAAGACCCCGTCGGACAGGTAGCCCGTACGTGTCCGACACCGGCGTGGCTCATGGCCATGTCACGCAGATGCTGGAGCGCTATCGCACCCTCGCGATCGACGCGCTGCTCGCTGACGTGCCGTCGGGCGGACCGCACTACCTGTACGACCTGGTGACCGAGTACCCGCGCCGATGGGGCAAGGGGTTGCGTGCCGCGCTCTGCCTCGCGACCTGTCGGGCCTTCGGCGGCACCCCGTCGGTGGGGCTCAACGCCGCCGTGACCGTGGAACTGTTCCACAACGCGTTCCTCATCCACGACGACATCCAGGACGAGAGCGAGCAGCGTCGCGGAGCGCAGACCCTGCACGGTGAGTACGGGGTCGGTGTCGCACTCAACGTGGGAAACATGACGAACCTGCTGGCGTTGCAGCGGCTCGCCGCGAACCGCAGGGCACTGGGCTCGGGAACAGCGTGGCGGCTGTTCGACGAGACCCAACTCATGCTGCGCCACTCGTTGGAGGGGCAGGCGATCGAGGTCGGCTGGATCCGGGACAACGTGTGTGACCTCGAAGCGGACGACTACTACCGGATGTGTCTGAAGAAGACCTCCTGGTACACCTGCATCTACCCGTGCCGCACCGGCATCCTCGTCGCCACCGGTCAGCACGATGCGGTCGACGTCCTCGACCGCTACGGCTGGTATCTGGGTGCCGCGTTCCAGATCCAGGACGACGCGCTCAACCTCGTCGGGGACTTCGCCCGGTACGGGAAGGAGATCGCGGGCGACCTCTGGGAGGGCAAGCGGACGCTGATCCTCATCGACTTCATGCAGCGGTGCACCGGCGAGGAGCGCGAACGGCTGGTCGCCTTCCTGGGCCGGACCAGGGCGCAACGCACGGCGGCGGAGGTGCGTTGGCTGCACGGGAGACTGCTCGCGTACGACTGCGTCGAGTCGGCCCGCCGCAGCGCCCGGGATCTGGCCGCCGCCTCGTGGCGGGAGGGACAGCGGGCGCTGGGTCCGGCGGCCGAGACCGAGGACGGCCGCTTCCTGCTCGGCCTGCCCGAGTACGTCGTGGAACGCAGCCGGTAGGGCCGGCCTACCCGCTCCTGCCGTGCGGTGGCGTCGGTTCAGCCGCCGAGCGTGGCCAGTTCCGACACCACGACGTTCGTCAGTGCCCGGCCGTCCCGCCGGACCTGGCGTAGGTACCACTTCTGGATCGGCGCGTGGGTGGCCTTCGCGAACTGCCACGGCCCCCGTGGGCTGTTGAGCTGCCCGAGCCCGGCGATCGCGGTGTTGATCGCCTCCGGGCTGGGGTTCGTGCCCGCTGCGGCGATCGCCCGGTCCAGCACGGCCGCCGCGTCGTACGACGCCATCACGATCGAGGTGGGTACCCGTCCCGGGTAGGTCGCGTTCCAGGCGGCGACGAACTCCCGGTTGGCCGCGTTGTCGAGGTCGGGTGAGTAGTTCAGGCCGTTGTAGATGCCCTCGGCCGCGTCTCCCTGCTCGACCAGGCTCGCCGGTTCGGTCACGAAGCCCGCGGCGTAGAGCGGCAGGTCGGCGACGGCGGACTCGGCGTACTGCTTGACGAAGGTGATGGCGTTCTGGGCGTCGAAGAAGCAGTAGACCGCGGCGGCTCCGGACTCGGCGATCTCGTTCAGGTACGGCCCGAAGTCCTCGGTTACCGGGAACGGGCTGAAGACGGCCCGGCCACCGGGGTTGGCCAACCGCCCGCCTAGCTCGGTGAACGTCTCGACGAATCCGCGCAGCTCGTCCCGACCGCTCTGGAAGTCCGGCCCGATGGCGTAGACCGTGCCCTGTCCTACCTCCTGTTTGACGAACGGTGCCATGGCGACGCCGGGCTCGACGGAGATCAGGTTGGTGTGCCAGACGTACGTCACGTCGGTCAACGCCGGGCGCCCGAGCGCCCCGACCAGCGGCACCTTGTGCTTGTTGATGAGCGGGAGGATGGCGGCGACGCTACCGCCGTTGATGATGCCGGTGATCGCGGAGACCCGCTCCTGTTCCAGCAGTGTCGTGGCCGACTCGACGGTCACGTCGCGCTCGTAACCCTCGTCGGCGACGATCAGCTCGGCCGGGTGACCGCCCAACCTCCCGTCGCGCATGTCCAGGTAGAGCTGGAAGCCGTCGCGTAGCTCCGAGCCCGGTGCCTGAAGCGACCCGGCGAGGTTGGTGATCATCCCAATCCGGATGGTCTGACGCTCCGGCGCCGACCGGTCCTCGCACCCGGCGGCGGCGATCGCCAGCACACCGGCCAGGAGGGCCGCGAGGAGGCGGCGACCGGGCCGGGCCGCGCGTCGGGCGGGGTGGGCGGCGATCACAGCATCCCCAGGAGCTGGGAGCGCACCGCCGGGGTCAGCACCTCTCCCATCCGGTTCGCCAGGTCGGTCATCTCGTACGAGACCTGGCCGACGTCGCAGGTGGGGCTGGCGAGCACGAGCAGCGAAGCCCCGTCGCTGAATGACATGCAGAACATGAAGCCGCCGTCCATCTGGGTGACGTTGGAGATCACCGTGCCCGCCTCGAAGAACCGGGCGGCGCCCACGAGCAGGGCGATCAGCCCGCTTCCGGTGGCGGCGAGCTGATCCGCCCGGTCGCGGGGCAGGCCGTGATTGTGCGCCAGGACCAGCCCGTCGGTGGAGATGGCGAGGGCATGGCTGACCTCGGGGATACGACTGACGAAGTTCTGCAACAGCCAGCTCAGGTCGTTCGGGCTTGTCACGGCGTCGCTCCAGATCGGGGAGGGGTTGGACTATCAGCGTCAGAAGGAGTTGGGGGCCCGGTGCCCGGCGACGCCCTTGGCGTACGCCGACATCGCGGCCGCCACGGTCGCCGGGTCCAGCTTCCGTGGCGGGTCAGCGCTCGGCTGCTGCGCCTCGGGGACGAGGTGCGGCTGCGGCACGCGGCGTGGCAACCCGACCTGGGTGGACAGTGCGGTCGTGGTGGCCGCCCACTTCTCGCCCGCGTCGGCCGGCCAGATGACGGCAACCGAGTCGCCGTCCATGGCGGTCTTGAACCAGCCGTTCACCGTCGGTCCGACCGGCACCGGCGAGCTGGACTGGACCGCTGGCTGGAACAGGGGCGCGGGCACCGGACGCGAGGCTTTCGAGCTGGACGCCGCCGGGGCGCTCGCACGCGCGCCGACGCCGGCCGGGGCCCTCCCGGCGCTCGGCATGGCGGTGTCGAAGCCGGCCACGGGACCGTTGGCGCGGGCGGTGGAGGCCACAGCCGGCCGGCCTCCGGCGGCGGAGGGCCGGGTTCGGCGCAGCTCGGGCGCGGGCGGTTCCGGCTGCTCGATCGGTCGACGCACCACGATCGCCGCCGGCAACACGATCTCGGCCACAGTGCCACCGGTTGGTCCGGGACGCAGCTCGACCTTGACGGCGTGCCGGGCGGCCAGCCGGGCGACGACGGTGAGGCCCATGGCCCGCACGCCCGACACGTCGACCGCCGACGGGTTGGCGAGCGCCGCGTTCAGCTGCTCGCACCGCTGTCTGGAGAGCCCGACGCCCTGGTCCACCACCTGCACGATCGCCCGGTCGGTGAGTGCGTGCCCGGTGACGAGTACCTCCGCCTCCGGCGGGGAGTATCCGGTCGCGTTGTCCAGCAGCTCGGCGACCAGGTGCACGACCTCGTCCACCGCGGTGCCGGCGATCGACAGTTCCTTGTCCACTGTGCCGATCCGGACCCGGGTGTAGTGCTCGATCTGGGAGAGCGCGGCCTGGAGCACGTGGTCGAGTGGGACAGGTTCCTGGCGTACCCGGGAGATGCCGGAGCCACCGAGCACCAGCAGGCTCTGGTTGATCCGGGCCATCCGGGTGGCGAGATGGTCCAGTTGGTAGAGCTGCTGGAGCCGCTCCGGGTCGGCCTCGTCGCGCTCCACCTCGTCGACCTGGGCGAGCATCGCGTCGACCAGCCGCTGCTCGCGTCGGGACAGATGGACGAAGATCTCCGCGATGTTGGCTCGCATCACCGCCTGTTCACCCGCGATTCGGACCGCTTCCCGGTGCAGGGCCCGGGTCGCGGTCGCCACCTCGGCGATCTCGTCGGAACCGGTGATCCGGAACTCCGACACCGACCGGTCGGCGACCTCATCGGGTTGGACACTGCCGGGCGGGGCCGCGCTGAGTTCCCGCACCACGGCCGGCAGCCGGTCGTACGCGACCTTGGTCACCGTGTTGCGCAGGGACCGCAGTCGGCGGGTGATTCGGCGAGCCACCACACCGGTGAGCACCGCGGTGAGCGCCAGGACCAGGAAGATGCCGACGCTCTGCAACAGCGCGTTGCGAAGCAGTTGCCCCCGCTCTGCCGACACCCGGTCGGCCACGGCGGCGTCCACGTCGCTCTGGATCCGGAACATCCGGCTGACCCAACCGTCGGTCGCCTCGACCCAGGGGGTCGAGTCCACGGCGAGCCGTCCACCGGGCAGCGTCCGGCCGACCTGGTCCAGAAGCCGCTGCGCGGCGACGACCGGCGGGTCGGTACCGATCTGCTCCCAGCTGGCCGCCCAGCCCGGCTCGGCCAGGGCCAGGAAGGCGTTGCTGGCCTCGGCGTACCGGGCCTGGGCGCCGACGATCTCCTGCTGTCCGGCCGGCGTCAGCTCACCCCCGGCGAGGCTACGCAGCACGATGACCTGAAGCTGACCGATCGCCTCACCGGCCTCGGAGATGGCCGCCGCGGCCCGGACGTCGTCGGCGATGCGCGTCGAGGTGTCGGTGGCCACGGACGCGCGGAAGGCGAGCAGGTCCGCGACGAGGATGCGGTAGCTGAAGGCGATCGCGGAGAGGGTGGCACGAGGGCTGGAGCGAACCTGTTCGCGTACCGTGCCCAGCGCGGTCAGGCCGGCATCGACCCGTTCCAGGGCGGAGTTGTCGGCCGTCACCTCGGCCCTGAGTCGCTGGAACTCGACAATCGCGGAGTCGGTACGTCCCACCTGATCGTCGAAGGCGGCGCTGGCGGCCTGGCTCTGGGTGGTCAGTTCGACCGCCGCGATCACGCGTTCGGCCTGTAGGGCGCGGGCCAACGCGCCGGCCTGGGTGGAGAGTGTGACGACGTCGTGCACGGTGCCCGCGTTGAGCACCTGCCGGACCGTTCCCTCGAGGGCCAAACCGGCGAAGCCCACCACGGCGATCAACGGTACGGCCACCAGTAACCGCAGTAGACGGACGATGCTGCCCCGGGCCAGCCATCCCCGGCGCGCTTCGGCATGGGTAGGCACTGCCGCTGTCGCACGTGTCACCGGCGTACTCCGCCCCCTTGCCTCATCGACATTGATCTCAGCAGGAACCGACGGGCACGCCGGTTACATGGTGGAGTGTGGGCATCCCTGCCCACGTCAGAGCGCATTCCTACCACGATGTATCGGTTCACCTCTAGGTTCCTGCGCGCCCGTCCAAGGGTTGACTGGCGTCTCGGACATCAACCGGAAACACGACAGCGAAACAAGTTCATCCGATCGTCTTGGATGAATGGAGGAACGGAGGACGTCCGGACCGACCGATCTTGTTATTGGCCAGTCGCGCGCAGCGGGCGACAGACATCACCCGATGAATACCCCCGTGGGGTATATGGTGATGGGTGGGAGGCGATGACATGTCCCACGACGACACCCGACATCACGAGGAGCGGCACGGCCGCCACGACAAGCACGCCGGACACGACAAGCACGCCGGACACGATCCGGCGGTGTTCCGCCGCAAGTTCTGGTTGAGCCTGGCGCTGACCGTGCCGATCGTGGTCACCAGTCACATGGTGATGGACTGGCTCGGCTACCAGCTGGACTTTCCCGGGATCGGCCTGGTGGGTCCGGTGCTCGGCACGGTGGTCTTCGGCTACGGTGGCTGGCCCTTCCTCCACGGCGCGGTACGCGAGGTCCGGGACCGCGCGCCAGGGATGATGCTGCTGATCGCGATGGCGATCACGGTCGCCTACGTGGCGTCGCTCGCCACCTCGTTCGGCGCCTTCGACCTGGACTTCTGGTGGGAACTGGCCGCGCTGGTGACGATCATGCTGCTCGGCCACTGGCAGGAGATGAAGGCGATCGGTCAGGCGCGGGGCGCGCTGTCGGCGCTGGCGGCTCTGCTGCCCGACGACGCGGAACGGCTCGACCCGCACGGGCAGCCGCACCGGGTGGCGGTGACGGACCTGGGCGTCGGTGACGTGGTCCTGGTCCGACCCGGTGCACGGGTACCGGCGGACGGCACCGTGGTCGACGGTGGGGCCGAGATGGACGAGTCGATGATCACGGGTGAGTCGCGGCCGGTGCCGCGTGCGGCCGGTGACCGGGTGGTGGCCGGCACGGTGGCCACCGACGCGGCGCTGCGGGTCCGGATCGAGGCGGTCGGCGACGACACCGCGCTGGCCGGCATCCAACGGTTGGTGGCTCAGGCACAGCAGTCCAGTGGCCGGGCTCAGGTGCTGGCGGACCGGTTTGCCGCCTGGCTCTTCTACATCGCCACCGCGACCGCCGTGCTGACCGTCGTGGTCTGGTCGCTGCTGGGCAATGTGGACGAGGCGGTAGTGCGTACGGTGACGGTGCTGGTGATCGCCTGCCCGCACGCGCTCGGCCTGGCCATCCCGCTGGTCATCGCGCTCTCCACGGCGGTGGCCGCCAAGGGCGGCATCCTGGTCAAGGACCGGCTGGCCCTGGAGCGGATGCGCACGGTGGACACGGTGCTGTTCGACAAGACCGGCACGCTGACCCGAGGCGAGCACGTCCTCACCGACGTCGCCGCCGGCACCGGCACGACCGAACCGGAGGTGCTCGCCATCGCGGCGGCGGTGGAGGCCGACAGCGAGCACCCCCTCGCCCGGGCGATCGTGGCCGCCGCCGCCGAGCAGGGGAAGCCACGCACGGCGACCGGATTCCACTCGCTGACCGGTCGCGGGGTACGTGCCGAGGTCGACGGGGTGACCTACGCCGTCGGCGGCCCGGCGCTGCTGCGGGAGCTGGACGTCGCGGTCCCGGGCGAGCTCGACCAGAACCGACAGGACTGGTCGCGCCGCGGCGCGGCGGTGCTCTACCTGCTGCGGCTGCGCGACGACCGGGCCGTCGTGCTGGGTGCCCTCGCCTTGGCCGACCAGGTGCGCCCGGAGGCCCGGCAGGCCGTCGCCGACCTGCGCACCCAGGGCATCCGCAAGATCGTGATGATCACGGGGGACGCGCGTCCGGTCGCCGAGGCGGTCGCCGCCGACCTCGGGTTCCGTCCGGGTGAGGACGAGGTCTTCGCTGAGGTGCTGCCCGCGCAGAAGGACGACACCGTGACGGAGTTGCAACGACGCGGGTTGCGGGTGGCCATGGTGGGCGACGGGGTCAACGACGCGCCCGCGCTGGCCCGCGCGGACGTGGGTATCGCGATCGGCGCCGGCACCGACGTGGCGATCGAGTCGGCCGGGGTGGTGCTCGCCTCGTCCGATCCACGCGGCGTGACCGGCGTGATCCGACTGTCCCGGGCCGCGTACCGGAAGATGCTCCAGAACCTGGCCTGGGCCGCCGGCTACAACGTGGTCGCGCTGCCGCTCGCCGCCGGGGTCCTGGCCTGGGCCGGCGTGGCGCTGAGCCCGGCGGTCGCCGCGGTGCTGATGTCGGCCTCCACCATCGTGGTCGCACTCAACGCCCAGTTGCTCCGTCGTGTCGAACTGCGCCCACCGGAGTGAGTGGCCGGAGCAGGGAAGTTTCGTACAAGACCGGCGAGGGCCACCCGGCCCAGACTCGACGGCATGGAAACCGCCACCGATCCCGTGCGCTTCGACACCAAGATCGCAGTCCTGGTCCGTGACGACCTGCCGACCTGGCAGCGGGTGAACATGACCGCGTTCCTGGTCAGCGGCATCGGCCAGGTCGCACCCGAGGTGATCGGCGAGCCGTACGCCGACGCGGACGACACCCCTTACCTGCCGATGTTCCGGCAGCCCGTGCTGGTCCTGGCCGGCACCAGGGAGACGATGACCGCCGCCCACCAGCGCGCCGTGGCCCGCGGGCTGCCGCTGTCGGTCTTCACCGCGGACCTGTTCCGCACCGGCAACGACCGCGACAACCGGGCGGCGGTCCGTGCCGTCGGACGCGACCAGCTCGACCTCGTCGGTCTGGCCGTGTACGGCCCGAAGAATGCCGTGGACAAGGTCCTCAAGGGTGCCCGGATGCACCCGTGACCCGCCGCTGACGGGCGTACTGGCCGGGGTTGAAGCCGAGAATCCGCTTGAAGTGCCGGCTCAGGTGCGACTGGTCGTGGAAGCCGGCCGTGGCGGCCGCCTCCCCGGCCGGTACGCCCTCGCGGAGCAACCGGCGGGCGAGATCCACCCGGCGGGAGACGAGGTACTGGTGCGGGCCGATGCCGAAGGCCGCGGAGAAGGAGCGCACGAGGTAGGTCGGGTGAGCGTGCAGCAGACCGGCGGCCTCCGCCAGGGTCATCCCCGCCACGAAGCGTTCGTCCAGCAGGTCGCGCAGGCGCCACGCGATCCTCGGATCCCGAACCGGCGCGACGACCGGCGTCCGGTGGCGCAACTGGGCCCGCAGCCGCTCGACGACGAGGGCCAGGTGCACCTCGGCGGCGAACTCGTCGCCCGGCTCGATCAGCCGAGCGTGGAGCAGGTCGATCCGCTGACGTAGCGGTCCGTCGTCAAAGGTCGGCCGGTCCACGGCGCGGCCGGTGAGACGTTCGCCGAGCTGCCCGGCGGCCAGGTAGAGGACCCGCTTGCGGAATCCCTGCGAGGTGACCGGTGCGCCGTTGTGCGCCACGTTCGGCGGCAACAGCGTGACGACCTGCCGGAACGCCCCGTGCTCGTGGCGGTCCAGGTCGTATCGGACGATCCCCTCGTCGACCACGAGCAGCGCCCAGCTGTCGTGGGTGTGCATGGGGTAGGCGTGGTCGGTGAACCTCGCGTGCAGCACCTCGGTGATCCCGTCGACCGAGGGGGACCAGACCCGTACCTGCTGTCGCCCGGACACGGCCGAACTGTAACCGCTCCGCCGGTTCGGTCGGCGGCCACGACGAGGACGTGGGGGTGACCGGGGCAACTCTGGCTCGGTGGAACTTCCGGGCGGCACCGACCGACCAACCTCATGACATCGCTCTTCGAGGGGAACAGAAATGTCCAGCGCCCTACCTCGCCAGCTGCTGCGCCCGGCGGTTCTGTTCACCGGGGCTGTCCTCATTGTGTCGCTGGCCGCCTGCGGTTCATCCGGGAACACGTCGGCCACCCCCACGCCGTCCGCCACGGCCGCCGCCGACGCCACCGTCGAGGCCGGCGTGCTGGGCGTACGCGACCCGTGGGTGAAGGCCGCCGACGAGGGGATGACCGCGGCGTTCGCCACGCTGGTCAACGACAGCGACAGCGACGTCACGATCACCGGCGCCACCGCCGACGTGTCGCCGATGGAGGTGCACGAGATGGCCATGGCGGACGGGAAGATGGTCATGCGGGCCAAGCAGGGCGGCGTGCTGATCAAGGCACGGACCGAGTACAAGCTGGAGCCGGGCGGCGACCACCTGATGCTGATGGACCTCGCCCGGCCGGTGCGAGCCGGTGACGAACTGACCTTCACCCTCACCTTCGCCGACGGCCGGAGCCAGACGTTCCGGGCGGTGGCAAAGCCGTTCACCGGTGCACAGGAGAGCTACGCCCCCGGACACGGTGAGCCGGCCTCCCCCACGCCGGCGAGCCACAGCCCAGCGCCGTGACACCCACCGGCCGGCCGGTGAGCCGGCGCGGCCTGCTCACCGGCGGTGCACTGGCCGCCGGTGGCACGCTGGCCGGTGCCGCCGCGGTGGCCACCACCCGCGCCAAGCCGTCCGAACGCCAGCCGGAACGGACACCGGTGGCGGCTGTCGGCGAGGCAGTCGAGCCGTTCCACGGCGAACGGCAGGCGGGGGTCGTCACCGAGCCCCAGGCACACGCCGCATTCGTCGCCCTCACCCTGCGACCGGGCAGCGACCGGGCCACCCTCGGACGGTTGCTGCGACTGCTCTCCGACGACGCCGCCCGCCTCACCCAGGGTCGTCCCGCGCTCGCCGACACCGAGCCCGAGCTGGGATTGTTGCCGGCCCGACTCACCATCACCTTCGGCTTCGGTCCGGGCCTGTTCGCCGCCGCCGGTCTCGAGGACCGCCGCCCACCCTCCGTGGTCGAGCTGCCCCCGTTCCCGATCGACCGGCTGCAACCCCGCTGGTCCGGCGGGGATCTGCTGGCGCAGATCTGCGCGGACGACCCGATCACCGTCGCGCACGCCCAGCGGGTCCTGATCAAGGACAGCCGACCGTTCGCCACCGTGCGGTGGGTACAGCAGGGTTTCCGGCGGGCGGCCGGCGCCGAGCCGGGCCGGACCCAACGCAACCTCTTCGGGCAGCTCGACGGCACCGCCAACCCGAAGCCGGGCAGACCGGTGGAGACCGCGGTCTGGATCGATGAGGGCCCTGACTGGCTGCGCAACGGCACCACGCTGGTGGTTCGACGGATCAGCATGAACCTGGAGACCTGGGACCTGCTCGGTCGCACCGACCGGGAACTGGCCGTTGGTCGGCGGCTCGACAGCGGTTCCCCGCTGACCGGCACGCTCGAACACGACGAGCCGGACTTCGCGGCGCTCGGCCCTGACGGGCTGACGGTGATCCCGGACTTTTCCCACCTCACCCGGGCGCACGTCACCGACGACCGGTTCCGGATCCTGCGCCGCCCCTACAACTACGATGGCGTACCCGCCGCCGACGGCACCGCGGACAGCGGGCTGATCTTCGCGGCCTACCAGGCCGACATCGCCACCCAGTTCCTACCCATCCAGCGCCGGCTCGCCGAGCGGGATCTGCTCAACGAGTGGACCACTCCCATCGGCTCCGCTGTATTCGCCGTCCCACCCGGCTGTCCTGAGGGTGGTTGGGTCGGCCAGCAGTTGCTCGACTGACGAGGAGAATGACCACATGTCCATCCGCCTCCGCCGGCTGTCCTCCGCCGGCGCGGTCGCCGCCACGCTGGCCGTCGTCGCCCTGCTGGTCGGGCCGGTCCCGCCGGCGTACGCCCACAACGTGCTGCGCAAGGCCACTCCCGCACAGGACGCCGAACTCAGAAAGGCGCCCGGCAGGATCACCCTGGAGTTCATGCAGAAGCTGAACCCGTCATTCACCACCATCACCCTCAGCGACGCCGAGAAGCAGCAGGTGCCCACCGGCGAGCCGGAGGTGAGCGGCACCAAGGGCACCGTCGCCATCGAGTCGACGCTGGCCAACGGCGTCTACACGGTCGCGTACCGGGTGGTCTCCGCTGACGGGCACCCGGTGCAGGGCTCGTACACCTTCACCGTGGCCGACCCGGCCGCCACCGCGGAACCCACCCCCACGCCGGAGACGAGCGAGCCGGTGGAGCCACCACCGGCGACGCCGAGCGTCGAGCCGACCACCTCCGCCGCGGCGGCCAGCCCGGCCGCGAGCGACTCGTCGGGTGGCCCGGGCACGATGGCGCTGCTGGCCGGCGGCGGGGTCGTGCTGGTACTGGTGGCCGCCGCCGGGGCGCTCCTGCTGCGTCGCCGGATCGCCAGCGGAGGCGACCCCGGGCGGTGAGCGTGGCCGGGCCAGCCCGGCACGGGGGTGGCGGACCGCAGCGGCACCGGCCCGAGATGACGAAACCCGAACTTCCTCCACAAATGGACATATAGGATGAGATTCGCGTTTCACTCACGCTCGATCGGGTCCCGACAGCCGCGACCCGGGACCGGTCCCGTACGCCCGCTTGGAGGTCGTGATGGTGGTCCGAGTTCGCAGGGCGAGGTCTGCCGGGCCGGGCCGCCAGGTGCCCGGGGGTCGGGCCCTCGCGCCTGCCGTCGGCCTGGTGGTGGCTGTCGCACTCGCCCTCGGTCCGTCGACGGCCGTGAGCGCCGCGGTGGCACCGAGCGGCGGCACGCCTGACGCACCGGCGGCCTCCGCGCCGGCCGGGTCGACCCGGGTCACGTTCGAGGTCCTGCCGGCGCCGACCGGCAGCCCCACGCCCAGCCCGCATCCGTCGAAACAGCCCCTCCCGGTCACCGGATCCCGCTCCGGCCCGGTTGCGCCATTGGCCCTCGCCCTGGTGCTGCTGACCATCGGCGTCGCCCTGGCCACACTCGGCCGTCGCTCCACCCGCTCGCGTTGACCGGACGGTACTGGCGACGATCCGCGCGGCTGCCGGTCGGTCCTGCCGGATCACCCCGGGGCCGGGTACGGGTGTTGTCGCGGTGCGGGACGGTCGGTGTCGGCGTAGCCGGCGGCCTGGAGGGTGAACAGTTCGGCGTAGCGGCCACCGGCGGCGACGAGTTCGTCGTGGTTTCCCTCCTCGATCAGGCGACCATGGTGCAGCACGAAGATCCGGTCGGCGTGCCGCACGTTGGCCAGTCGGTGCGTGATCAGGATGGTGGTGGCGCGGCCACGCCGATCACGGATGGCCTGGAAGAGCGCGTCCTCGGCCCGCGGATCGAGCGCGGACGACGGCTCGTCCATCACCAGCAGTTCCGCGTCGCGGAGGAACCCCCGGGCGGCGGTGATCCGCTGCCACTGCCCACCGGAGAGATCCTGCCCCTTCGCGAACGTGCGGTCGAGCAGCGTCTCGTACCCGTGGGGCAGTTCGCGGATCATCTCGTCGGCGACGGCGCGGGCGGCGGCCTCCTCGATACGGTCCTGTCGGGCCTCGGCGTCGATGTCGCCGATGGCGATGTTCGTGGCGGCGGTGAACGGCCACTTGTGGTACTCCTGGGTCACCACGGCGATGCGGGCGCGCAACTCGTCGCGGTCCAGTTCCGGCAACGGTTGCCCGTTCCAACGGACCACCCCGTCGCTGGGCGTACGCAGGCCGGCGATCATCGCGGCCAGGCTGCTCTTGCCGGAACCGTTCTCCCCGACGAAGGCCACCGTCTGCCCCGCCTCGACGGTCAGGGTCACCCGATCGACCGCCGGGGTGTCGCGGTCCGGATAGCGCAGGCTCACCCCGTCCACGGTCAGCACGCGCAGCCGGTCCGGTGGTGCCGCCTCCACCTGCTCCGGCAGATAGGCGGCGGCCCGGGTCATGAACCCCGTGTAGTCGCGGAAGTGCTGGCCCTCGGTGTAGACGCGGTCCATCTGGAAGGTCACCACGGCCAACGAACGTTGCGCCGCCTGTACCGCGATCACGCAGGTCGCCGCCGCCGCGAGCGGGATCTGCCCGTCGATGAGCAGCAACCCGAGCAGCACGTAGACCACGGCGGTGGCGACGCCGCCGATCATCGAACCCACCGTGACCGTCGTGGTGACCCGACGGGCCAGGGCCAGCTCGATGTCGGTCTCCACCGCCATCACCCGGTCGTACTGGTCCAGCAGGAACCGGCGCAGCCCGTACGAGCGCAACTCCGGCGCCGAGGCCCGTTCGGCCATCAGCCGGTGCAGCAGCCACATCCGGCGTCGCCGGACCGAACCGGCGATGTAGGTCTGGTACCGCAGGTGTCCCGCCCGCAGCGACGCCCACGCGTTCGGCACGGTCGCCACCAGCAGCGCCGGCAGCAGCAGCGGATGGATCACCACCACGGCGACGGTCACCGCGACCACCCCCACCAGCCCGGCGAGCAGGTTCATCGAGGCGGGCACCAGGTCGACCGCCGAATCGGTGCCCCGGGAGGCCCGTTCCATGTCGTCGGCGAACGCGTCGGCGTCGAACGCCTCCAGTCGCACCGCCGTGGTCACCTCGAACAGCCCTCGCTCGACCTCCCGGCTCACCCTCGGGGTCAGTCCGTTCAGCGCGTACCCGGTGGCGATCGCCATGCCGGAACGCGTCGCGGTCGCGGCAGCCAGCACGGCGAGCGCCGGCAGCGCGGCCACCACCTTGTCCCCGGTCGGGCCGCCGGCGAACAACTCCACCAGCACCCGCTGCGTCGCGAGCAGGCCGAACGCCGACATCACGCCGGCACCGACCGTCGCCACCGCGACCACCGAGGTACGTGACCGGTCGGCCCGCCAGCTGATCCGCAGGGCCGCCCAGATCAGCTTGGGCAGTTCGGCGAAGACGGCGAGCAGACCGGCCTGGGTCCGCGCCCGCATCCCCGTCTCCCACCACATGGCCCGCATCTCGGGGAGCACCGATTCTCCGCCCGACGATCCGGCCTGCTGCGCTCGGTCACGACGCCGGGTCGACGTGGCGGCCATGGGGGTACCTCCCGGGGGTCGGCGACAACTGGCCGTCGCCCCCGCCGGACGGCGGCGCCGCCGCCGAGGAACGGAAACCGCCGAGATAGCCAAAGGCGACCGACCAGCTACTTATAGTCACCGCCGATGCGGCAGTGGTCCAGCCCTGTCGGCGCGCCGAACCGCCCGGCACCGGACAGCGTCCCGATCACCGTCCCCCGGCGTACTCCGGCAGTCGGCGGGCTACCTGCTCGGGCGAGGGCATGCGGGCGATCTCCCTGGCCAGCATCCACGCCGCATCCCGATGGTCACTGCGGCCGGGTAGCAGCCGGCGGGCGTACGCCGTGATGGCGTCCACGCTCACCTCATCCGGGTCAGCCGCAGACCGGCGCCCGCGACGCAGAGCGCCTCGGCGTTCGCGAACTGGTCCGCGCCCTGTGGCAGGACCAGTTGCGGTACGCCGGCGGCGAGCGCACCGAGCGTCGTGCCACTGCCGCCGTGATGCACCACCACGTCCACGTACCGCAGCAGGTCAGCCTGCGGAACCCACGGCCGGACCACGACACGGGGCGTGTACTGCCTCGCCGGCCGCGAAGTACACCTCGTGCCCGGCGTCGCGAACCGCCCTGGCCACGGGAATCAGCGGGTAGGTGTGCCCGACCGAGGCCAGGCTCGCGAACAGGACGCGCATCGCGTCACCGTAGTGGTAAGTGATTAGGCGCCACGCGGGGCGTACATGATGACGGCGACGCCGAGCAGGCAGATGGCGGCGCCGGTGAGGTCCCACCGGTCGGGGCGGAAGCCGTCGAAGATCATCCCCCAGGCGAGCGAGCCGGCGACGAAGACGCCACCGTACGCGGCCAGGATGCGGCCGAAATTCGGATCGGGCTGGAAGGTCGCGACGAAGCCGTACGCGCCGAGGGCGAGCACCCCGGCGGCGACGAACCACAGCCCCCGGTGTTCCCGCCAGCCCTGCCACACCAGCCAGGCGCCACCGATCTCGGCGACCGCGGCCAGGGCGAACAGCAGCACGGAGCGCAGCACGGTCACCGGCGGAACCCTACCCGCGCCGGTGCGCGGTGGCCCGGTCGCGGCGCTATCCTCGCCACGGGCACCCCGCGACGGTGCCCGCGGCGGTGGGGCCCGCCGCCCCGCTGTGCAGCGGGACAACTGCGGCGTCCGCCGCCAACGGTCCCTGCCAGGGCACATCTGCTGGTAGGGAGCGACCGTGCGACCAGAGCGACCGCCGATCGACCCGGATGTCGACCTGCATGTCCCCCGCCAACGCGCCGAACTGCGGGGCGGGACCGTCAGCCTGCTCGGCACCATCGCCGTCGGCGGCATGGTCGGCGCGGTGGTGCGACACGGGCTGGCCGTGGCCTTTCCGCACCCGCCGCGCGGCTTCCCCTGGGCCACTTTCGCCGTCGACGTCTCGGGCTGCCTGCTCATCGGCGTACTGATGGTGCTGATCACCGAGGCGTGGACCGCCCCCCGGCTGGTCCGGCCCTTCCTGGGTGTCGGTGTTCTCGGCGGCTACACCACCTTCTCGACGTACGCCGTCGAGGTGCAGCAGGCGGTGGCGGCCGGCGCGGCGCGGACCGGGCTGCTGTATCTCGCCGGCACCCTCGCCGCCGCCCTCGCCGCCGTCTGGTTGGGCATGACCCTGACCCGCCTGGCCACGGGCGTGCGCCGGCTCCGGAGCGCCGGATGACCGTGCTCCTGGTGGCGCTCGGCGCCGCCCTCGGCGCGCCGCTGCGCTACGTGATCGACCGGGCGGTGCAGACGCGTCACGACTCCGTGTTCCCCTGGGGGACCTTCGCGGTCAACGTGGTGGGCTCGCTCATCCTCGGGATCCTGATCGGTGGCGCCGCCGTCGGTGCGGTACCCGGGACTCTGGTCGCCCTCCTCGGCATCGGCCTCTGCGGAGCGCTGACCACCTACTCGACCTTCGGCTACGAGACGGTTCGACTGTTCGAGGACGGTGCTCGTTTCTACGCGTTGGTCAACGCCGGGGTCAGCGTCGTCGCCGCGTTGGGTGCCGCGTTCGTCGGGGTCACCCTCGCCGAGGCGCTGTGGGCCTGACCTCACCGGGTTCGCCGTCGACGTACGGCGGGTAGGTTTGGATCATCCAGCCGGCCAGGTTCCGGGTACCCGACGATGACGGCGCAGCCGGCGGAGGTGATCGAATGACCTTGCAGCAGCTTGTCGAGCGCAACGACCTGGGTCTGATCCGCCAGTGGCTCGACGAGCATCCGCCACACGAGATCGCCGACGCGCTCGCCCGGCTCGACGGCGTCGCCGCCGGAGTGCCGTTCCGGCTGCTGGACAAGGACCGCGCCCTCGCGGTCTTCGAGGAACTGGAGCCGGTCGACCAGCAGAGCATCCTGATGGGCCTGCGTGACCTGGCGTTCCACGATCTGGTCGAGCGGATGGACCCCGACGACCGGGCCCGGATGCTCACCGAGGCGCCGGCCAAGGTCGCCAAGCGGGTGCTGGCCGGGCTGTCACCGCACGAACGGCAGATGACCGCCGAACTGCTGGGCTACCCCGCCGGGTCGGTCGGGCAGATCATGACGCCGGAGACGGTCGCGCTGCCCCGGCAGCTCACCGCCGCCGAGGCCCTCGCGGTGGTACGGCAGAAGGGTGCCGCCGCCGAGACGGTCTACGTGCTGCCGGTGGTCGACACGGGTCGCTGCCTGGTCGGCGTGGTGGAGCTGCGCGACCTGGTGCTGAGTCCCGCCGACGCGCCGGTGGCCGAGCTGGTCGGCGCCGACGTGCCCCGGGTACGCGCCACGGACGCGGCCGAGGACGCCGCGCGGCTGATGCGGGAGACCAACACGCTGGCCCTGCCGGTGGTCGACAGCGAGGACCGGCTCGTCGGCCTGCTCACCATCGACGACGCCGTGGAGATCATCGAGGCGGCGGACACCGAGGACGTGGCCCGTCAGGCCGGTACCGCGCCGTGGCCGGGCCACTACATGGCGGTCAGCGTGTGGCGGCTGGCCCGCTCCCGGGCGCCCTGGCTGCTGCTGCTCATCATCGCCTCGGTACTCACCGTGAACGTCCTCCAGGTTTTCGAGACCACCCTGGAACAGGTCACCGCACTGGCCCTGTTCATTCCGCTGCTGGTGGGTACCGGCGGCAACGCCGGGGCACAGGCCACCACTTCCGCGGTACGCGCCCTCGCCCTCGGCGAGCTGCGCGGCTCGGACCTGCCGGCGGTCATCTGGCGGGAGTCCCGGGTCGGTCTGCTGCTCGGCACGATGCTGGCACTGGTCGGTCTGGCGGTCGGCGCGGTGGTGGTCGGCGGGCAGATCGCCCTCGTCGTCGGGATCTCCCTGGTGGTGATCTGCGCGTGGGCCGCCACGGTCGGTGCCACCATGCCGCTGTTGGCCAAACGGCTACGCATCGACCCGGCCGTGGTGTCGGCACCGATGGTGACCACCCTGGTCGACGCCACCGGTCTGATCATCTACTTCGCCGTCGCGCACGCCGTCCTCTCACTGTGACCGGTTTCAACCTGCCCGGTGAAGCAGCTCAGCCGAGGTTGTGGCGCAACCGCTTGTCGACGGCGACCACGACGGCGGCGACGGCCCCGACGGCCAGGATGCGCAACCACACGTCCGGCCCGATCGGAGCGGTGCCGAAGATCGTGTTCATCGGTGGCAGGTACGTGATGGCGAGTTGGCAGAGGGCCTGCGCGGTCACGCCGAGCAGCAGCCAGCGGTTGGAGAAGAAGCCGATCCGCCACGCTGAACGGGTCAGCGACCGGCAACTGAACAGGTAGAACGTCTCGACCGCGACGAAGAGGTTCAGCGCGGCGGTCCGCGCCTGCGCGACGTCGGCGCCGTTTGCGTACTCCCAGCGGAACACCCACCACGCGCCGGCCACCAGCAACGCGGCCACCAGCAGGATCCGGATCACCAACGCACCGGTCAGCAGCGGCCGGGCCGGATCGCGGGGTGGCCGTTGCATGATGCCCCGCTCCTTCGGTTCGAAGGCCAGCATCAGGCCGAGCAGGACCGCGGTGGTCATGTTGATCCAGAGGATCTGGGTGGGCAGCAGCGGCAGGGTGGCGCCCAGCACGATGGCGACCAGCACCACCAGTCCTTCGCCGAGATTCGTCGGCAGCGTCCAGACGATGAACTTGGTGATGTTGTCGAAGACCCCCCGTCCCTCCTCCACCGCGGCCTCGATGGTGGCGAAGTCGTCGTCGGTGAGGACCATGTCGGCCGCTTCCTTGGCCACCTCCGTGCCGGAGCGGGCCATCGCGATGCCGATGTTCGCCTGTCGCAACGCCGGGGCGTCGTTGACCCCGTCGCCGGTCACCGCGACCACGTGACCGCGTTGCTGAAGCGTCTCGACCAGCCGGAGCTTCTGTTCGGGGGAGACCCGGGCGAAGACGGTGGCGCGGTCGACCTCCTCGGCGAACCTCTCGGCGGGCAGCCCGTCGAGGTCCGTGCCGGTGACCACCGTGTCCCGCCGGTCGGCGTCGAGCAGCCCGAGCTGGCCGGCGATGGCGCCGGCCGTCGCCCCGTGGTCCCCCGTGATCATCTTGACGTCGATGCCCGCGGTGTGGCACGCCCGTACCGCCGGGGCGGCGGCGCTGCGGGGCGGGTCGAGCATCGCCTGCAGTCCGGTGAGCACCAGGGTGCCGGGCAGGGCGACCTCGTCGAAACCGTCGTCCGGGCCGTCCGGCGGTCGGACGGCGGTGGCGAGCACCCGCAGCCCACGACCGGCCAACTCCTCGGCCGCCCGCAGGGCGTCGTCGGCGCGCAGCGGGCGGATCTCCCCGTCGGCGCCCATCTCGCCCCGGCACATCGCGACGATCCGCTCGACACCGCCCTTGGCCAGCACCACCGCACGGCCCGTGGCCCGCTCGTCGTGCAGCGTCGCCATGTACTGCCGCTTCGAGTCGAACGGAATGGTGTCCCGGCGCGGATAGTCGGCCGACAGCCGGTCATGGTCGATCCCGGCCTTCGCCGCGACCACCTGCATGGCGCCCTCGGTCGGGTCGCCGGCCAGCAGCCACTCGCCGTCCTGCTCGCGTACCCGGGCGTCGTTGCAGCCGGCACCGGCCAGCAGGGACCAGCGCAGCGCCTCGCCGCCCCGGCCGTCGTCGCGGATCTCCCCTTCCGGCCGGTAGCCGGAGCCGGTCACCTCGAACCCGGCGTCCGGCGTCCAGACCGCTCGGACCGTCATCTGGTTCTCGGTCAACGTGCCGGTCTTGTCGGAGCAGACGACGGTCGTGCTGCCCAGCGTCTCGATCGCCGGCAGGCGACGGATCACCGCCCGGCGGCGGGCCATCCGGGTCACCCCGATGGCCAACGTGATCGTGACCGCCGCCGGCAGCCCCTCGGGTATCGCGCCGACGGCGAGCGCCACGGCCGCGGTGAACGTCTCGACCGCGTCCTGGCCGCGGAGCAGGCCGACCGCGAAGGTCACCGCCGACAACACCAGGATGACCACCGTCAGCATCTTGCTGAACTTGGTCAGTTTGCGGGTCAGCGGCGTGGCCAGCGCCTCCGCCGTGCCGACCAGGCGGTGGATCTGCCCGAGTTCCGTCTCGGCGCCGGTGGCCACCGCGATCCCGGCGCCGCTGCCGGCCGCGACGAGGGTGCCCGACCAGACCATGTTGCGCCGGTCGGCGACGGGAGTGCCGACCGGTAGCTCCGCCTCCAGCTTGTCGACCGGGACCGACTCACCCGTCAGCGCCGACTCGTCGACCCGCAACTCGGCCAGCCGGACCAACCGCAGGTCCACCGGAACCTTGTCGCCCGCCTCCAGCACCACCAGGTCACCGGGGACCAGTTCCTCGGAGGAGATCGTCCGCTGCTCGCCGTCGCGGATCACCCGTGCCTCGGTACGCACCATCGACCGCAGGCTCTCCAGCGCCGCCTCGGCCCGTGACTCCTGGGCGTACCCGATCGCGGCGTTGATCAACACCACCCCGAAGATGACCGCCGAATCGACGTACTCGCCGAGGACCGCGGTGACCAGACCGGCGGCGATCAGCACGTAGATCAGTGGGTTGTGGAACTGCCGCAGGATCCGACGCAGCAGGCCACCACCACCGGCGGCGGGCAGCACGTTGCGGCCGTAGCGTTCCAGCCGCCGGGCGGCCTCCGCGTCGCTCAGACCGCGCTGCGGATCCGTCTCCAGCAGCAGCACCACCTCGTGGGCGGACATGCCGTGGTGTTCTTCGGATCGCGACGTTCCAGCCGACTGTTCGAGCGTCACCGTCACCCCGCCGACGATCAGAGAACCGGACCCGCGCCGCCGGCCCGATCGCCGCCTCCGCACCGGCGGCCGGCCGGACGCCGCGCCCACCATCTTCCGGGACGAACCCCGTCCGGCAGGCCGGAACGCCTGATCACGCCCCAGCCGAGCGGTGACGTTCAGCTGAGCGGTGACGTTCAGCCGCCGCTCCGCTCGGCCGGGTCGGCGTCGAGCCGCCGCCGTAGGGCGGCGATCTCGGCACGCAGCGCGGCCAGGTCGTCGGCGGTGGCCGCCGCCGGCTTGTCGGCGCCGGCCGAGACCCGCTCGACGATCCAGGTCGCCAGCGAACCCGTGACGAAACCGATCAGCCCGATACCACCGATCATCAGGCCGAGAGCGACGAACCGTCCCATGGTGGTCACCGGGTAGTGGTCCCCGTAGCCGACGGTGGTGATGGTCACCGTCGACCACCACAACGCGTCGTCGAAGGTGGTGATGTTGGCCTCGGGCGCGAGTCGTTCGGCGTCCAGCACGGCCAGCGCGGAGACCAGCACCAGCAGCGCCGTGGTGGCGGCGACGTACACCGCCAGCCGGCCGCGTGCCCACACCTCGGTGCGGCGGTTGATGGTCAGCACCACCATGATCAGGCGTACGGCACGCAGCGGTCGCAGCATCGGCAACGCCAGTACCACGAGATCGAACAGGTGTTCCCGGAGGAACCTCCGTCGATCACCGGCCAGCCGAAGCCGTACGACGATGTCGGCCCAGAACAGCAACCAGACGACCACGGTCGTGGCGGCACAGGCGGCCCGCCACGACGGGTCCAGGTCGGGACGCAGGATCGGTGCCGCGTACACCACCAGGAACAGCACGGACAGCACGGTGAGCGGAGCGGCGCTGACCCGCTCCCACGCCTCCAGCCGATCGGTCCCCTGTGCTGTTCCGCCGCTCATGAGCCGACTCCCGCTCTCCTCGTCGTACGCGTGGCCGGGTCATGGTCGCTCACTCGGACACCCACCCCCGCAGGCGGTCCGCGAGTCCCACCGCACTTCGGCTCACCGTCACGCTGAGCGTTCGACACCAGGTCGCCCGGTAACGTGAGCGGCGGACACGCCGTGGCACGGGTCGTCCGTCCGGCAGAGCCGGGTGGGCGACGGCTGTGCGGCCCGTGGGGGCGGGGCCGGCGTCGTCCCCAACTGCGGTGCGAGCTTGAGGGAGCGGAAGCATGGGTGGACGGCGGCTGGGACGGGTTCCGGGATGACCCTGCAGGAGGTCTACCTGCTGATGATCGCTGCGGCAGCGACCGTGCTGGTGAGCGTCACCGCGGCGCGGGTGGCCACCCGGGTGGGCGTGCCGATGCTGCTGGCGTACCTCGGCGTCGGACTGTTGATCGGGGAGAACGGGCTCGGCCTGCGTTTCGACGACGCCGCCCTGGCCCAGGCGCTGGGCACGGCGGCGCTCGCGGTGATCCTGGTCGAGGGTGGCCTCACCACCCGGTTCTCCGACATCCGGCCGGTACTCGCCCCGGCGACCGCGCTCGCCACCGTCGGCGTGCTGATCAGCGTCGGGGTCACCGCCCTCGGTGCGCACCTGCTGCTCGACGTCTCCTGGCAACTGGCCCTGCTGCTGGGGGCGGTGGTGTCCTCCACCGACGCGGCGGCCGTCTTCTCGGTGCTGCGTACCCTGCCGCTACCCAGAAGGCTGGCCGGGTTGGTGGAGGCCGAGTCGGGGCTGAACGACGCACCCACCGTCATCCTGGTGCTCGCCTTCAGCGCCACCAACCTGACCGCGACGAGCCCACTGGAACTGTTGGTACAGATGGTCTACCAGCTCGGCGTCGGTGGCGCGGTCGGCGTCGCGATCGGCACCGCCGGAGTCTGGTTCCTGCGCCGGCTCACCCTGCCCGCCTCGGGCCTCTACCCGATCGCGACCTTCGCCTGCGGCATCCTCGCCTTCGCCGCCGCCGGGCTGGCCCAGGCCAGTGGCTTCCTCGCCGCCTACCTCGCCGCGCTGATCCTGGGCAACGCCCGCCTGGCCCACCGTCGGGCCACCGTGTCGGTGGCCGAAGGGCTCGGCTGGATCGCGCAGATCGGGCTGTTCGTCATGCTCGGCCTGCTGGCCAACCCCAGCGAGCTACCCGCCGCGATCCTGCCCGCGCTCACGGTCGGTCTGGTGCTGCTGTTGCTCGCCCGGCCGCTGTCGGTGCTCGTCACGCTGCTGCCCTTCCGGATTCCGTTCCGCGAACAGGTGCTGCTGTCCTGGGCCGGGCTGCGTGGTGCCGTGCCCATCGTGCTGGCCACCATTCCCGTGGTGGCCGGGGTCGGCGGCAGCGAACAGCTGTTCAACATCGTGTTCGTGCTGGTCGTGGTCTTCACCCTGGTGCAGGCTCCCACGCTGCCGTGGCTGGCCACGCGGCTGCGGCTCAGCTCAGCCGGGATCGGCCCGGACCTCCAGGTCGAGTCGGCACCGCTGGACGCCATCGACGCGGACCTGCTGCACCTCAACGTAGAGCCCGACTCCCGGCTGCACGGCGTGCACATCCGCGAGCTGCGGCTGCCTCCACCGGCCGCGATCACCCTCGTGGTCCGCGACGGCACCGCCTTCGTGCCCGAACCGGAGACCCGACTGCGCCACGGGGACCAGTTGCTCGTGGTCACCACGCCGCACGTCCGGGAACGTGCGGAGCGCCGTCTGCGGGCGGTCGCCCGGGCCGGACGGCTGGCCCACTGGCGCGGCGAGACCGGCGACCCGGAGCATCCGGCCGTGAAACGTCGACGAGCGGACGCCGTCCCGGCGGCCCCGCCATCGGCGCCACCGGCCGGCACCGGTGACGAGTCACCGTCGGTCCTCGTCCGGTCGGGCGGCTGAGCGACCCCGCGAGGGATGTCGGACGGGCCGCTGGCGGTCGTGCGGCCGCGCCGGCCGGCCGGTCGGTGAAACCCGGGTTCGGACGGGACTTTCCGGGAATGCCCGGCCGGTGGCGCACGTCCTGACGCCTCCGTGGCCGCTGGGCTGGAGCATCGGCCTGTTCCTGCTCGCCGGGACGGTCACCGTGCTCGGCAGCGTCCGGCTGGTCGCGCTCGGCGACACCCTCGCCGACCGTACGGGCTGGGGTGAGGCGCTGTTCGGGGCGGTCTTCTTCGGGATGGCCACCTCGCTGTCCGGGATCGTGATGACGGCGGTGACCGCGGCCGGCGACCAGCCCCAGCTCGGCTACGGCAACGCGGTCGGCGGCATCGCCGCGCAGACCACCGCGGTTGCCGTGGCCGACGCCTTCCATCGGCGGGCCAACCTGGAACACGCGGCGGCATCGCTGTCGAACGTGCTCTTCGGTGCGCTGCTCATCGCCCTGCTGTCGCTCGCCCTACTGGGCAGCTTCGCGCCCGGGGCCACCGTGGCCGGCCTGCATCCCGCCTCGTACGCGATGGTCGGCTGCTATGTCGGCGGCCTGCATCTGGTGCGCAGGGCCGGCGCCAGCCCGCCCTGGCAGGCCGTCGCCACCGCCGAGACGTTGCCCGACGTCCCGCACGAGCACGGCGACCTGGATCGTCGGCGCTCCGCCTGGCTGTGGCGCCGGTTCGCCCTGGTCGGCCTGCTGGTGGCCGGCGGCGGATGGGTCATCGCGCTCGCCGCCGAGAGTCTTCTGCTGGTCACCGGGCTCAGCGCGGGATTCATCGGCGCGAGCCTGATGGGCGCGGTCAACGCGCTGCCGGAGACGGTCACCGCCGTGGCCGCCGTCCGGCGTGGCGCGCCCACCCTGGCGATCGCGGCCGTCCTCGGCGGCAACAGTCTGGACGCGCTCAACCTCGTCGTCGGCGACATCGCGTACCGGGGCGGGTCGATCTACCACGCCGCCGGTACGGAGGAACTCTTCGTCACCGCCACCGCGCTGTTCATGACCGCCACCCTGCTCGGCGGGCTGCTCGTCCGTCAGGCGTGCGGCTGGGGGCGGCTCGGCTTCGAGGGGATCGTGCTGCTCGGCACGTACGCCGTCATGACCGTCGCGCTCGTCGCCTGAACGTCGTCCCACCGCCAATCTGCCGGCTTCCCGCCGTTGCCGTGCGGGACTACGGTGAGCATGGTGTGCCGGGAAGCCTGGTCGGCGGTCGTGTCCCCAACGTCCCGGAGGCCGCCGTGCACCCGCCCGCCATCCGCGCCACCCAGCTGACCAAGCGCTACGGTTCCCTGCTCGCCCTCGACGATCTCGATCTGACCGTCGCCGCCGGTGAGGTGTTCGGCTTCCTCGGCCCCAACGGGGCCGGCAAGTCCACCACCATCCGCTTGCTGCTCGGCCTGGCCCGACCGACCGCCGGGCAGGCGTCGATCTTCGGTACCGACGCCGCCGACGTGGCCACCGCCCACCGGCGGATCGCGTACGTACCGGCCGACGTGACGCTCTGGCCGCAGTTGACCGGCGCGGAGATCCTGGAGCTGCTCGGCTCGACCGGGCCGGGCGTTGACCTCGCCTACCGCGACGAACTGGTGGCGCGGTTCGCGCTCGACCTGTCCAAGCCGGGACGCGCCTACTCGACCGGCAACCGGCAGAAGGTGGCGCTGGTCGCCGCCTTCGCCACCCGCGCCCCGCTGCTCGTGCTGGACGAGCCGACCGCCGGCCTGGACCCG
The DNA here is from genome assembly GCF_056150025.1 of Micromonospora aridisoli. NCBI lineage: Bacteria > Bacillati > Actinomycetota > Actinomycetes > Micromonosporales > Micromonosporaceae > Micromonospora > Micromonospora aridisoli. The sequence continues at coordinate 661,067 of NZ_JAXCFK010000002.1, read as the reverse complement.
CTGATGGAGCGCGAGTTCCGTCGTGCCGTCGCCGAGGCCCGCGACGCCGGAAGCACGGTGTTCCTCTCCTCCCACCAGTTGGCCGAGGTGGAGGCCGTCTGCGACCGGGTGGCCATCCTGCGCGCCGGACGCCTCGTCGACGTCGCCACCATGCCCGAACTGCGACGGCTGCACCGCACCGAGGTCCTGGTGCGATTCACCGGTCCTGCGCCGGAGCTGACCGGGGTCGAGGGGGTCGACGGCGTCCAGGTCGACGGTGCCGCCCTGCGATTCACCCTCACCGGGCCACCCGGCCCGGCGATGCGGGCACTGGCCGGGGCCGACATCACCGCCCTCACCATGCGCGAGCCCACCCTGGAGGAGATCTTCCTGGACTACTACGGGGAGAACGGTAGGTGACCACCACCATCGGTTCCGCCGGAACCCGCACCGCCGCAGCCGCCGTCAGCCGGCTCGCCCTGCGCCAGGTCCGCCGGGGCGCGCTCGTCGTGTCCGCGGTCGCGGCCGGCACCACCGCCATCGTCGTGGCCGGGTACGAGAGCACGGCCGGCACCGCGCTCGACGCCGCCGCGTTGGCCGCGCTCGCCGAGAACCCGGCGATCCGCACCCTCTTCGGCGAGCCGTTCGCGTTGGACACCCCGGGTGGGTTCACCGTGTGGCGGACCGGCACCGTGCTGGCCGTCCTGCTCTCCGTGTGGGGGGTGCTGGTCACGACCCGGGTCACCCGGGGCGAGGAGGAGAGCGGCCGGTGGGATCTGCTGCTCGCCGGCCGGTTGGCGGTGTCGGCCGTGCTCGGTCGGCACCTCGCCGTGCTGTGCGCCGCCGTGGTGGTGGCCGGGGCGGCCACCGCTGTGGTGCTCGTCGCGGCCGGTACACCAGCGGCCGGTGCGCTGCGGTATTCCGCCGGTCTCGCGTTGATCGCGCTCTTCGCCGTGTCCGTGGCGCTGTTGACCGCGCAGGTGATGCCGACCCGGGTGGGGGCGAGCGGCGTCGCCCTCGCCGTGCTCGGTGTCGGGCTGCTGGCCCGGATGGTCGGCGAGGGCGTCGCGGCACTCGGGTGGCTGCGCTGGCTGTCGCCGTACGGTCTGCTCGCCCTCACCCGCCCCTACCACGACGACCGGCTGCTGCCGCTGCTGGTGCTCGCCGGCGCGGCGGTGGTGCCGGCCGCGGTGGCGATGGCGCTGGCGGGGCGACGCGACGTGCGGGGCGGTCTGGTCGCCGCACCCGCCGGGCGGCCGCCCCGACGGTGGCTGCTCGGCACGGCCGAGGAGTTCGCGGTACGTCGGTTGTTGCGCCCGTTGGCCGGCTGGTCGGCCGGGATCGGCGCGTACTTCCTGCTGATCGGTCTGCTCGCGGAGTCGATGACCCGTTTCCTGGCGGACAATCCGCGCTTCGCCGAACTGGCCGCCCACGCCGGCTTCGCCGAGCTGGGCAGCGTGCGCGGCTACACCGCCTCCCTGTTCGTCCTGCTCGCCGTGCCGGTCGGGCTCTTCGCCGTGGTCCGGCTCGCCGAGTTCGTGGCGGCCGAGACGGACGGCCGGTTGACGTCGCTGTACGCACAGCCGCTCAGCCGCAACCGCCTGCTCGGTGCCGAGACGCTGGCCACCCTCGCCGGAGTGGCCGTACTGCTCACCGTGGCGGCGGTGGCGACCTGGTCCGGTGCCCGAGTGGTCGACGCTCCGCTGTCCCTGCCCGCCGCGCTGGCCGGCACCTGGAACGTGCTGCCGGTGGTGCTGCTCTGCCTCGGCGCGGGGCTGCTGGCGATCGGCTGGCTGCCCCGGGCCACCGCGGCCATCGGTGCGCTGCCCTCGGTCGGCGGCTTCCTGCTCCAGGTGCTCGCCGACAGCGCCGACCTTCCGAGCTGGGTGGCGGCGATCTCACCGTTCACCCATCTCGCGGCCGTCCCGGCCGAGCCGCCCCACTGGACGGCGTCGAAAATCATGATCGGGATCACGGTGGTCGCCGCCGCCCTCGGGCGGTTCGGTCACCGGCGCCGCGACCTGCTGGGGTGAGCGCGACCGGCAGCGCGACCGGCAGCGGGACCGGCGGGACTGTGCCGCCCTGCTGCCGGTCGCTCCGGAGTCAGTGGCCGGCGGCGGCCCGCCGGACCAGCCGGCGGGCCTCCTCGCTCGGCACACCAGTGGCCCGCAGCATGTCGTTGGCGATGGTCCGCAGCTGGGAAACCGCGATCGTGCCGGAGAATCCGATCTCCTGTCGGCATGCCTCGCCGGCCTCGTGGACGGCGCGCAGCACCCGCGCCCGGGTCCGCACCGGCTCCCGCATCGACAGGAACTCCTCGTGCAAAAGGCACACGCCCTGCCCGAAGTGCTCGATGGCGGCGGGCAGGCCCGGCGGCACCGGCTCGTGGTCGCGGAGCGCCGAGCTGAGGCGACGGACCAACGCACGGCTGTTGCGGAACGCCCGGTCCAGATGCTCGGCGCCGGCACCGTACGCGGCCAGCGCCCGCCGCCGCCGCCACCGCAGGGGCGAGAAACGGACCACCTCCTCCGCCGCGGTCACCACGTCGCCGACCTGTCGCAGTTGCCCCTCGGCGGCTCGCATCTCGTCCAGCACCGCCGTCACCCGGTGCGCATCGCCCCGGGCCAGCGCCTCGGCGGTCGCCGTCATGTGCCGGGCAAAGGTGTCCAACGCCGGCCCGGCGACCCGGCGGACGCTGCGGGTCGGGTTCATGGGTGCGAGCACCAGCACCACCAGCAGTCCGGTCGCGCCGCCGACCAGGGCGTTGACCGTCCGGGGCAGGACGAGGTCCGGCGTGGTCGGGGTGAGGGTGGCGATCAGCGCCGCCGCGCCCCCGGCCTGGGTCACCAACGCGCCGGTTCCTCGTACGGCCACCGCGACCAGCAGCGCCCCGAACACGATCACGAACGTCTGCCAGGCACCGGTCCCGACGGTGTCGACCAGCAGGTCGCCGATCAGGACGCCGACGATCACGCCGCCGATCAGTTCGACGGTGCGCCGGGTCCGCCGTCCGATGGCGGTGGCGATCACGGCGACCGCGGCGATCGGAGCGAAGGTGGGGTCCGGATTGCCCAGGACCCGTTCGGCGATCACCCAGGCCAGCGCCGCGGCCAGGCCGCCCTGAAAGGCCAGCAGCACGTTCTGACGCAGGCGGAAGTAGCCGCGCCGGGCGGCGGCCGTGGCGCGACCTCGGATGACCCGCACCGAGATCCGCATGGGCCGGGATACCCGGTGCGCGACGCGCCAAGCTGCCGCGACGTCCCCGGACCGCCCCGGCCGTCGCGCTACTCGACGGGGTGGGCCATCGTGCCGGTGATCGCCACCGTGCCCGGCAGCCGGGTGTCCTGCCGGAGGAACTGCACCACCACCGGGACCGGCGAGCTGAGCACGCAGCCGTACGGGCGGTCGAGGCGGACGGCCTCCGGATCGATCAGGTCGTTGACCCGTACGTGCCGGATCCGTCGGGCACCGACGCCGAACCGGTACGGCCCGACCGGTTCGGCGTCCTCATAGTAGAAGTGGAGCGTCACCTCCGCCTCGGAGTCACTGGTGTTGAGCACGCACAGCTTGTCGAAACTGGTGAACTCCGGCTCGCCGTCGCCGCTGCCGCCGAACGGGACGTGTCCACCCGGCACCGCCCACACCTGCGCCATCACGCCTCCTCCAGCAGTAGAGCCAGGTCGGGGGTGAGGAACACCCCGTCCGGGTCGAGTCGACGGCGGACCGCCTGGAAGTCGTCCCAGCGGGGAAAGAGCGGACGCAGCTCGCGGGCCGTCAACCAGTGCTTCTTGCCCCAGTGCGGCCGACCGCCGTACTGCCGGAACACGGACTCCATGTCGCGGAAGTACTCCTCGTAGGGCAACGAGGTGTTCTGCAGGCAGGCGATGGTGGTGGTGGGGCGACCGTACGCGTTGCTGAGCCAGATGTCGTCGGCGGCGATGCTGCGCACCAGCACCCGCCAGCCCACGGTGCGCCGGTGCCGGCTCAGGATGCGCCGCCGGACCTCCGCGAAGCAGGCCGGGAACGCCTCCGACGGAAGCATGTACTCGATCTCCTCGAAGCGCAGTTCCCGATCCTGGGGGATGGTGTCGTGGGTCGGCCCGACCTCCACCTCCCTGGGCTCGCGCCAGCCTTTCAGCTCCGGCACCCGGCGGGCCGCCCACATCGACCCTGCGGACGCGTCGTCCACCCGGTTCATGGTGCGGATCTGGGTCAGGTCGCTGCGTGGGTACCAGTAGAAGTCGATGTTGCGGTTGGTGTACTGCAACTCGGCCAGGTGATCGAGGGTCCACTCGATCGGGGCGCACCAGGAGCGTCGGCGCAGCTCGTACCGGGGTTGCAGGTCGAGGGTGAGCTGGGTCACCAGGCCCAGCACGCCGAGCGAGAGCCGGGCGGCGGGCAGCAGTTCGCTGTTGCTGGTCGCCGAGACGTCCAGCACCTCGCCGGTGCCGGTGACCAGGCGTACCTCCGACACCTGGGTGGAGAGATTGCCGAAGCCCAGGCCGGTGCCGTGCGTACCGGTGGCGGTGGCGCCCGCGATGGACTGGTAGTCCACGTCGCCGAGGTTCTCCATCGCGAGCCCGGCGTCGTAGAGGCCCTCGCCGAGCTCCTTGAGCCGGCTGCCGCCCCGGACCGTGGCCCGGTCGCCGGCCTTGTCGACCACGCCGGCCATCCGGTGCAGGCTGACCAGGGTGCCGTCGGTGCGTACCAACGGACTCGACGAGTGGCCCGAGCCGACCGGCCGCAGCGTGGTCCCCGACTCCCGGGCCCGCAGCACCAGTTCCCGCACCTCGTCCTCGTCCCCCGGCTCGGCGTAACCGGACGGGGTGAAGGTGAGGCTGCCGGACCAGTTCACGAACGGACGGGACACCGACAACCTCCTCGCGACGGACGAACCGCGCGCTTACCCCAGCGCTGGCTGGGTAGTCGTAGGTATGGCCGAACACCTCCTGATGTCCGTGTTGATGACCCGATCCGCCGGTGGAGTGCGTCGTGTCTGAGTGGTGGTACGTGGCGCTGGTCGCGGTGCTGTGGCTGGCGATCGGCCTGGGCACGGCGGCGGTCTTCGTCACCCGGGGCGGGCACCGCAGCCTGCTCTGGTATCTGGTGGGTGGGCTGCTGGGACCGTTGTTCGTGCCGATCGCGGTCGAGCGGGGTCGGGCCCGTCCCCAGATGGTCGACGTACGCCACCGACCGTCCGAGCCGGTCGGTACCGGGCTACGCGTGCTTGTCGGCGTGGACGGTTCCGTGCACTCCGACCGGGCGCTGCGAGCCGTCGCCCGTACCCTCACCGGAAGTACCAGTGAACTCGTCCTGGTCACCGTGACCAGCCCCGACCTTTCCGACGCCGAGGCCCGGCGGGAGCAGGAGCAGGCCCGCCGGATGATCGACGAACGGGCCGCCGAACTGCCCGACGGCTTGCCCCGACCCACCACCGCGATCGTCACCGGTCACCCCGTCGACGCGTTGCTGGCGGTCGCCGACGACCGCGACGTGGACCTGCTGGTGGTCGGCCGGCACGGACACGGGCACCGGATCGGTGACCGTCTGCTGGGCAGCGTCGCCGAAGGCCTCACCCAGCGGTCGGCGCGGGCGGTTCTGCTCGGCAGCCTGCCGGGACGCTGACATGCCGGCCTACGGCTTCCACGCCTCCCACGAGCAGTTCCGGCCGAGCGAGCTGCTGCGGCTGGTCTCCCTGGCCCGGGACGCCGGGTTCGACCGGGCGATGTGTTCGGACCACTTCGCGCCGTTCGGCCCGGAGCAGGGTGAGTCGGGCTTCGCGTGGTCCTGGCTGGGCGCGGCGCTGGCCGGCAGCGAGCTGCCGTTCGGTGTGGTGAACGCGCCCGGACAGCGCTACCACCCGGCGATCGTCGCCCAGGCCGCCGCGACCCTGTCGGAGATGTTCCCCGGTCGCTTCTGGCTCGCCCTCGGCAGCGGGCAGGCGCTCAACGAGCACATCACCGGCGAACGTTGGCCGAGCAAGCCGGAACGCAACGCCCGACTGCGCGAGTGCGTCGAGGTGATCCGGGCGCTCTTCGCCGGTGAGTGCGTCAGCCACCGCGGGCTGGTCACCGTGGACCGGGCGGTGCTGTGGACCCGGCCGGCCGAACCCCCACCGCTGTACGCCGCCGCCGTCACCCCGGCCACCGCCGGTTGGGCGGCCTCCTGGGCCGACGGCCTGATCACCATCAACCAGCCCTTGCCGAAGGTACGTGAGGTGATCGGTACGTACCGGGAGGCCGGTGGCGGCGGCCCGGTGCTGCTTCAGGTGCACGTGTCCTGGGCGGGCGACGAGGACACCGCCCTGCGGGAGGCGCACACGCAGTGGCGCACCGCGATCCTCGGCAGCGACGCCGGCTGGGACCTCGCCATGCCGGACGACCTGGCGGAGGCCACCGGGTACGTCCGTCCCGAGGACATGCGCGAACACGTGCTGATCTCCGCCGATTCCGACCGGCACGTCCAGTGGCTGCGCGAGTACGCCGAGCTGGGCGTCGACGAGTTCTACCTGCACCACGTCGGGCGGGACCAGGCCGCCTTCCTCGACCACTTCGGCACCCACGTCCTTCCGGAGCTGCGATGACCTATCCCCCGATCGACTCGTACGCCTTCCTCTCCGACACCCACACCGCGGCGCTGGTCGCCGCGGACGGGGCGGTCGAGTGGTTCTGCGTGCCGCACTTCGCCGGTGACGCCGTGCTGGCCCGGCTGCTGGACCGTCGCAGCGGCGGGGCCCTCGATCTCACCGTGCCCGGTTGCCCCGAGCCCAGCCGGCGGTACCTGCCGGGCACGCTGGTGCTGGAGAGCCGGTACGGCACTCCCGGCGGAACCGCGCTCGTCCACGACTTCCTCGCGGTGGCGCCCGGCGACGCCGAACAGCCACTGCGCGCGGACAAGCTGCTGGTGCGGCGGGTGACCGTCGAACAGGGCACGGTCCGGCTGACCGTCGGGGTGCGGCCCCGGGTCGGGTACGGCGCCAAGGAGGTGACCTGGGAACGGGCCGACGGGAGCTGGCGGGCAGCCGAGACTCCGCTCCGCGTCGAGTGCGACCTGGCCGGCGAGGTGACCGACGGCACCCTGCGGTTCACCACGGAGCTGTCCGCCGGGCAGACCACCGCGCTGCTGCTCGGTTACGGCGACGACCCGGCCGGGCTCACCGACCCGGACGAGCTGTTCCGGCGCACCTGCCGGACCTGGGAGGCGTGGTCGGCGCGCAGCGACTACACCGGTTTCGGCGCCGACGCCGTCCGGCACAGTGCGCTGGTGCTGCGCGGGCTCTCCTTCGACGAGACGGGTGCGCTGATCGCCGCGCCCACCACCAGCCTGCCCGAGGAGATCGGCGGGGTGCGCAACTGGGACTACCGCTACGCCTGGCACCGGGACGCGGCGCTGCTGCTGCTCGCGCTGTTCCGTCTCGGGCACGCCGAGGAGGGCCGACGGTACCTGCACTTCCTGATCTCCATCTGCACCGGCGACCTGCTGACGCCGCTGGTCAGCATCCACGGCGCCACGGCGGAGGAACGGGAACTGCCACACCTGGAGGGGTACGCCGGCTCGCAGCCGGTGCGGATCGGCAACGAGGCCGCCGAGCAGGTGCAGTTCGACACGTACGGGCACATTCTCGACGCCGCGCTGGCGTATCACCAGCTCACCGGTGAGCTGACCGAGGAGCAGTGGGCACTGCTGCACCGGCACGTCGACGTCATGGCCGACCGGTGGCACGAGCCGGACCACGGCATCTGGGAGGTGCGCGGTCCACGCCGGCACTACGTCAACGCGAAGGTGATGACCTGGGTCTGCCTGGACCGGGGCATTCGCCTGGCGGAGCTGCTCGGCGACCGGTCGGCGGACGTCGAACGGTGGCGAACGGCCCGCGACGCGGTGCACGCCGAGGTTCTGGAACGCGGGTTCGATCCGCAGGTGGGCAGCTTCGTGATGCAGTACGGCTCGACCGAGCTGGACGCCTCCCTGCTGCGCATCCCACTGGTCGGGTTCCTGCCGGGCGACGACCCCCGGATGCTGGCCACCATCGACCGACTGCGGGAGGAACTGGAGATCGGCCCCGGCCTGCTGCTCCGCTACAACGCCGACGACGGCCTGCCCGGGGAGGAGGGCGCCTTCCTGCTCTGCTCCTTCGAGCTGGTCTCGGCGCTGGCGCTGGCCGGCCGGCGGGACGAGGCCCACAAGGTCTTCGAGCAGCTCATGGGGTACGCGGGGCCGCTCGGTCTGTACTCCGAGCAGCTCGCCGCCGACGGCACCGCACTGGGCAACTATCCGCAGGCGTTCACCCACCTCGCGCTCATCGAGGCGGCGCTGAACCTCGACGGCGCAGGCGACCGCGAGGCGCTGCACGCCTGGGCCGGCCGCGGAGGCTCCTGACCTCGGCAGCGGTGGTTTCGCCGGACCCGGCCGGGAACCATGCCGGGCCGGGGAGCGACTATCGGTACATGGGGTGTGAGCAGTGGCGGGAGATTCTGTCGGCGCAGTTGGACGGTGAGGCGACGGCGGACGAGCAGCGCACGGTCGACGCGCACCTGGAGACCTGCGCCGGCTGCCGGAGCTGGCTCGACGCGGCGGCGAAGGTGACCCGCCGGGCACGTACCCAGGTGGTGTCCCCGCTGCCCGACCTCACCGAGGCGATCCTCGCCGCGGCACCGCCGCCTCGCCGTCGGCGCCTGCTCGTCGGCGCCGTGGTCCCGCGTCGCTGGTGGCCCGCCACCCCCGGGCGACCCATCCTGGTCAACGGCCTGCGTGCGGCGTTGGGTCTGCTCGGTGCGGTCCAGCTGGTGCTCGGGCTGGCGCAGGTCGGCCGGGCCGAGGTGGCCGAACACCTGCACGCCACCGGCCAGCACCTGTGGCACGAGTCCGCCGCCTGGAACGTCGCGGTGGGTGCCGGTTTCCTCTTCGTCGCCCTGCGTCGGACCTCACCGTCGGGGCTGCTGCCGATGCTTGGCGCTTTCGTGGTCACCCTCGTGCTGCTGTCGGTCAACGACCTCGTCGCCTCGCAGGTGGCGGTGGAACGGCTGGTGAGTCACGGGTTTCTGGTGGTCGGCTACCTGATCACCGTGCTGCTGGCGCGAAGCTCCCGCCGGCCCGGCGACCCCACCGACCGGCACCGGCCGGAACGTTCCCGCTGGCGGCTGCGCCTCGACGAGGTCGACGAGCCCACCCCGCTGCGTCTGCTACCGCCCTACTCCGCCCAGGCCCGGCACGGCGTCACCCAGAGCGGCGGCCGGGACCGCGACCAGCGGCGCGTCGCCTGACAGCCCGCAGGGGGCACCTCAACCGACGGCGTCGGGCCGATCAGCCGCGCGGGCGGCCGGTCGGATCGCCTCGGCCAGGTCCTCGCGGGCCCGGGCGACCCGGGACCGGATGGTGCCGACCGGCACGTCACACACCTGCGCGGCCTCGGCGTACGACAGACCGAGCAGCTGAGTGGCCACGAACGCCTCCCGACGCTCGGGCGCGAGACCGTCGAGCAACCCGCGGAGCACCACCTGCTCGTCCACCCCGGGGCGCGTTCCGGCCGGCGTGGCCTCCGCGGCGGCCTGCCAGTCGACCAGGTTCGCGGTCCGGGGCCGACAGGTGGCGGCGCGCACCTGGTCGACGGCCACCCGACGGGCGATGGCGAGCAGCCAGGTTCGTGCGGTGGACCGGCCACCGAACGACGGCAGCGCCCGCCAGGCCCGCAGGTACGTCTCCTGGACCAGGTCGTCGACCTCCCGCACGCCGGGCAGATGGGCCAGGAACCGCCGTACGTCGTGCTGCGTGCCCCGGACGAACGCCGCCGCGGCGGCGTGGTCCCCCCGCCCCGCGGCGAGCGCGTACCCGCTGATGTCGTCGGTCACGGCTGTCATCGCCCTATTGGTCGGACGAACCCACCGGTTGGTTCCCGGACGGGACCGACAATCGAAGACGCCGCGCATCGGGTCCGGGCCGGACGACGCCGTAGACTGCACCGATGAGGCACGTGACGTGAGTGAGCGGAGTGCCGTGCTGAGTGACCAGGGCCGACGACACGGGCACCTGTGTTGGGCGTTCGACGACCCGGCCGGGTTCCTGACCCATGCCGTGGAGTTCCTGCGCGGCGGGTTGGCCGCCGGCGAGCAGGTCTGGTTCGTCGTCTCCGGTCCGGCCGAGCCGGTCCGGGACCGACTCCTCGGTCTCCGGGATCTCTCCGAGGCGCTGCTGACGGGCGCCGCTCAGGTCCGCTCGCTCGACGGCGCGTACACCAGCATGGCGGTGATCGACCCGGCGAGCCAGGTGATGGCCTACCGCAGGGCCACCCGGGAGGCGGTCGCGGAGGGCTACGCCGGCCTGCGGGTGGCGGCCGACGCCACCGAGCTGGTCCGCACGCCCGCCCAGCGCGACGCGTTCGCCCGCTACGAGCAGCGCATCAACGAGATGATGCGCACCGAGGCGTTCCGGGCCATGTGCGCGTACGACCGCTCGAAGCTCGGCGAACGGGCGGTCGCCGAGCTGGCCTGCCTGCACCCGGAGCACAACCTCGGCGATCTGCTGTTCCGGTTGTACGCCGCGCCGCCGCGTCAGGGGCAGGCGGCGCTGGCCGGGGAACTCGACCCCTCCAACCACGACCTGTTCCGCGGCGCGTTGGACCGCGCGGATCTGCGGCCCGTCGATCATGAGCTGGTGCTGGACGCCGACGGGCTCCGCTTTCTCGACCACCGGGCACTCATCCACCTGAACGAGTACGCCCGGGACCGGCACGCGACCGTCGTGCTGCGGGCCGCCCGCTCGGGCGTGGCACGGCTCGCCGCCCTGCTGGACCTGCCCTCGCTGCGGGTGGAGGTGGCCCGGTGAGGACTGGTCCGGCGGCCGGGCGCACCGGCTACTTCCACGAGGCGCTCTGCTACGGCTCGGACGAGGAACTCCTCGCCGTCGTGGTGCCGTTCCTGGTCGGCGGCGTCGAGGCGAACGAACCCACCTTCGTGGCGCTCGGCGAGCGCACCGGCAACCTGGTCCGTGCCGCGCTACCCGATGACACGAAGGTCGAGTTCCTGTCCGGTGGTGACGTCTACGGTCGGCCCACCGCGGCCGTCCGGATGTACCGCCGGCTCCTCGCCGATCTGGTCGCCGACGGAGCCACCCAGATCCGGATCATCGGGGAGGTGCCGTCGGTCGGTCTCGGTCCCACCTGGGACTGGTGGGCGCGGTACGAGTCGGCGATAAACCACGCGTACGACGACTGGCCGCTGTGGAGCATGTGCGCGTACGACACCCGGACGACGGCACCCGGGGTGCTGGCGGACGTCGCCGCCACCCACCCGTGCTTCGCCGTGCCCGACGGGCGACACGTGCCCAGTGTCGACTACGTCGCCCCGGAGACGTTCCTGCGCCAGGCTCGCCCGATGTTTCCCGACCCGATCCAGGCGGCTCCCCCGCTGGTGGATCTGCTCGGCCCGACTGCGGCGCAGGCGCGCGCGGCGGTGCACCAGGCAGGGCAGGGCGGGCTACGCGACGACGAGTTCGACGACTTCGTCGTCGCCGTCAGCGAGACGGTCACCAACGGCCTGCGCCACGGCCTCCCTCCGGTCCGCTTCCGGCTGTGGGCGGGTACGGACCGCATCGTGGCGACCGTCAGCGACGCCGGCACCGGCCCCGAGGACCCCTACGCGGGACTGCTCCCGTCGGCCAACGGGGAGCCCGGTGGGCTGGGCTTGTGGATCACCCACCAGTCGTGCAACCACGTGACGCACCACCGCGACGCGGACGGCTTCACCCTGCGCCTGACCGCCGGTCGGCCGCCGGTCGCCTGAGTTGCCTGCGGGCTCGCTGAGCACATGCGCGAACCGCCGGGCCGGCGTGGGCCGGCCCGGCGGTCGCGTCACGTACCGGACTACTTGCGGAACGCGTCCTTGATCTTCTCGCCGGCCTGCTTCAGGTTGGCGCTCATCTGGTCGCCGCGACCCTCGGCCTCCAGCCGCTCGTTGTCGGTGGCGCGGCCCACACCTTCCTTGACCTTGCCGCCGGTGTTCTCCGCGGTGTTGTCGAACTTGTCCTCGACGCCCATGTCAACCTCCCGGGGTTCGTGTCGCTACGGGTAATCAGGTACCCAGCCCGGCGTCGGCCAATCGGATCAATTCAAGAAACCGGGCGGAACCGGCGCAGCCGGAGGCTGTTGGCCACCACGAAGACCGAGGAGAAGGCCATCGCCGCCCCCGCGATCATCGGGTTGAGCAGCCCGGCGGCGGCCAGTGGCAGGGCTGCCACGTTGTAGGCGAACGCCCAGAACAGGTTGCCCTTGATGGTGCCAAGGGTGCTGCGGGCCAGCCGGATGGCGTCCACCGCGGCCAGCAGGTCGTCCCGCACCAGGGTCAGGTCGGAGGCCTCGATCGCCACGTCGGTGCCGGTGCCCATCGCCAGGCCGAGGTCCGCCCGCGCCAGGGCGGCGGCGTCGTTGACCCCGTCTCCCACCATCGCCACCACCCGGCCCTCCCGCTGCAAGCGGGCGACCACCTCGACCTTCTCCGTGGGCAGCACCTCCGCGATCACCTCGTCGACGCCCACCTCGGCGGCCACCGACCGGGCGACGGTGGCGTTGTCACCGGTCAGCAGCACCGGGGTCAGGCCGAGCGCGCGCAGCCGCCGGACCGCCTCCCGACTGGTCGGCTTGACCTGGTCGGCCACGGCGAGCAGGCCGCGGGCCCGGCCGTCCCAGCCGACCAGCACTGCGGTACGTCCCGCCGCCTCGGCGCCGGTCGCCGCCCGCAGGATCTCGTCCGGTACGACCAGGCCCCGTTCACGCAGCAGCCGGGCCCGGCCGAGCAGCACCTCGCGGTCGTCCACGGTGCCGGCGACGCCGAGCCCGGCCACGTTGGCGAAGTCGGTGACCGGCGGCAGGGGGCCGACCTCGGCCGCACCGGCCACCACCGCGCGGGCGACCGGATGCTCCGAGCCGCTCTCCAGGGCGGCCGCCAGCCGCAGCACCTCCTCGCGTCCTTCGCCCTCGGCGGGGGTCACCTCGAGCAGGGTCATCCGGCCCGTGGTGACGGTGCCGGTCTTGTCGAGCACGACGGTGTCCACCCGCCGGGTCGACTCCAGCGCCTCGGGCCCTTTGATCAGGACGCCGAGCTGCGCACCACGGCCGGTGCCGACCAGCAGCGCGGTCGGCGTGGCCAGGCCGAGGGCGCACGGGCAGGCGATGATCAGCACCGCGACGGCGGCGGTGAACGCGGCCGCCGGTCCGGCGCCGGCACCCAGCCACCAACCCAGCGTGCCGGCGGCCAGGGCGATCACGATCGGCACGAACACCCCGGAGATGCGGTCGGCGAGCCGCTGCGCTGCCGCCTTGCCGCTCTGCGCCTGCTCGACCAGCCGGGCCATCTGGGCGAGCTGGGTGTCCGCCCCCACCCGGGTCGCGGTCACCACCAACCGGCCACCGGCGTTGACACAACCACCGATCACGGTGTCGCCCGCACCCACCTCCACCGGCACCGACTCGCCGGTCACCAGGCTGGCGTCGACCGCCGAGGAACCCTCCTCCACCGTCCCGTCGGTGGCGATCTTCTCGCCGGGCCGCACCACGAAGCGGTCCCCGACCGCCAGCTGGTCGATCGGCACCCGGGTCTCCACCCCGTCCCGCAGCACGGACACGTCCCTGGCGCCCAGCTCCAGCAGGGCCCGCAGGGCCGCGCCGGCGGTCCGCTTCGCCCGCGCCTCGAAGTAGCGCCCGGCGAGGATGAAGGTGGTCACCCCGGCGGCCGCCTCCAGGTAGATGTTGCCGGCGCCGTCGGTACGACCGATGTCGAAGCTGAACGGATGGGTCATCCCCGGCGTACCGGCCGTGCCGAGGAACAGAGCCCACACCGACCATCCCAGAGCGGCCAGCGTGCCCAGGGAGACCAGGGTGTCCATGGTCGCGGCACCGTGACGCAGGTTGACCAGCGCGGCCCGGTGAAAGGGCAGCCCGCCGTAGGCGACCACGGGGGCGGCCAGCGTCAGCGACAGCCACTGCCAGTAGGTGAACTGCCAGGCCGGCACCATGGCGAGCGCGATCACCGGCACGCTCAGCGCCACCGAGACCCACAGCCGGGTACGCAGGGCGGGCAGCGGGTCCACCGGTTCGGCGGCGGCCGCCGGTTCGGCCGGCGAGGGCGGCGGCGGCAGGGTGGCCCGGTAACCGGTCTTCTCCACCGTGGCGACCAGGTCGTCCGGGGTGACCGGGTCGGCGTAGGAGACGGTCGCCTTCTCGGTGGCGTAGTTGACGGTGGCCTGCACGCCCTCCATCCGGTTCAGTTTCTTCTCGATCCGGGCGGCGCAGGACGCGCAGGTCATCCCACCGATGGCCAAGTCGATCAGGTGCGGTGCGGTGGTCAGGTGGCGGCTCGTGCTCATGTCTGGTCCCGTCAGTCGTGCCCGTGCCCGGGTGTGCCGTGCCCGTCCTCGGGCTCGGGGGTGCCTTGCTCGCCCGCCGGTGCGGTGGTGTCTCCCGGCTCACCGACGTGCACCGTGAATTCGGCGGTACGCACCGTGCCCCGGTGGCGGAAGTCGAGGTAGAGCCGGTACGTGCCGGCCGAGGGGAACTCGGTGGCGAAGCTCACCTGCGGGCCGGGGGTGGTCCGCCCGTCGTCGGGAGCGCCCTCGGGATGCACGTGCAGGTAGGCCAGGTCACCGCGGCGCAGTGCCACCAGGTGACCGTAGGCACCGAGATACGGCTCCAGATCGGTGACCGGCACGCCGTCGTGGCTGACGGTCAGCGTCAGCGTCGCGGTGCGCCCGGGTTGCGGAGTACCGGCGAGCGTGACCGTGTAACCGTCGACGGTCGCGCTTTTCGCCGGAGCGGGCAGCGGCCGCTCGGCCAACTCGCCGGGGACGGTCACGTCGACGCCGAGCGTCAAGGGTTCGCCCCCGGTGGGGCTGAAGTCGGCGAAGGCCCGCCACACCCCGGGGGAATCCAGGGGCGAGGCGATCCGCCAGGTGCCGTCCTCGGTCATCCTCGGGTGAACGTGCCGGAAACCGGAGAGGTCGCGGCGGGCGACGATCAGGTGCATCCGCTCGTCGTGGGTGACGTCGTATCCGGTAACCGGACGGCCGTCGGGCCCGCTGATCCGGAAGGCGAACTCACCCGCCGGCGCCTCGACCGGCACCAGGGTGTAGCCACGGTCGGAGACGAGCAGACCGCCGGGCAGGTGCCCGGCCGCCTGCTCGCCGTGGCCGGCTCCGCCCTCGTCACGGAGGTCACCGCCGTGGTCGGCGACCCCGCTGTCGTGGCCGGCCGTGGCGACGCTCACCGGACCGCTCACCTGTCCCACCCCGTACGCAGCGCCGAACACCGCCGCGAGGCCGAGTGCGAAGCCGCTCAGCTTCGTCGCCGTGTTCATGCTTGACTCCTCGGGTCGTCCGCTGACCGACTCAGGCGCCGGCCAGCTCGTATCCGGCCTCGTCGACGGCGGCGCGCACCGCGTCCTCGGAGAGCGGCTGGTCGCTGGTGACGGTGACCCGACCGGCGGCCAGGTCGACCTGAACGTCCTGGACGCCCTCGAGCGCGCCGATCTCCGTGCTGACCGCGTTGACGCAGTGCCCGCAGGTCATGCCCTGCACCTGGTACGTCGTGGTGACCACGGAACTCTCCTCTCCCAAGCCCGGCCGGAGCGGGCCGGGCAGCCGGTCGCGATACCCGCCGGGGGTATCCGATGCGTCGACCGTACCATACCCCCCAGGGGTAGGCTATTCTTGCCGTCATGAGCACACCCGCACCGATCCGCGGCTACACCGCAAGCAAGGACCAGCTGCTCGCCCGGCTTCGCCGGGTGGAGGGTCAGGTACGCGGCATCGAGAAGATGGTCGACGACGACCGCTACTGCATCGACGTGCTCACCCAGATCTCCGCCGTCCAGGCCGCCTTGGACAAGGTCGCCCTCGGTCTACTGGACGGGCACGCCCGGCACTGCATGCACGAGGGTGCCGCCGAGGGGCGCGCCGACGAGATGGCGACCGAGATGATGGCCGCCGTGGGCCGCCTCATGAAGCGCGGCTAGGCCGCACCCGACCCGCCGACAGACCCGCGCGACCTGCGTCGCGATGTCGGGCTGGCTACCATTCGCACACGATGGCCAGCCGAAATCCGTGCCTCGCGGCCCGAGCCCGCTGTCGGGCGCACGTTCCCGCGACCGTCGCGCGCCAACCTGTCGCTCACGGTAAGCAGTCACCCCGCCACATTCAGGCCGATCCGGCCGCCCTTCGCCACGGTCGTCCGGTGAGACTGAACCGTCTCGCCCATCGACACGTACTCAGCCCTGAAATCGTTGGGAGACACTGAATGGGCGCCGATCACACCCGTTCCGCTCCGCCCACCCCGCCCCGGGTGCGGCGGATCCTCGTCGTGACGGTGGTCCCCCTCTTCCTCGCCACGCTGGTCGCCGCCATCGTGCTCTGGCCCCGGGACGCCCCACGTCCCGAGGCCGCCGACGACACCCCCCGCTACCACGGCACGGTCACCCGCGTGGTCAGCGAGCCCTGCCCGCCCAATCCCGCGGTGCCCGAGGGCACCCCGACGACAGCGGCGGGGCCGTGTGGCACGGTCACCGTCCGGGTGCAGACCGGCCCGGACGCCGGCCAGGATGTGCAGACGCCCATCCCGGCCGGTCCGGGCGCCCCTCGCATCGATGTCGGCGACGACATCATCCTGGTCTCGCTGATCGACCCGGCGGACCCCTCGATCAGCACCTACAACATCGCCGAACACCAGCGCGGCAAGCCGCTGGTGTGGCTGGCCGTGCTCTTCGCCGCCGCCATCGTGGCCTTCGGGCGGTTGCGGGGCCTGGCGGCGCTGGGCGGCCTGGCCGCCAGCTTCGCCATCCTGCTGACCTTCGTGCTGCCCGGCATCAGCGCCGGGCAGCCGCCGCTGCTCGTCGCCATCGTCGGCGCCTCGTTGATCATGTTCGTGGTGCTGTACCTGACGCACGGCATATCCGCACAGACCTCGGTGGCCGTGCTCGGGACGCTCGCCAGTCTGGTCCTCACCGGGTTGCTCGGGCTGGCCGCCACCGGGGCCACCCACCTGACCGGCTTCGGCAGCGAGGACGCCACCACACTGTCCATGTTCCGCGCCGACGTGGACCTGCACGGCCTGCTCCTGGCCGGCATCATCATCGGGTCACTGGGCGTGCTCGACGACGTCACCGTGACCCAGGCCGCCGCGGTCACCGAACTGCGGCACGCCAACCCGAACTTCTCCCGTCGCGAGTTGTACCGCTCGGCCACCCGGGTCGGGCGGGCGCACATCGCCTCGGTGGTGAACACCATCGTGCTGGCGTACGCCGGCGCCTCGCTGCCACTGCTGCTCCTGTTGACCGCGGACTCCCGCGCGCTGGGGCAGATCGTGACCAGTGAGTTCCTCACCACGGAGATCGTCCGCAGCGTGGTGGCCACGCTCGGTCTGATCGCCGCCGTACCGCTGACCACCGCGCTGGCCGCGCTGGTCACCACCGCAGGGCGCGGCGACGCCAGCGGCGACGCGAACGCACCCGCCGGTGAGCCCACCCCCGTAGTACCCCGGCCGGCGACGGACCGGGCCGAGGCGCTCCACGCCCTCAGCACCCCACCCACCCGGAACACATCCCCCGCCACCCGCTCGGGGTGGCCCGACCCGGACAGGAGCACGGACACCACATGGTGACACTCCTCAGCGTGACCGCCCCTGCCGATGCGGCTTCAAACCGTGTCACTGGTCACTCAACGCGATTACGAAATGACGCATCTAGTCGGGTTCGGGGCGTAGAAGCACAGATGGACTGTCGGGTAACCTCACTGCCGGTCACCGCCGAAGGCGCGCAGCGGCGCCTGCGGTGCCACCGCCCAATCGCCGCCAGGCGAGCCGGGGACCCAGGTACGTGGGGTGAATCCGCGAAAGCGGTAGGGGCCACTTCCGTCCCGAACCCGTCAGCTAACCCGGTCGGCGGTCGATGGAAGGGAAAACAGTGACGGCACCCCTACGCCGCTGGTTGACACCCGTGGTGGCCGTGTTCGCCGCGTTCGCCGTGTTCGGCGGACCGATGCCCGCGACGGCGGCGCCGAGCAACCCCAAGCCCGCCCAGCACGACGACGACCCGCCGATGCTGAACGAGCTGATCGAGGCGACCAACCGGGACTTCTCCAAGGCCAAGGCCAAGCTCGAGAAGTCCAAGAAGCGGCAGCTCCAACTCGCGGTGGAGGTACGCCGCGCGCAGGCCGACCTGGAGGCGCTCTCCCCCCAGGTCGCCCAGATCGCCACCCAGTCGTACCGGACGGGCCGGGTCGGCGCGATCGCCATGCTGTTGCAGAGCACCGCGCCGGACTCGTTCATCGACCGGGCCTCGGCGCTGGACGAGCTGAACCTGGTCAACGACAAGAAGCTTGGTGAGGTCAACGCCATCAAGCTCCGTGCGGAGCAGGCCAAGCTCGCGCTCGACGTCGAGGTACGCGAGCAGCAGAAGCTGACCAACGACATGGCGCGCAAGAAGAGCGAGGCGGAGAAGTCGCTCCGGCTGGTCGGCGGTGTCGGCCTGACCGGCGGCCTGGTGGACGCCACCTCGCCGGTGGCCCGGATCGCACCGAACCGGGCGGCGGACGGCGGCTGGAAGCCGGAGTCGTGCAGCCAGAACGACCCGACCACGTCGGGTTGCATCACCCCGCGGACACTGCACATGTACAAGGAGGTGAAGCGGGCCGGCTTCAACCGGTTCGTCGGCTGCTTCCGCCCGGGCGACAAGTTCGAGCACCCCAAGGGCCGGGCCTGCGACTGGTCGTTGCAGAACAGCGGCTTCAGCCCGTGGCACAACAACGACACCCGGATCTACGGCAACAACCTGGCGGCCTTCCTGGTCCGCAACGCCGACCGGCTGGGCGTCTACTACGTGATCTGGAACCGGCAGATCTGGTTCCCGGCGACGGGCTGGAGTTCCTACAGCGGCCCGTCCAACCACACCGATCACGTCCACGTGTCACTGCTCTGAGCGCCCGACGCGACGCACCGAGGGCCGTCCCGCCAGCAGGCGGGGCGGCCCTCGTCGGGTGGATGAGGCGGTCCGCGCCAGGTGGCTGGCGCTCAGAGGTCAGAAACTGGCCGGAACGTCGGCGCGTTCAGGGCGCGGACACCATCGCACCGGCCAGGTCGGCGGGTTCCGCCGCCACCGCCCGCACCTCACCGGCGGCCAGCCGGTACGACATTCCGACCACCGCGCACCGCCCGGCGTCCACCTCCGCCGCGAGAGTCGCGGAGGAGGCCAGCATCGTCTCGACGGTACGCGCGATGTGGATGTCCACGATCCCGTCCAGGTCCTGCACCCCGGCCTCCTGCGCCCGGCGCAGGCTCGGCACCACGGCGTCGACCACGGCACCCAGATGGCCGGCGGGCGTGGTGGCGGTGGCCAACGCGTCGCGGGCCGCCTGCACCGCACCGCACGAGTCGTGCCCGAGCACCACCACCAGCGGCGTACGCAGCACGGCCACCGCGTACTCCACGCTGCCCAGCACCTCCGGTCCGACCGTGTGCCCGGCGGTGCGGACCACGAAGAGATCACCCAGTCCGCGATCGAAGATGATCTCGGCGGCGAGCCGGGAGTCGGAGCAGCCGACGATCACCGCGAACGGGTGTTGTTCGGCCGCGACTGCGGCACGACGGCCGGCATCCTGGTTGGGGTGCCGGACGGCGTCGGTGACGAACCGGCGGTTGCCGGCGACCAACTCGGCGAGGGCCTGCTGCGGGGCGCCGGGCAGGTCCGCGGTGAGCAGCTCGCGTTCCGGTCCGGGCTGCGGGCCGAGCGTTCCGGGTCGACTCATCCGGCTGCACCTCTTCTCTGGGAGGGAATGCCTGGTCATCCCGGCCGACGCTGGTCACGGGCTGCCAACACGGTCACACGCGGCATAACGCACGTCAAGCTATACGTGATATGCATTTCATGCATCCCGTCGACGCTTGCGCCCGGTCGAGCGGTACGCCCGGCAGCCGGCGCGACCCGGAGAACCCGAACGGCAGGTCCTACGATGGCGGACATGGCAAGCAACGACGGACGGGAAACCACCCGGAACTGGACGTTTCTCACGAACCACGCACATGTCCTGCTCGCCATCGCCCGTAACCCCACCGCACGGCTCCGCGACGTGGCGACCGAGGTCGGCGTCACCGAGCGTGCCGCCCAGGCCATCGTCGCCGACCTGGAGGCCGGCGGTTACCTGCATCGCACCCGGGTCGGCCGACGCAACGAGTACACCCTCAACCCGTCCGGGCGGTTCCGCCACCCGGCGGAGGCCGACCACCAGGTCGGCGATCTGCTGGCCCTGTTCACCAAGGAGCCGGTGACCGGCACCGCCGATCGTTGAGCGGACCCTCGCCCGATCGTCCCGGTCGGACGTGGCGCGCTTCACCCGCCGCGATCGGGCACGGCACTGCGGGCACCCCGACGGCGGGATAGGTTGGGTTCGTGCCGTCTCTCGCGTTCGCCCGTCCGATGTGGCCGGCGACGCTGTGCGCGCTACGCGAGATGACCCGGTTGGCGCTGGCCTCGCTCGTGCTCGCCGTGGGCCTCGGTGGGGCCGTCGCGGCCGATCCTCCGGCCCGGTCCGCCGCCGCGCCGCCGCCCGCCGCAACGGTCACCGTCGGCTCGACGTTCACCCCGACCGTCGCCCTCCGGTCTCAGGTCCAGCCCGTCCGGGCGGTCGACGCCGACCAGGGTTGGCGGGAGCCGGCGACCACCACGCCGGTCCCGACCGGACATGCCGACGCCGCCCCGGCAGCTCACCTCGTCGCCACGGTTCCCGCCATGCGCGCGGGTGAGGCGACTCGGCGCGGCCCACCAACCGCCTGACCGACGGCGGCTCGGCCAGATGATCGAGCCAGGTGACGCCGCAGCACCCCGCGCCGCCACGCCAGCGGCGGCGGGTCCAGCGGCCACCGACCAACACGTCGGCCCGTCGGCAGGTGATCTGCCGGGGCCGCCCGGCCAGCCGTCACAACCCGCCCCCACCACAGTCGACGACCCTCATCCGACCGCGAGGTGTTGATGATGCGTACCGCCCTCTCCACCGTCCTGCTCGACGCCCCCCGCGCCGCCGCCATCTGGCTGGGCCTGCTCGGCGTGGTGACCCTCACCGTCGCCGGGCTGCTGCTGCGACCCCGGCTGTTCCGCTTCGACGCCGGCGCCCGCATCCGCGAGGCGGCGCTACCGAGCCGCTCGGAACGCTCCGAGCAGCGGCGCGACCAGGAGCGCTGGGCCGAGGAGGTCACCGTCGCCGCGGAGCGGGCCGAAGCGACGGCCCGGCGGCACCGCGACGAATGGCTCACCGCACAGGAGGAGGCCGAGCAGGTCTGGCGGGTGTACGAGGCGGCGGAGGCGGACGTGCGGCGGCTCTCCGGTGCCGCCGGCATGCCGTTGCCGCAGACTCCCCGCACCCCCGCCGAGTACGCCGACCGCGAGCGCTGGCTGCACCGGGCCGCCCTGGACGCGTACTGGCGGCGGGAGCTGTCGGTGGAGCAGCTCAGCGACGTCTTCGCGCACCGCGGCTGGGATCCCACGCTGCACCCGGTCGAGCAGGAGCTGATGCTGCGTCGGGCGGTACTCGAACACCTGCGCGCCCGGCAGCGGGCGGCCCGGGAACGAGAGCAGGCCGCCTGGCGAGCCGCCGAACTCGCCGCCGCCGCGGCGCGCAGCCTGCGCGAGGAGGCGCTCGCCGCGCTGCTGCCGACGGCCGAGGAGCGCGAGTCCCTGCTGCCGCTGGGCGTGCCCGCCGCCGCCGAACAGACCCGGGAGATCCCGGCCGTCGTCGGTCGGGCGGCGGTCGCCGCGTACTGAACCGGGCACGCGAGCCGAACGGCCTCCGCCCCGGCGACCAGGAACCTAGCGTAAAAGCGGTGTCGGGAGGACGCCGGCCGGGTACCCACCTCGGCGGACATCGAGGAGGGCCGACGTGGCCGCAGGGGACACCGGGCGTACGCCCGAGGAGACGGCGGACCGGGGCGCCGGACCGCGCCAGGCCTGGGCCGCCCTGCCCTGGCTGGTCCGGTCCGCGGTGGTGTGGAGCGCCTGCCTGGTGGTGATCGCCGCCGGGCTCTACCTGCTGGCACGGATCACCCTGCTGGTCACCCCGCTGGCCATCGCCGTGGCCGCGACCCTCTTCCTCGCCGCGCTGCTCGACCCGGTGCAGCTCGCGTTGCGCCGGCTGCGGTTGCCCGCCGCACTCGCCGCCCTGCTCACCGTCCTGCTCCTGCTCGGCGTCCTCGGCGGTGCCGGCGTGCTGGTGTGGAGTCTGACCGCCGACCAGTTCACCGAGCTGGGTGACGAGCTGGGGCAGGGGCTGGAACGGACCCGCGACTTCGTCACCTCCACCCTGCCGGTCACCGACCAGCAGCTCGACGGGCTGCTCGCCCAGTTGCGCCAGGCGGTCAGTCAACAGGAGGTGGATCCGGTCGCCAGCGCCCGCACCGTGGCCGAGGTCTTCGGCTCCGCCCTGCTCGCCCTGGTACTGCTGTTCTTCCTGCTCAAGGACGGCCGGGGCATGTGGCACTGGACGCTACGCCGCGCGGCCGGGCGCAACCGCGAGATCGCCGCCGAGGCGGGCCGGGTCGGTTGGCGCACCCTCGGCTCGTACACCCGGGGCACGATGATGATCGCCGGCATCGACGCCCTCGGCATCGGCCTGGCACTGGTGCTGCTCGGGGTGCCGCTGGCGTTCCCGCTGGCGATGATCACATTCATCGGTGGGTTCGTACCGATCGTCGGCGCCACCGTGGCCGGGGCGGTCGCGGTGCTGGTGGCGCTGGCCGCCAACGGTCCCACCACCGCGTTGCTCACCCTGGCCGCCGTGATCGCCGTTCAGCAGATCGAGGGCAACCTGCTGGAACCGTTGGTGATGAAGCGCCAGGTACGGCTGCATCCGGTGGTGATCCTGCTCGCGGTGACCGCCGGCACCCTCATCGCCGGCATCGCCGGTGCCTTCGTGGCGGTCCCGATCACCGCCGTCGTCTGGCGGGTCATCGACAGCGTGCAGCGCCAACGGCAGGACGCCGCGGAACGATCCGAGCGGGATCCGACCCCCGACGCGCCGCCGGACTCCGGCCCCGCCTCGGCGCTCGTCTGACACCCCCGGAGCGGTTCATCCCCGCAGTTCGTGGCGGAACCAGTCGGCCGCCGCCTCGGCGACCTGTT
Source organism: Micromonospora aridisoli (assembly GCF_056150025.1). Taxonomy (NCBI): domain Bacteria; kingdom Bacillati; phylum Actinomycetota; class Actinomycetes; order Micromonosporales; family Micromonosporaceae; genus Micromonospora; species Micromonospora aridisoli. Next base: position 637,947 of record NZ_JAXCFK010000002.1, on the reverse strand, counting down.
CCAGGGTGCCCGGCTCCTCGAAAAGGTGCGTGGCGCCGGGAACCACCCGCAGTTCGGCTCGCGCCGTCAGCTGGTCGAGCGCCTGCTCGTTGAGGGCGATGACCTGCTCGTCGAGACCACCCACCAGGAGCAGGGTGGCGGCGCGTACCTGGCTGAGGGCGGAACCGGCCAGGTCCGGACGGCCGCCCCGGGACACGACGGCGCGCACCAGATCCGGCCGTTGCGCGGCGGCGACCAGCGCGGCGGCGGCTCCGGTGCTCGCGCCGAAGAGGCCGATCGGGTTCGCCCCGAAGGGCCGCTCGGCGGCCAGCCAGTCCACGATCCCGGCGAGCCGGTCGGCGAGCAGCCCGATGTCGAAACGCAGCTCCGCGGTGACCGCGTCCACCTGGTCCTCGGCCTCGGTGAGCAGGTCCACCAGGACGGTGCCGAGCCCAACGCCGTTGAGGTGTCGAGCCACCGCGACGTTGCGCGGGCTGTGTCGGGAACTGCCACTGCCGTGGGCGAACAGCACCGCTCCCACCGGCTCCGCCGGCACCAGCAGGTCGGCCGGGAGCAGCGCTTCACCCGCCGGAATCGTCGCCGCTTCGCCGCGTACGTCCATCTCGCCCTCCAGTGGCTGTCCCAGGCCGCATACCCGGCCGGCTCGCCGGCACGCCGCTCCGGTGCAGGGTTTGCGCCGGGGTGCGCCGGGTAGCCGACGGGCGACCGCAGCCGGACCGGCGTCACCGGCGCCGCCGACAGATCGCGAGGACCGTCATGGCGCATCACCAGCGTGAGCCCGTGCAGTCCGCCGCCGAACGTGAGCGGCGGGAACAGGACGACCGGGGCGGACGGGACTGGGCGGACGACGCGGCCCAGGCGCGTTCGGCCGACGATCCTCGGGCGAGGACGCCCCACGACGCCACCGGTCGCCCCTCCCAGGGCGAGCCCATCTGAGCGCGGCTCAGGCCGGGTTCTCGGGCAGCCGGAGCAGGGGCGCACGGCCGGGTGCCTGCTCCGGCACCGGCAGATCGGTGCGCGGCGGCGGATTCGGTACCGTCACCGGCTCGTCGCAGGTGACGCGTACCGGCTCGCCGTGGTGGCGCAGTTCGATGACCGCGTCCGGGGCGGCGTGGTGCAGGGCGTACGTCGTCTCGTGGCCGCGAACGTCGACCCGCAGCCGCATGCCGCACCACTGGAGCGAGAACGCCAGACCGTTGAGCCGGCTGGACAGGCGCGGCGCGAACGACAGGATCCCGTCATGGTCCCGCAGGCCACCGAACCCGGCGACCAGTGCGATCCAGGCACCCGCGAGCGAGGCCATGTGCACGCCGTCGCGGGTGTTCTCGTTCAGGTCGTGCAGGTCCATCAACGCGGCCTCGCGCAGGTAACTGTGCGCCAGGTCGGTGTACCCGACCTCCGCCGCCAGCACCGCCTGCGTGCAGGCCGACAGTGAGGAGTCGCGGACCGTGCGCCGCTCGTAGTAGAGGAAGTTGCGCAGCTTCTCCTCGTCGGTGAAGGCGTCGCCCCGCCAGTGCATGGCCAACTCCAGGTCGGCCTGCTTGATCACCTGCTTGCGGTACAGGTCGAAGTACGGGTAGTGCAGCAGCAACGGGTACTTGTCCGGCGGGGTGCCCTCGAAGTCCCACTCCTGCAACCGGGTGAATCCCTCCACCTGCTGATGCACGTCGAGTTCCTCGTCGTACGGGATGTGCATGGCCGCGGCCGCGTCCCGCCACGCGGCGGCCTCCTCGTCGGTGACCCGGAGGTGGAACGCTTCGTCGCGGTACCGCATCGCCACCTCGGCGGCGGTCCGCAGGTTCCGCTGCGCCATCAGGTTGGTGTAGATGTTGTCGTTCTTGACGGCGGTGTATTCGTCGGGGCCGGTGACCCCGTCGATGTGGTAGGCGCCCTCGCGGTCGTGGTGTCCGAGCGAGCGCCACAGCCGCGCGGTCTCCACCAGCAACTCCAGCCCGATCTCCCGCTCCAGTTGCCGGTCCCCGGTGACCAGCACGTAGCGGCGCAACGCGTCGGCGATGCCGGCCGCGATGTGGAACGCGGCGGTGCCCGCCGGCCAGTACCCCGACGACTCCGGACCCTCGATGGTGCGCCACGGAAAGGCGGCACCGGCCAGGTTGAGCGTGCGCGCCCGTTCCCGGGCCTGCTCCAACGTGGAGTGGCGCCAGTACAGCGCGTCCCGCACCGCGGCCGGATGGGTGTACGTCAGCACCGGCAGGACGAACATCTCGGTGTCCCAGAAGGCGTGCCCGTCGTACCCGGGGCCGGAGAGCCCCTTGGCCGAGATCGGTCGACGTTCCGCCCGCGCACCCGCCTGTAGGACGTGGAACAGACCGAACCGGACCGCCTGCTGCACCTCCGGGTCACCGTCGACGACGACGTCGGCGGCGTCCCAGAACTCGTCGAGGTACTCCCGCTGCTCGCGGACCAGCCCGTCCCAGCCGTCCAGCTTCGCCGCGGCCAGCGCGGCTCCGACCTGGTCGCGGAGCGCCGGCAGGGAGCGCCGACTGGACCAGCCGTAGGTCAGGTACTTCACCACCTGGAGCGTCTGCCCGGGCGCCAGCACGCAGGCCACGGTGGTACGCACCCAGTCCTCGTAGCCCTCGGAGCCGACGACGGTCCGGGCGGGCGAGGTCACCTCGTGATCCATCGCGGCAGCGACCCGCAGCCCGGAGACCTTGGTCTGGTGGATCAGCAGCCCTCCGGCGGGGGTGGTCAGTTCCTCCTCCGCCTGCAACGGCGACTCCAGCACCGCGGCGACGCGCGGATCGCGGCTCTGCGGCGGCAGCGTCTCGTTGGCCACCAGCTCCGACTGGATGATCAGCCGCAGCGGCTTGCCGTCGGCCGCCTCGACCTCGTACCGGATCGCGGCCACCGACCGCTGCCGGAAGGAGACCAGTCGGGTGGTGTTCACCCGGACCTCGCGGCCGGCCGGCGAGCGCCAGTGCAGCGACCGGTGCAGGGTGCCCGCACGCATGTCGAGGATCCGCTCGTGGGCGAGCACCTCGCCGTAGCGCACGTCGAGCGGCTCGTCGTCGACCATCAGCCGGATGAGCTTGCCGTTGGTGACGTTGACGATGGTCTGACCGGACTCGGGAAAGCCGAACCCGGCTTCCGCGTACGGCAGGGGCCGCAGCTCGTAGAACGAGTTGAGGTAGGTGCCGGGCAGCCCGTGCGGCTCGCCCTCGTCCAGGTTGCCACGCAGGCCGACGTGCCCGTTGGAGAGCGCGAACACCGATTCGGACTGGGCCAGCACGTCCATGTCCAGCCGGGTCTCCCGGACGTGCCACGGCTCGACCGGGTACGCCCGCTCCCGGATCACTCGGGCCGTCCGGCGTCGAGCAGGTCCGCGAGGTCGTCGACCACCACGTCGGCGCCGTGTGCGCGTAGCTCGTCGGCCTGGCCGGCCCGGTCCACCCCGATCACGTACCCGAACCCGCCCGCCCGGCCGGCTTCGACGCCGGCCAGCGCGTCCTCGATGACAACCGCCTGCTCCGGCGCCACACCGAGCAGCTTCGCCCCGGCGAGGAAGGTGTCCGGGTGCGGCTTGCCGCGCAGTCCCTCGGCCCGCGCGGTCAGCCCGTCGACCCGTTCCTCCAGCATCGGCTCCAGGCCGGCGGCGGCGATCACCTCGCGACCGTTGGCGCTGGCCGTGACGACCGCCCGTCGCAGCCCCGCCGCGACCACCGCCTTGAGGTACGCGACCGATCCGGGGTAGACGTCCACCCCGATGGTGCGGATACGTTCCAGCACCAGGGTGTTCTTCTGGTTGCCGAGGCCGTGCACGGTCTGCGCACCCGGCGGATCCTCCGGCGACCCCTCCGGCAGGCTGATGTTGCGCGAGGCGAGGAAGGTGCGTACCCCGTCCAGACGGGGGCGACCATCGACGTACCGGTGATAGTCCGGCCCCGGATCGAACGGCCGGTAGGGCTCACCCGTGGTGTCCGACCGTCGGCGCAGGTAGTCGTCGAACGTCTCGGTCCAGGCGGCGTTGTGCAGCCGGGCGGTCTGCGTGAGCACACCGTCGAGGTCGAACAGAACAGCGGTCACATGATCAGGCAGGCCGAGCATCGTATCAATCTATCCGCAGGCACGTGCCGGCAAACGCACTTCCGTGGATACCGGCGCGGCCGGCAGCGACGCCACGGGTTCGGGTGCGGCCGGCAGCGGCGGGCTCCGGGCACAGCTGGCAGCGGCGCGACGGGAGCCGGGCGCGGTCAGCCGGCCGTGCCCGTCGAGCCGCCCAGCGTCCTCAGAGTCCAGCCGCCGCGTCGTACCGGCGGCGCAGGTCGGCCATCTCGGTCGCGCCCAGCGCCTCCTTCTCCGCCAGTTCCGCGTACTTGGGCGGGAACATCTGTCGCAGCCGGTCGATGAAGATGGTGTCCTCGGTCGCCTCGACCACCTGGATGCCCACCGGTTCGGTGGACATGTCCACGATCACCGGACCGGCCAGCTTGACCGCCCAGTCCCAGGTACGCCCCTGCTCGGCGACCCCGCAGAGGTGGAAGCCGTAGACCGTCTGCACGTCGGCGAGCACGGCGGCCTCGGCCGGCTCGTAGCCGTAGACGTGGACCCCGCAGATCACCGCGGGCTTGGTCTCCTCACCGTTGGCCACCTGCTGGACCTCGTGCCCGGCGTGGTTGTGCTGCTCCGGGTCGGCCTGCTCCAACGTGGTACGCATCCGGTTCACGATCTGCCCGTGCAGATCCGGCGGCTCGGACTCGGAGCCGACCGCGTTGACCAGTACGACAGCGCCGGCCGACACCGTCAGCAGGATCGCCGCCGCCCATACGTAGCGGTGCCGGAGCCACCCCGCGAAACTCTCCCGGGAAATCATGATCGCTTCTCACCTCGTCGCCGGTTCTGTGCGCTGTGGACCGCTGGGACGCCTCCGGTGCGTGCCAGCCGTCGAACGCGTCGACCGTCGCGAGGACACGTACCAGGTACGTGCGGCGGGACACCTGCCCGGATGTGCCCGTCGGGATGGAACTGGCCCGGCGAAGTGGCGCGCAGGCGTCCGCCAGAGCGGTGCGCTGCGGGCACTGCATTACTCCCGTACTGACCGTTCTCAGCGCGTTTGCCCCCGCGCTGCGGCGATATGAGCCATTCCAGCACGCCCGACCCCAACCCGGCAACATCGACGACCCTCAGCGGCGGCGGAAGGCAGAACGCGAGCCGGCCAGCGAGCGCACGCCGTCAAACGGGTCGACGTCGCTCCCCAGGCCACCACCTGCCGGGCCCGGGCCGGCCGGGCTGGCCGGGCTGGGCGGCCGGGCTGGGCTGGGCGGCCGGGCTGGCCGGGCTGGGCGGGGCTGGGCGGCCGGGCTGGCGGGGCTGGGCGGCCGGGCTGGGCTGGCTGGCTGGGCTGGGCGGCCGGGCTGGGCTGGCTGGCTGGGCTGGGCGGCTGGGCTGGGCTGGGCTCGATATGCCGCAGGTAGGGCCGACACCGGCGCGGCACGCCCCGAGATCCCCACCGGGGCAACACCGACGGGGAAGGCCCAGGATGCCGCAAGTCGCACCAACACCGGCACGGGATGGCCCAGGATGCCGCAAGTCGGGGCGGCATCGAGGCGCGAGGGCCCGAGATGCCGCATATCGCGGCGCCGTGTCCCAGACGGGCTGCCGGGGGTCGGGACAGGCGCGCGGGTCAGTGGGGGCGCAGGGTCCAGGTGACGGTCATCTCGCCGGTGGGCTTGCCCTCCTCGGTGGCGATCTCCACGCGTACCGGGAATTCGGGTCGCTCGCCGGCCTCCAGCTCCGCGACCACCTCGGCCGGCGGGCGGCCGAGCCGCGCCGTGGCCCGCACCGGTCCCATGGCGAGCTTGCGGTACGCGATCTCCGCCCGCACCGCCAGCGGCGTCGCCCGGTCGAGCAGGTGACCGAACGCGGCGAGCACCACCGCACCGGAGGCCGTCTCGCCGAGGGTGAACATGGCCCCGGCGTGCGGGCCGCCGACGTGGTTGTGGGTGGCCGGCGAGTCGGGCAGTCGGACCACCGCCCGGACCGAGCCCTGCGCCTCCGGGGCCACCTCGACAAATTCGAAACCGAGCGTACGGGCGAAGGGCACCGCCTCAAGCATGCCGGCCGCCACCTGGCGCGAGTCGATGGTCATACCCAGACGCTACCCGCCAGTAACTTGACCGGCAAGGACCGCTCCGTGGCAGTGCCGGTAGCCGACACGCCGACACCGGGGCAGCTGGACTGCCACAGATCGGGTCAGTGCCGCCTCGCGAACCCGGATCAGCGTCGCCTCGCGAACCCGGATCAGCGTCGCCTCGCGAACCCGGATCAGCGTCGCCTCGCGAACCCGGATCAGCGTCGCCTCGCGAACCCGGGTCAGTGCCCTCTCGCGGACCGGGGTCAGTGCCGTCTGGTGAATTCGACGAAGGCGCGCCAGGTGTCGGGGGTGAAGGTGAGCACCGGGCCCTGCCGGTCCTTGCTGTCGCGCACGCCCACCACCCGCGGCAGGTTGTCGGCAACCTCCACGCAGTTGCCCTGGTTGCCGCTGCTGCGGCTGCTCTTGCGCCAGATCGCGCCGGTCAGGTCCATGATTCCGCCGCCTCCGAGATCATCTTGAGGGTGGCCCCGTGGGGCAGCGCCTCGGCCCGGACAGACTCCCAGTGCTGCCGCAGCGAGTTTACGTCCACAGTGCGCTCCACGATGGAGCCCTTCAACTGGTTGTCCAGGTAGGCGATGTCGTCGCCCTCCGGCGGTGTGGCGATCACGAAGGCGCCGTTGAGCCCGGGATAGGCACCGACACCCCTGGGCACCACGTGCAGGTGCACCCGGGTTCGGTTGCCCACCGTCACCAGGTGCCGCAACTGCTCCCGCATCACCTTCGGGCCACCGACCGGGCGCTCCAGCACCGTGTAGTCGAGCACCGCCACCAGCAGCGGCGGGTTCGGCCGGTCGAGCACCTTCTGCCGGTCGAGCCGGGCGGCCAGCGGCTGCTCGACCTGGTCGCCGACGAGGTGACTCGCCCCCTCGTAGAGCGCGCGGGCATACTCCTCGGTCTGGAGCAGGCCGGGCACCACCAGCGGCTCGAAGCTGCACAGCGCGGTCGCCTCCTGCTCGATCGTCACCCACTCCCGGAACCACGGCATCAGGCTCTCCTTGAGGATCGCCTCCCGGATCCGGCCCAGCAGCCCTTCGCCGCCCAGCGCCTCGTCGCAGCGCTGGGTGAACTCCTCCCGGGGCGCACGGCGACACTGCTCGACCGAGGCCACCAGCGACGCCGAGTAGTTGATCTGCTCACCGAGCGCCTCCTGAGAGAGGCCGGCCTTCGTCCGCAGTCGGCGCAACTCACCGGCGAACAGCTCCAGCATGGGCATCCGATCCATCTGCACACCTCTGCACGTCGGTGCCGGCCGCGTCGTACGGCCGGGCTGGTAGGGCGGGATCGCCTTCCAACGCTAGTGCTGTCCTCACCAGACTGTCACGTAACGGATACCCCGGGTTGCGGCAGATCGTGGGGTTCCGTACCCGGGGTCCGTCCGGCTTCCCCCGTCGAGACGGACCCCGGGGCCAGTCCACGCCCGCCCCGGCTTCCCGGCCGACGGCCCGGCACCGCCGCCTGCGAGGAGGTTGACATGCACAGTCCCAGGTCCCGGGGCGGCCCGACGTGACCGGCGTGCCATCGGGCCGGCCGGTGATCAGCCATCAGCTCCCTCAGCCCGGCGACGGACCGGCACCCGCGCGGCCCCGGGCGTACCCCCTGCATGAAACGCCGCACACGCCGGTGCGTCCGATGTGGTGCTGCCGGGCCTGCGGCCAGCCGTGGCCCTGCTCTCTGGCCCGGCTGCAGCTCAAGGTCGAGTACGGCCGCAACGAGATCGGCCTGTCGATCTACCTTGCCGGCCTGTTCTACGAGGCCACCCGCGACCTCTACCGCCTCAACCCCGACGACGCCCCCGCGCCCCGCGACCTCTTCACGCGCTTCGTCGCCTGGTCCCCCTACCGCCGGGCGATCAACGACCCGCCCGCTGGGTCTTGTTAATAAGGGGCCCTTCCTCTACCGGAGGCGTTAATAAGGGGCCCTTCCCTGCACCTCAGCGCCAGCCGACGTCGATGCGGTCGCCTCTGTCGTCGAAGAAGTGCAGGGCGTCCATGCGTACCTGGACCGCGAGCGGATGGCCGGCGGTGACGGCGGGGTACGGCGCGAGCCGGACCGCGAGTTCGGCCGGGCGGCGGTGGTGGCGGCCCGGGTCGTGCAGCACGCTGGTCCGGGTGCCGTTGGCCGGTGGTGTCGTCGGCTCGCTGGCCCGGCCCGTGATCCGCTGCATCACCTGGCCGAACCGGCGCAGGCCGCGTTGACCGAGCGGGGTTTCCGAGTCCGCCGGGGCGCCGATGTCGTCCACCATGATGGCGGTCGCGCCGATGTCGAGGAAGGCGAGCGACTCGTGGCCGTGGTGCTCCAGGTAGCGGATCCGACCCTGGAGCACGTCGCCGGGGGTGTCCGGCGCGACCGGGGTGAGCGCCTCCGCCCGCATGCCGACCACGATCCGCTCGCCGTGGTAGTGCGCCACGGCCCGACTGCGGATGTCGTCCCAGGGGAGGTAGAGCGCCTGCTCCCCGAGCGTGAGGGTGACGTACCGGTCGAGGTGGACGTAGACCGACGCCTCCAGCAGGTTCATCCGGGGACTGCCCAGGAACGCGGCCACGTAGAGGGTCGCCGGCCGGCCGTACACCTGGGTGGGCGTGCCCACGTCCTGGAGAACGCCCTTGCGCATGATGGCGACGCGGTCGGCCATGGTCAGCGCCTCGGCCTGGTCGTGTGTCACGTAGATGGTGGTGACACCCAGCTCCCGGGTCAGGCCGGAAATCTCCGCCCGCAGCTCCGCGCGCAGCCCGCTGTCCAGGTTGGACAGCGGCTCGTCCATCAGGAACAGACCCGGGCGGCGGACGATCGCCCGGCCCATCGCGACGCGCTGTCGCTGACCGCCGGAGAGCTGACTGGGACGCCGGGCCAGCACGTCACCGATGCCGAGCGCGCTGGCCACGTCGGTGACCCGCTCGCCGCGCGGGGTCGGCTCGACGCCGGCCAGCTTGAGCGGAAAAGCGATGTTGTCGTTGACGCTCATGTGCGGATAAAGAGCGAAATCCTGGAAGACCATCGCGATCCTCCGCTCTCGGGGCGGCAGGTCGTTTGCCAGTTCCCCGTTGAGCATGACCGCGCCGGAGGTTGGATCCTCCAGACCCGCGACCATCCGCAGGACCGTCGATTTGCCACAGCCGGACGGCCCCAGCAACACCATGAACTCGCCGTCGTTCACGTCAAGATTGATGCTGTCGACCGCGACCGTGCCGTCGCGGAAGACCTTCGTGACGTCCTTGAGCGCGACGGTGGTCACCGTCCCCTCCCCCAGCTTGTCGGAACCCCGAATGACTGTGACCAGGATCATGCGGGCGGCACATCGGGTAAACGTGCCATGTTTAAATCGTGACAGACCTATTACGTTCCATCGAGTAGCGGCGATTGCGCGGAACTTCCAGATCATCCGGAGGTTTCGCCGAGGAACACCCGGCGCACCACCCGCTCGGCGGCGTGCCCGTCCTCCAGAGCGCAGAACCGATCCCGGAAACGCGCCCGGGCCCGCTCGGCGGCGGGTGCGCGCCACGCGTCGGAGCGGAACACGTCGAGCAGTTCGGTGAAGTTCCGAGCCACCGGGCCGGGCGGCTCGGCGACGATGTCCAGGTAGACACCCCGGGTCAGTCGATAGGTGTCCCAGTCCGGCGCGTAGATGACGATCGGCCGGTCCAGGACGGCGTAGTCGAACATGGCCGACGAGTAGTCGGTGACCAGCACGTCGGCGGCGAGGTACAGATCCTCGACCCGGGGGTGGGCGCTCACGTCCAGGAGCCGACAGCGGGCGTCCGACGGCGGCAGCCGCCGCTCCCGGTCGTGGAAGTAGTGGCTGCGCATCAGCAGCAGCCCGGCCGGGCCGAGCGCGGCCAGCAGACGCTCCGGATCGAACGGCGGCCGGTACCGGGGCAGATGCTCCCGGTGCGTCGGCGCGTACAGCACCACCTGCTCGCCGAGGCCGGCGTCGAACTCCGCACGCAGCCGCAGCACGTCCTCGGGGGTGGAGGTGACCAGCCGGTCGTTGCGCGGATATCCCACCTCCAAGGTGGTGTACCCGGCCGGATAGGCGCGTTCCCACATCTGGGTGGAGAAGCTGTTCGAGGTGACGCTGAAGTCCCACCGGTCCACCCGGCGCAGCAGCCCGGCGAAGTCCATGCCGGCCGCGCCCAGGGGATAGCGCTGCTGGTCCAGCCCCATCACCTTGACCGGGGTGCCGTGGTGGGTCTGCACGTGCACCGTGCCCGGCCGCTTGCGCACCGAGTCCGGGAAGTTGACGTTGTTGATCAGCCACCGGGCCCGGGCCAGCACCCGGTGGTACGCGGCCGTACCCGCGACGACGTACTCCACCCCCTCGGGCAGGGTGTGCACCCGGTCCCGCCGGACGATCCACACGCCCCGGATCTGCGGCGCCAACCGCCGGGCCGCCTCGTAGATGGCGGCGGGATTGCAGCTGTAGCCGCGGTACCAGTACGCGGCGTAGACGGCCAGGTTCTCCTCCACCGGCCGGCGCCGCTCAGCCCGCTGGTACTGGCGCAGCGCGACGTCACGCGCCAGCCGCACGCCGCGCCGAGCCCGGGGCAGCACCCGTCGGCGGGTCCCGGCGGCGACCCGGCGGACGGTCTCCCCCGCCCGGCTCGCGGTCCGCAACGCGCTGAACGTACGCCAGCTACCGCCGGCCACCAGCCGGTGTTTGAGCCCCTCCACCCCGCCGGGCACCCGGTGCCCGGCGGGCGGCCGGAACCGGGCGTGCTCGATGGCGACCCGGGCGAAGAAGGTCGGCCGCAGCTCGGGCCCGATCCGGTCGCCGTTGCCGAGCACCACCAGGTAGTGCCACATCATCCGTTCGAAGATGACCGGTCGCAGGTCCTCGGCCCCGAGGCGGTCCAGCTCTCGGAACACCCGGTGCCACTGCTCGAACACCTCGAAGTGGCGCTCGCCCCGGGTCCTCGTGATCGCCCCCGCCCGCCGCTGCCGGTAGTGCACGCAGACCGCGTCCAGCACCCCGATCCGGTCGGCGGCCAGCAGCACCGGATAGCTGAAGGAGACGTCCTCGTACCAGCCGGGCGCGAAGCGCAGCCCCACGTCGGCGAGGAACTGCCGACGGACCAGCCGGTTCCACGCGGTGTGCAGCAGTTTCACCGTCTCCGGCCGCTCGGCCAGCCGGAACGTGACCGGCCCGGGCGGAACGGGAAAGACCTCGGCCATCGCGCTGCGGGTCACCGTGTCGTCCCAGTGCGCGCGTACGTGGTCGACGAGCAGCACGTCCGGCCGGGTCTCCCGCAGCCGGGCGGCCACCTCGACCAGGCAGTCCGCCGTGAGCCAGTCGTCACCGTCGACGAACCAGACGTACTCGCCGACGGCCCGGTCCAGTCCGACGTTGCGGGCCGGGCCGAGCCCGACGTTGCGGTCCAGCCGCACGGCCGTCACCCGGTCGTCGCGCTCGGCGTACTCGTCGAGGATGTCGCCGCTGCCGTCGGGCGAGCAATCGTCGACCCCGATGACCTCGATGTCGGCGACCGGTTGGGCGAGGATCGAGTCAAGGCATTCCCGCAGGTAGCCCTGGACCCGGAAGGCCGGTACGACGAAGCTGATCAGCGTCATCGTCCCGGCCCCCGTCAGATCGTCGCGCGACCTCCCGCGCCCGCCGGTACCCGCGTGGCCCGGCTCGGCTGGACGAACCAGGCCAGCACCACGCTTCCCACGAAGAGCACCAGAAGGTAGAAACCGAGTGTAGCCAGACCAATACTCACGATTCCGGCGATCGCCGCCAATGCCAGTACCGCCGAGCGGCCCTCCCAGCCGAGGGTGGCCGCGTGCAGCGGCGGCGCCGGTTGCCGTTTCTCCAGCCTGGCGACCAGATCGTAGTGATGCAGGGTGAGTACGAAGAGGTACCCGAAGATCAGCCAGAGTGGTGCCCCGCCGATCAGCCCGACCGCGATGGCGAGCAGGAACTCGGCCGCCCGCAGCGCGGCCGGCACCAGCCAGTCCAGCGGCCCGTTGTGCGCCGCCCGAGCCCCCGCCGCCCCGACCAGCAGCACCAGCACCGCCACCGGTACCGCGATCCAGCGCAGCCACGACGGGGTGGCGCTCCCGCTGCCCGTACCGGCCATCGCGGCCACCAGCACCAGCACCGCCGCGCCGAGCGCCGCGACCACCGCGAGCACCAGCGGCCCCGGACGACGCAGCACCGGCAGCCGGACGGCCAGCGGGCCGTCGTCGCGGTGCAGGGTCGCGTCGAGGGTGTCCAGCACCGGTACCCACATCCAGCGCGCCCGCAGCGTACGCAGCGCACCGGTGTACGCGAACGCCAGCACACCCCAGGTCAGCACGGCCAGCAGCGCGATCCGCTGGTCGAAGAGCGCCACCGCCAGCGAGATCAACGCCCACCGTTCCCCGATCGGGAAGACCACGGTGCGCTTGAGCCAGTACGACACCGAGCCGGTGTCCGCCTGCACCCGGGCCGACGCCGCGTTCAGCCGGTCCCCGATGCCGCCACCGGTCCCGGTGTGCTTCGGCCGTCGGGCCGCCTCGTCGTGCAGGACGCCGTACCAGGCGTCGGTCATGTGGCGCACGGTCTGCAACGTCATCGCGGCGATCGCCAGGGCCCAGCCGTACCGGAACCCGGCCTGGGTCGCGCCGAAGCCGAGGCCGGCGTAGACCAGGTATTCCTTGGCCCGGTCGGCCATGGTGTCCAGCCAACCGCCCCAGGCGCTGAAGTTGCGGGTGTAGCGGGCCAGTTGACCGTCCACGCAGTCCAGCACGAAGCCGAGGTAGAGCAGCACCGCGCCGGCGACCAGCAGCGGTCGGCCACCGGCGGCGAACATCGCCGCCGCGGCGACCGCGAAGGCCACCGACAGCATGGTCACCGCCGTCGGGCTCAGCCCCGACCGGGCGCAGGCCTTGGTGACGTACGGCGACCAGGTGCTGACGAAGTAGGTGGTGAAGAAGTCGTCCTTCTCCTTCACCGACAGTCGCAGCTCGGCCCGGTCCTCGTCGACGACGGCCACCGCCGCCTCCGCCCGGTCCAGCCCGGCGGCGTCGTCGACCCGGTGCGCGACGAGCAGGCGTACCCGGTGCGCGAAGACCAGCGTGCCCTGGGCCGACAGCGCGGCGAACACCCGGTCCACGACCGGTACCGCCACCTCGGCGCGGGCGGTCAACCGGTCCGGCTCGACGCCGTCCACCCGGCCCGCGTCGGGCACCTCCAGATCGGTCGCCGGTCCGCCCGCGACGGCCGGCAGCCGACCGGCGGCCACCGCCCGGGCGGCGGCCACCAGCGCCGGTACGTCGTCCCGGCCGACCCGCACCGCACCACCGAAGATGCCGGTCGCCTCCGCGCCCAGCCGTTCGGCGCGGTCCGCGTCGACCACCTGGCCACGTTCCTCGCGTACCGCCGTCCGGCCGCCGCCAGGCGGGTCGGTCAGCACCAGCGCCACGGTCGGCCCGACCGGGCTGGTCACCAGATGCCGCAGTACGGCGGTGTGCGCCACCAGGTCGACCCCGCTCACCACCACGGGGCCCTCGGCCGCGCCGGCCAGGTCGGCCAGTTCGTCCAGGTCGGCGGCGACCCGTACCTCCGCCACGCCGGCCCGCCGCCACTGGGCGGCCAGCCGCTCGCCCACCGTCTCGCCGGTGCCCGTCGGCAGGCTCCCGGCCGGTGAGCCGGCGGCGAGCACGATCGCGAGGGTCACCGGGGCACCGCGTCGTGGTACGCGGCCAGCGCCTCGGCGATCGTGCCGTCGACGCTCAGCCGGCCGGCGTCGAGGAAGAGTCCTCGACGGCAGAACCGGGTCAGGTCCTTTTCGTTGTGTGACACCAGCACCAGAGTGCGCCCCTCCCCGAGCAGACGATCGATGGTCGTGTAGCACTTCGCCCGGAACTCGGCGTCCCCGACCGCCGTCACCTCGTCCATCAGCAGGATCGGGTGCGGCAGGTGAGAGATGATCGCGAAGCCGAGCCGGACCTTCATGCCGGACGAGTAATGCCGCACCGAGGTGTCGATGGCCCGTTCCACCTGCTCACCGGCGAACGAGACGATCTCGTCGAAGTGCCGCTTCAGGTAGGCCGTCGACAGCCCGTGCAGGCCACCCACCAGGTACAGGTTCTCCCGTCCGGTCAGGTCGTTCGAGAAGCCGGCGGAGAGTTCCAGCAGCGGCGCGACATCACCGGAGACCCGGATCCGACCCTCGTCGGGGATCAGCACCCCGGCGATCAGCCGCAGCAGGGTGCTCTTGCCGGTGCCGTTACGGCCGATCACCCCGACGGTCTCCCCCGGCGCGACCGAGAAGGAGACGTCGCGCAGCGGCCAGAACCGACCGTCCGAGGCACCTCGCGTACCCCGGTGGATGAACAGTTCCCGCAGCCGCAACTGCCGGCGGCGGTTGCGGACGAACCGGATGCCGAGGCCCTCCGCCTCGATGATCGCCTCACCCATCAGAGTTCCTTGAGCACGGCGGGTTCGAGCCGGCGAAACGCCCACCAGCCGGCCACGAGCAGCAGCAGGCTGATGCCGACGGTGGTGGCGAGCATCCGGGCGCCCGGAAACTCGTCCGGGTACCACACCGCGTGATGCAGTTGGAAGATGCCGACCAGCGGGTTGAGTTCGTAGCCCAGCCTGAGCCAGCCCGGCAGGCCGGAGTCGCGGACCAGGCTCAGCGGGTAGATGATCGGCGTGGCGTAGAAGAGCACCCGGATGACCAGCCGCATGAACCGTTCCACGTCCCGCATCAGCACGTTGAACGCCGACAGCAGCAACGCCAGCCCGATCAGCAGGATCGCCTGCGCCAGCACCGCGAGCGGCAGGGCGAGCAGCGACCAGCCGGGTTCGATCTGACCGTCGGCCGCGTACCAGATCGCGATGGCGACGAGGATGGGCAGGCCGGCGGCGTACTCGGCGAAACGGCCGACGACCCGGCCGATCGGGAAGACCTGCCGGGGCACGTTCATCGTGGTGATCAGCCTGGCCTGGCCGGTGAGGGCGTGGGTGGCCTCGCTCAGCGCCGAACTGGTCCACATCCAGGCGAAGATCCCGGTGATCAGGAACAGCGGGTACGACCCGGCGGCCTCGCCGAGATACCGGTTCGTGTCGCGGGAGTAGAGCACGCCGAAGACGAACCAGTAGATCGCGCCCATGCCCAGCGGCTCGATCAACGACCAGAGGTAGCCCAGCACCGACTGCTGGTACTTGACCGCGAGATCGCGTCTGACCAGGATGCGCAGCGAATTGCGGTGCGACCACAAAGCTCCGACGCCAGAGGTCACCGCCGTCTCCCGCCTCGCCTCCGCCGCCCCACTGCCGGTCGCCTTGAACGGACGACAGGTTAGCAGCCGGTGAACGCCGCCCCACGAGCGCTCAGCACTCGATCACGTTGACGGCCAGGCCACCGCGCGCCGTCTCCTTGTACTTGACCTTCATATCGGCGCCGGTCTCCCGCATGGTCTTGATGACCTTGTCGAGCGAGACGGCGTGCACCCCGTCGCCGCGCAACGCCAGCCGGGCGGCGGTGATCGCCTTGATGCTAGCCACCGCGTTGCGTTCGATGCACGGGATCTGCACCAGGCCACCGACGGGGTCGCAGGTCAGGCCCAGGTTGTGCTCCATGCCGATCTCGGCGGCGTTCTCCACCTGGGCCGGTGTGCCACCCAACGCCTCGGCCAGCCCGGCGGCCGCCATCGAGCAGGCCGAGCCGACCTCGCCCTGGCAACCCACCTCCGCACCGGAGATCGACGCGTTCTCCTTGAACAGCACTCCGATGGCGCCGGCCGCCAGCAGGAACCGCACCACCCCGTCGTCGGAGGCGCCCGGCACGAACCGGGTGTAGTAGTGCAGCACCGCCGGGATGATCCCGGCCGCGCCGTTCGTCGGGGCGGTCACCACCCGACCGCCGGCCGCGTTCTCCTCGTTGACGGCCAGCGCGAACAGCGTCACCCAGTCCATCACGTGCAGCGGATCGCCGGCCGTGGCCGCGGCCGGCCCGGCGAGCGTGGTTGCGGCCGGGGCGTGGGTGCCGCCGGTCAGCCCGGCGGAGTCGGCCTCCAGGCTGCGACGCAGCTCGGCGGCGCGGCGGCGCACCTTCAGGCCACCCGGCAGGGTGCCGTCACGGGTACAGCCGCGCTCGACGCACTCGCGCATCACCCGCCAGATGTCGAGCAGCCCGGCCCGGACGTCCGCCTCGGCCCGCCAGGACAGCTCGTTGGCGAGCATCACCTCGCTGATGGAGAGCCCGGTCGTGGCGGTCACGTCGAGCAGTTGCACGCCGGTGAGGAACGGGTACCGGACCGGGGTGCTGTCCGGCTTGATCCGGTCCGCCCCGGCCGCCGCCTCGTCCACCACGAACCCGCCACCGACCGAGTAATAGGTACGCGTCCGCACCTCGCACCCGCTCGCGTCGTACGCCGAGAAGATCATCCCGTTCGGGTGGTACGGCAGCGACCGGCGACGGTGCAGCGTCAGGTCCCGCTCCGGGTCGAAGTCGATCTCGTGCGTGTCGAGCAGGAGCAGCCGGTGCTCCGTCCGGATGCGGTCCACCCGAGCCTCGACGCTGTCCGTGTCCACCGTCTCCGGGGCTTCACCGGCCAGGCCGAGCAGCACCGCGCGGTCGCTGCCGTGCCCGTGCCCGGTGGCGCCGAGGGAACCGAACAGCTCGGCCCGCACCCGGGCGGTACCGGTGAGCAGACCGTCGGCCTTGAGCCCGGCGACGAAGGTACGCGCCGCCCGCATCGGCCCCACGGTGTGCGAGCTCGACGGCCCGATGCCCACACTGAACAGGTCGAACACGCTGATCATGACTGCACTTCCTCGCCACCGCCGGTGTCACCGGACAGCTGCCGTTTATGGTCGGCTCCGCCGGAGCCGGCCGGTTCATGGCCGTTCCCGGGTGTGGCCCGGCCCTGGTCACGCCCGGGTGAGGGCGCCCGACCGGCGAGCCTACTCCCCCGACCACCCCCCGCCCTGGCGTTCGGGTCACCAACCGGTCGACACCCGTGCCGAACCGAGGTGGGAGGCGTCGTCGGGTGGCTGCGCGGGTATGCACCTACGGGTCGGCGCGGTGGCGTTCATCCCTGGGACCGAGGGCGGGACGGCCGCCCGTGCCTAGCGTTGATTCCAGGAGCGGCGGACCGCCGCAGAGGGGAAGTGACACCCATGAGTCGCAAACTCGTCCGGCCCCGGCAGGGGCGCATGTTCGCCGGGGTCTGCGCCGGGCTGGCGCAGCGGTTCGGCACCTCGGCCGGGCTCATCCGGCTGCTGTTCCTGCTGTCGCTGCTGCTGCCGGGCACCCAGGTGATCATCTACCTGGCGCTCTGGATCATCATGCCCAACGAGGACCGCTACCTCGTCGCCGGCCGCTGACCCGCTGCCCCGCCCGATTCCCGCCACGACGCCGCCCGCCCGCGAGGCTCTACGACGAAGCGGGCGGGGTCGGCGTCTCCGTCAGGGGGCGGTGTAGGTGACGGTCACCTGGTCGAAGCCGAGCGAGCGGAGCAGCCCCTCCAGCATCTTGCGGGTGTTCTCCTCGGCCCGGGCGCTCAACCCGCTCTCCCGGGCGGCCGCGGTGATCCGGTCCTCGGCGAGCTGGTAGACCTGCTGCTGCCGGTTCGGGTCACCGCCGATGAGGTCACCGACGCGGTTGAGCAGCCCGCGCTCCTCGGCGAACACGTAGCTCTTCTCCAGGTCGAGGTTGGTCTCGGCCAGTTGTGGCGCCGGCAATTTGATCTCGACCGACTTCCCGTCGGCCGACTGGACGATCGCCCCCTCGGTGAGGGTGCCGAAGTCGACGTACGCCTCGACGCTGCCCGACCCGACGAACAAGGTCCGCTGGTTCAGCAGCCAGTCCGGCACGTTGCGCCGGTCGTTCTGCAGGTCGACCACCACCTGAAAGTTGCCCTCGGCCGCGACGTACCGGCTGAGGTCCTGCATCGACTCCAGCAGCGCGGGCTGGCTGCGGTCGGTCTGCTCCTTGGTGAACGGGTTGCGGAACTCGGGCAGGATCCCGGCCGTCTGCACGCCGAACAGCAGCACCACCGCGAGGGCCGCGGCACCGAGCACCCACAGCAGGGCACGGGCCGCCCCGCCACCGGATGGCGGGGCCTGCGGTGGGGCGTCCGGGGCGTCCGTGAGCACATGACCCGACCGGTGGTCGGCAAACTCGCTGGTGGGCTCGTTGATGTCGCCGTCGCGTGCCATCGCCCTCACCGTCCTCGTCAGACGCGGTCTCTGCTGATGACGGTAAGCCCCTCGTACGACAGCCGCTCGCTGAGTCCGTCAGTCGAACCCGGACCGGGTCAGGCGAAGGCCGAGACGCCGGTGAGCCGCTGCCCGATGACCAGCTGATGGATCTCCGAGGTGCCCTCGTAGGTCAGCACGCTCTCCAGGTTGTTGGCGTGCCGCATGACCGGATACTCCCCGGAGACGCCGTTGGCACCGAGAATCGTCCGGCACTGCCGGGCGATGGCCAGGGCCTCCCGTACGTTGTTGAGCTTGCCCACGCTGACCTGCTCGGGACGCAGCTTTCCGGCGTCGGCCAGCCGGCCGAGCTGGAGCGCCAACAGGTAGCCCTTGTTCCACTCGACCGCCATGTCGGCGAGCTTGGCCTGGGTGAGCTGGAAGCCGGCCAGCGGCCGGCCGAACTGGGTACGGGTCGACGCGTACGTCAGGGCGGTCTCCAGGCAGTCCCGGGCCGCGCCGAGCGCGCCCCAGACGATGCCGTGCCGGGCCTCGGTCAGGCAGCTCAACGGCGCCTTCAACCCGGTCGCGCCGGGCAGTTGCGCCTCCGCCGGCAGCCGGACGTCGTCGAGGACGATCTCCCCGGTCAGCGAGGCACGCAGCGACATCTTGCGGGTGATCTCGCGCGCCGTCACCCCGGGCGCGTCCATCGGTACGGCGAAGCCCTGCACGCCCTCGTCCGTGCGCGCCCAGATCACCGCGACATCGGCGATCGGCGCGTTGGTGATCCACATCTTGCTGCCGCTGAGCACCCAGTCGTCGCCGACGCGGCGCGCCCGGGTGGCCATCGACGCCGGGTCGGAGCCGTGATCCGGCTCGGTCAGCCCGAACGAGCCGATCGCCTCACCGGCCGCCATCGCCGGCAGCCAGCGCTGCTTCTGCTCTTCGCTGCCGTAGCGCCAGATCGCGTACATGGCCAGCGAACCCTGCACCGAGACCAGTGACCGGACGCCGGAGTCACCGGCCTCCAGTTCCAGGCAGGCCAACCCGTAGGCGACGGCCGTCGAGCCGGCACAGCCGTACCCGGTCAGGTGCATGCCGAGCAGGCCGAGCTTGCCGAACTCCCGGGCCAGGTCGCGGGCCGGCACCTGGCCCGCCTCGTACCAGCCCGCGACGTGCGGTCGTACGAGGTCGTCGACCACCCGGCGCACGACGGCGCGGATCTGCCGCTCCTCATCGGTCAGCGACGAATCCAGGTCGAGCAGGTCCACCGGTGTCACTCGACCGCCTCGGCGAGCACGAACACCCGAGCGTGGATCTGGTTGCGCTGTTGCAGTGCGGCGCGCAGCGCCCGGTGCAGGCCGTCCTCCAGGTAGAGCCCGCCGTTCCACTGCACCACGTGCGGGAAGAGGTCGCCGTAGAAGGTGGAGTCCTCGGCGAGGAGTTTGTCCAGCGCCAGCTCACGCTTGGTGGTGATGAGCTGATCCAGGCGCAGCGGACGGGGTGGGATCTCGGCCCACTGCTTCAGGGTCAGATTGTGTTCCGGATAGGGACGCCCGTCCCGGACCGCTCTGAAGATCACGACGGCACGCTCCCCTCCCCGTGGCCGGCCGGTACCACGACTCCGGGCCGGGTCGCGGCACGGCGCCGCGACCTGCGGCGCCGATGACCGTGCCAGCGTAGCCGGACCCCGCACCCCACGTTCTGCTCCCTGATGCCAGTTTCACCACCGGTCGTCCGGTTCTCAACCGGACGAAGCCACCGGTTCGGGTCAGCTCCACCGTCCGCGCCGGACGACCTCGTCGACCGGGCGGCGGCCGCGACGCAACGATGGTGACCGGTGGTCAGGGGCCCGGTAACCGATGGTGAGGGCACCGATCGGGTGGTACGTCTCCGGCACGCCGAACGCCTCACGGTAGGACTCCAACCGCTGCGGCGGGATGCCGAAGAAGCACGAACCCAGCCCCTCGTCCACGGCGGTCAGCATCATCAGCAGCGCCGCGAAGCCGGTGTCGACGTACCAGTAGGGCACCGGCCAACGGTCGGTCGACCGGTCCGCCCAGCCCTTGTCCGGCTCCGCGTACCGCTCCAGGTAGACCGAGCGGTTGGCGTGCGGCACCACGATCAGCGGGGCGCGGCGCATGCCGGTCAGCCACCGCCCCGTCCCGCCGCCCTCCGGCGTGCTGGCCGCCCAGAAGCGCTCCCGGTCCTCCGGCGACTCCAGCACCAGGAAGCCCCAGCCCTGCGAGAACCCGGCCGACGGGGCCCGCACCGCGTGCTCCAGCAACCGCTCCAGCACCTCCGGCGGCACCGGCCGGTCCGGGTCGTAGTTGCGCACCATCCGGCGCCGCCGGACCACCTCCGCGAACTCCACGCCGTTCTCCTCGCTCGCCCCGCCCGGTCCGTGACCGGTCGGTCAGACCCCCGGGCGGATGCCCCAACTCCCGCGCCAGGTGTCGCCCGGGGCCAGGGTGATGAGATCCCGGCCGGACCGGAACGCGTCCGGTGGGCAGGTCATCGGCTCCACCGCCACCGACCGGCGGAACCGCTCGCCGGTCAGCGTGTCGCCGGTGAAGACCTGCCACCAACCGAACTGGGCGTCGGCCCAGATCCGCAGCCCGGTCGAGGTGTCCGGTCCGCTGAGCGTCACCGAGGAACCGCCGTCGTCGTCCCGCGCCACCTGCCCGAAGGCGTGATCCAGCACCGCCTCGCCGATGCGGCGCGGCTCGGTGTAGTCGTACTCGGTGCCGGCCACCACGGTCGCGCCGACCGGCAGCAGCCGGCCGTCCAGCAGCAGCCGGGTCCGGCCGGGTACGCGTAGCGCGATGTCCTCCACGGCCACCCCCGGCAGCCGCAGGTACGGGTGCACGGAGAACCCGAACGGCACCGGCTCGGTGCCGACGTTCGTGACCTCGTGCTCGCCGCGCAGCCCGTCGGCGGCCACGCTCCACCGGGTACGCAGCCGCAACGGCCACGGGTACCCGGGCTGCGGCAGCAGGTCGTAGCCGACCGTCACCTCGTCCGGCCGCTGCTCGATCAACTGCCACGACGCCCAGTTCACCAGGCCGTGGATGGCGTTGTGCCGCTCCGGCTCGGTCAGGTTCAGCTGCATCGACCGGCCACCGAAGGAGTAGACGCCGTCGCGGATCCGGTTCGGCCAGGGTGCCAGCACCTGCCCCGCCGAGCCCGGGCACAGCTCGTCGGTCGCGTACCCGTCGAGGTGCTCGACCCCGTCCTGGCGGTAGGCGCGGAGCCCGCCGCCCACCTCGACGATGACCGCCTCGTGACCGGCGGCTGAGATGCTCCACTGCGCTCCCGACAGGGGAAGCGGATCGCGGCTGTCCATGTCGCCAGACCCTAGCCGTCGGTGCGGTTGTTCGCTCGCTGCGGTCGGCGACCCCCGCCGGACTCGTGCTCACCGTCCCCGCTCGGCGACCGGTAGCGGATCAACGCCGGGAACGCCACCGCGAGCAGCACCGCGAGAACCGCCGCCGCGACACCGCCACCGACCCAGGCCACTCCGCTGCCGAAGCCGGCCGCCATCGCACCCGCCCGCAGGTCGCCCAGGCGCGGACCACCCGTCACCACGACGGTGTTGACACCCTGCAGCCGCCCGCGCATCCGGTCCGGCGCGTAGATCAGCAGCATCGACTGCCGTACCACCGAGCTGACCAGGTCGGCCGCTCCCGCCAGGATCAGCAGTACGACCACCAGCCAGAGCTGGCGGGCGAGCCCGGCCAGCGCGACCGTGGCTCCCCAGCCAACGACGGCGAGCACCAGCACCAGCCCCTGCCGGCGGACCCGGCCGATCCACCCCGAGACCAGGCCGGCGAGCAGCGAGCCGATCGCGATGGAACTGTAGAGCCAGCCCACCGCCGCGCCGCCGCCGAACCGTTCGGTCGCCACCTCGGGAAACAGCGCCCGAGGGAAGGCGAACACCATCGCGATCAGGTCGATGGCGAAGGAGAGCAGCAGCACGGGGCTGCCGGCCAGGTAGCGGATGCCGTCCACGACGCTGCGCAGCCCGGCCTGTCGGGGGCCGCCCTCCGGATCGGGTTCCGGTGGCATGGCCGGCAGCCGCACCGCCGCCCAGACCAGCGCGGTGAGCAGCGTCGCGTCCACGGCGTACGCGACCGGCAACGCCACCCCGAGTTCCCAGAACGCCAGGATCAGGCCGGCGGCCAGTGGGCCGAGGACCGCGGTGGCCATCGCGGTGGTGAAGTTCAGCGTGGTGGCCGCGGGCACCAGCTCGGTCGGGACGAGCCGAGCCACGAGGGCCCCACGGGCCGGGCCGGCGATGGCGAACGCCACCGAACTCAGCGCCACCAGGGCCAGCAGCAGGACCGGACTGCCGACCCCCAGCAGCGCCTGGGCCAGCAGCCCCAGCACGGCCACCCAGAGCAGGGCCGCGCCACCCAGCAGCACCCGCCGTCGGTCGATGGCGTCGGCGACCGCGCCGCCCCAGAGCCCGAAGACCAGCAGCGGCACGAATGCGGCCACACCGAGCAGACCCACCCAGAAGGAGTCCTGGGTCAGCGCGTACATCTCCACCGGTACCGCGACGGCGGTGAACTGGAAGCCGAACATCGCGATGGCGTTGCCGACCCAGAGCCGCCGGTACGCCGGCACCCGCAGCGGACGCAGATCGATCGCCCAGCGGCGCTGCTCGCGCGGCCGGTCCGTACTGCTGACGGTCACGGCGCCAGCCGCTCCACGACCCAGCTCCCGCCGCTACGGCGGAACCGCAGCCGGTCGTGCAGCCGGCTGGCCCGACCCTGCCAGAACTCGATCGAGTCGGGCCGCACCCGCAGCCCACCCCAGTGCGGCGGGGCGGGAATCGGGTCCACGTCGGCGAAGCGCTCCGCCGCGGCCCGGTACGCGTCGTCGAGGGCGGCCCGGTCGGACAGCACCGACGACTGTGCGCTCGCCCAGGCGCCGAGCTGCGAACCGCGCGGCCGGCTGGCGAAGTAAGCCTCCGTCTCCGCCCGGTCGAGTCGTGCCACCGGTCCGGCGACGATCACCTGCCGCTGCATCGGGAACCAGGGGAAGACCAGGCTGGCGTACGGGTTGGCGGTCACCTCGACGCCCTTGCGGGAGTCGTAGTTGGTGAAGAGCAGGAAACCCTCCGAGTCGTACCCCTTGAGCAGCACCGTCCGTGCGCTCGGTCGCCCGGTGGCGTCGGCGGTGCCGAACACCATGGCGTTCGGCTCCGGCAACCCGGCGGCGACCGCGTCGGCGAACCACCGGTCGAACTGGGCGTACCAGTCGGCGGCCAGTTCACTTTCGGTCAGGCCGGACCCGGCGGCGTACTCGTGCCGCATGGCGGCCGGTTCCGGTGTGTCCCCCATCACGTTCCCGCTCCTCCCCCGTCGGGCCGGTACGCGCCCGGCGACCAGCCCGTCCGGCCCAGTCTTATCGGTGTCGGGAGGAGCCCGGCAAGCGGGATGTCGTCAGGCGCACATCGACAGCGTCTCGCGCACCCGGTCACCAGCAGGCAAGATGTCACGAACACATCCCTGAGGGTCGCCTAAGGCGCTCACCCGGCCGGGGCCGGGACACCGAGCCCGGGCGGGCGCACCGACCACACACCAGGAGTAGTGAGATGGCCGATTTCAAACCCGGACTTGAGGGCGTCGTAGCCTTCGAAACCGAGATCGCCGAGCCCGACCGCGAGGGCGGTGCGCTGCGCTATCGAGGGGTCGACATCGAGGACCTGATCGGCCAGGTCTCCTTCGGCAACGTCTGGGCGCTGCTGGTCGACGGCCGGTTCGGCCCGGGCCTGCCGCCGGCCGAGCCGTTCCCGGTGCCGGTGCACTCCGGCGACATCCGGGTCGACGTGCAGTCCGCCGTCGCCATGCTCGCCCCGTACTGGGGATTGCAGCAGCTGCTGGACATCTCCGACGAGCAGGCCCGCGAGGACCTCGCCCGGGTGTCGGTCACCGCGCTCTCCTTCGTCGCCCAGTCCGCACGCGGCCTCGGCCTGCCGGCGGTTCCGCAGAAGGAGATCGACAAGGCGGAGACGATCGTCGAGCGCTTCATGAAGCGGTGGCGCGGCGAGCCCGACCCCCGGCACGTCAAGGCCGTCGACGCGTACTTCATCTCGGCCGCCGAGCACGGCCTGAACGCCTCCACCTTCACCGCGCGGATCGTCGCCTCCACCGGTGCGGACGCCGCCGCCTGCATCTCCTCGGGCATCGGCGCGCTCTCCGGCCCGCTGCACGGCGGCGCGCCGTCACGGGTGCTGAGCATGCTGGAGGCGGTCGAGCGCAGCGGTGACGCGGAGAGCTACGTCAAGGGGGTGCTCGACCGGGGTGAGCGGCTGATGGGCTTCGGCCACCGGGTGTACCGGGCCGAGGATCCGCGTGCCCGGGTGCTTCGCCGCACCGCCAAGGAGCTGGGCGCTCCGCGCTTCGAGGTCGCCGAGGCCCTGGAGAAGGCCGCCCTCGCCGAGTTGCAGGCCCGCCGGCCGGACCGGGTCCTCGCCACCAACGTCGAGTTCTGGTCCGCCGTGGTGCTCGACTTCGCCGAGGTGCCGGCCCACATGTTCACCTCGATGTTCACCTGTGCGCGGATGGGCGGCTGGAGCGCGCACATCCTGGAGCAGAAGAAGCTCCAGCGACTGGTCCGCCCCTCGGCCCGCTACGTGGGTCCGGGCAGCCGCAAGCCACACGAGGTCGACGGCTGGGACGCCGTCCCCCACGACGTCTGAGATGCAAGGAAGGGCCCCTTCTTAACGCCTGGCGTAGAGAAGGGGCCCCTTCTTAACACTCCGCTTGTGAGGCGCTGGGCTGGGGTGTGGCGGACGCCTCACGGTTCAGCGTGGGAGCAGTGCCCGGACCGGCGGCGACTGGTGCAAGGATGAAGTCCGGCAGCGCTGCCGGACGGGCTCCGACCCAGGCTCGCCGTGCGACCGCGCACGTCCCCGCCGCCGGTCCGCGCCCATTCTGCTCACCCGGGCCCCGACCCATGCGGAAGGATCTTGAACACCGTGGCTGACGCACCGACCATCCGGATTCCTGACGAGATCAAGCCCGCCGACGGCCGATTCGGCTGCGGGCCGTCCAAGGTCCGTCCGGCGGCGGTATCCGCGCTCGCCGAGGTGGCCACCAGCTACCTTGGCACCTCGCACCGGCAGAAGACCGTCCGCGACCAGGTGGCCCGGCTGCGCTCCGGCATCGCCCAGTTCTTCTCCCTCCCCGAGGGCTACGAGGTGATCATCGGCAACGGTGGCACCACCGCCTTCTGGGAGGTCGCCACGTTCGGCCTGATCCGCGACCGGGCCCAGTTCGCCAGCTTCGGCGAGTTCGGTGCCAAGTTCGCCAAGGCCGTCAAGGACGCACCGTTCCTCGGCGAGCCGACGGTCCGCAAGTCCGACGCCGGCAGCGCACCGTCCCTGGTCGCCGAGGCCGGCGTGGACGTCTACGCCACCCCGCACAACGAGACCTCGACCGGTGTCGCGGTGCCGATCACCCGGGTGGCCGGCGCCGACCCCGGCTCGCTGCTGCTGGTCGACGCCACCTCCGGTGCCGGCGGGCTTGAGGTCAACGTGGGCGAGACCGACGTGTACTACTTCGCCCCGCAGAAGTGCTTCGGCTCCGACGGCGGGCTCTGGCTGGCCCTGATGTCCCCGGCCGCATTGGAGCGGGCCGCCGAGATCAAGGGGTCGGGCCGATACATCCCGGCGTTCCTCGACCTGGTCACCGCGATCGACAACTCGCGGCTGGAGCAGACGTACAACACCCCGGCGCTGGCGACCATCTTCCTCGCCGCCGAGCAGACCGACTGGATGAACTCCCAGGGCGGGCTGGCCTGGGCCGCCAAGCGCACCGCCGAGAGCGCCGCGATCGTGTACGGCTGGGCCGAGCGCTCGTCCGTCGCCACCCCGTTCGTCACCGACCCGGCGCTGCGCTCCAACGTGGTCGCCACCATCGACTTCGCCGACGGGGTGGACGCCGGCGCGATCGCCAAGGCGCTGCGCGCCAACGGCATCGTCGACACCGAGCCGTACCGCAAGCTGGGCCGCAACCAGCTGCGGGTCGCTCTCTTCCCGGCCGTCGAGCCGGCTGACGTCGAGGCGCTGACCGCGTCCATCGACTACGTCGTCGAGCGGCTGTAACCGGCCCACGACGCACCACCGGAGCGCGGCGCCTCTCACCAGTGGCGCCGCGCTCTGGTGAACTCGCCACCGGCGGGACACGATGGACGGCCCGACCACGCGCGAGTGCGGAACTGCGCGCCGCACCACGGCTCGCCCCCACAACTGATCCGTCACACAGCCGGGTGGCAGACCGGATCGGCCTGCTCAGCGGGACATCCCCGGGCGTGGCGTCTCCCACCGGGCGACGGATGGGCGTACCGTGGAGCGCAACGCCCCGGGTGGCCGGCTCGTGGCGTACGGCCAGCGAAGCGGGACGGAGGCAACGCGATGCGCCCAGTACGCTTCGTCGCCCTCTCCGAGGACGGCCAGGCCCTGGTGCTCGCCGACGAGGTCGGGCGGCTGCTCGCCCTACCCATAGACGAGCGCGTCGCCGGAGTGCTGCACGCCGAGCCGGGTACGCCCACGCTCGCGGTCGCACCGGCCGCCGCCGACCCGGCGCCGTCCCTGTCTCCTCGGGACATCCAGGCCAGAATCCGTTCCGGAGAGTCCGCTGAGGACGTCGCCCGGATCGCCGGCGTGCCGGTCGACCGGGTGCTCCGCTACGCCGGGCCGGTACTCCAGGAGCGCGCGATGCTCGCCCAGCACGCCCGGCGCACCCGGCTCAAGGGCGCCGAGAAGCCGACGCCGCTGGCCGAGGTGGTCAACGGCCGGCTCGCGCAGCACGGGATCGACACCGAGAAGATCTCCTGGGACGCGTGGCGCCGGGACGACGGCACCTGGCGGATCGTCGCCACCTGGCCGTCCGGCAAGGCCACCGCCCAGGCGATCTGGGATCTGGACAAGACCCGGCAGTCGGTCACCCCGCACGACGACATGGCGCAGTATCTCTGCGCCGAGCGCCCGACGCCGATCCTGGGCCAGGAGCCGGCACCGGAACGGGGCGGTCACGCCCTGCCCGGCCCGTCGCGCGGCGAGCCGAGCCGGGGTGGGCACGGGCTGCCGTCGCCCGCCGAGCCCGGCCGCGCGGGCCGTGACCCGATCCGAGCAGGCCGGGACGCCCTGCTCGCCTCCCTCGACCGGCCGCTCGGCTCGACCTCGGGCCGCGGTCTCGACCCGCGTTCGCCGGCCGCGTCGGCCGGCAATCAGGACGCGCCCCGCCAGCGGGCGGTCACCGGTGGCGCTGCGGCGCTGCTCGGTGGTGGTCAGGGCTCGGCGTTCGACGACGACTCGGACGCGCCCAAGGAGGTCCCGGCCGTCCCGTCGCTGGCGGTGCTGCGGCCACGCCGGACGAACGCGCCGGCCAGTGGCGCCACGGAGTCCACCGAGGCCGGCGGCAAGCCGCGCAAGCGCCTCCCCAGCTGGGACGACGTCCTCTTCGGCACCGGCCCCGCCGCCCGCGAGTCCTCCTGACCCACCCCACCCCGCCGCACCTCCGCCGTCGCGCCGATCTTGCACTTTCTGCCGGGACATCAGTCTGATAACGGACATCCCAGCGACCAAAAGTGCAAGATCGACGCGCAGTCGGGGGTGGGGTCAGGGCGGGGTGGGTGAGGGGCGGGTGTGCGACCGCCATCGTGTCCGGCTGGGAGAGAGCGGCGGCGGCCGACCTCGTCTCCGCGATCCGGGTGGTCTCCGGTGGCGACGCGCTGCTCGCCCCGAGCGTGACCCGGCGACTCATCGCCGAGTACACCCGCCGTCCGCATCCCGGCCGGACGCCGTCCCCCAACCTGGACGTGGTCACCCAGCGGGAGCGCGAGGTGCTCACCCTCATCGGTCGAGGACTGTCCAACACCGAGATAGCCGAACAGTTGTGTCTGAGCATGGCCACGGTGAAGACCCATGTCGGTCGGCTGCTGACCAAGCTGCACGCCCGGGATCGGGCGCAACTCGTGGTGGCGGCGTACGAGAGCGGCCTGGTCGCACCGGCCGGCTGAGGCGGGCTCAGAGGGGCCAGGCGGCGAGGCGGTGGTAGTGCGCCGGAGGTCCGGGCCGGCTCTGCACCAGCACCAGTTCCCGGGCCGGCCAGGGTGGGCCGAGGTAGTCGTCGAGGGCGGCCAGGTCCGCCTCGATGTCTGCGTGCGGCAGCCGGTCGCCCGGACGGGCGATGGTCAGGTGCGGCCGGAACGGCTTCTCGTCGCCGGGAAACCCGGCGGCGGTCAGGGTGGTCCGGACGGCACCGGCCAGCGCACCCAGACGGGTGACGTCACCCTGCACGTCGACCCAGAGCACGGTGCTGCGACCCCAGCCGAACCGGCCACCACCGGCCAGCCGCAACACGGGCGGGCCGTCCCACGCCTCGGCGAACGGGCCCGCCACGACGCCGTCGCGTGCAGCCTCGACCGCGCCCCGGAGGACCTGCCGTACCTCGGGCAGGCGCGTGGGGTCGACCTCGCCGAGGAAGGCGAGCGTGAGATGGGCCCGGGCCGCGTCGACCAGCCGTACGTTGGTGCCGGCGGCCGCGGCCACCCCGAGCCGCAACCCGGCCAGCTGCGCGGTCAGGTGCGCGATGGCGTCGGCCGACGGCCACACAGCGGTGAAGAGTCGCACCTGCAACAGGGTGGCAGATGGTGCGGTGCGAGCTAGTGGTTCCGCTCGGGTTGCCCGGGCCGGGCGGCGGGCAGCCGCAGGCCGGCGGCGTCCAGCTCGGCCTCGATCCGCACCCGTTCGATCTGCCGGTCGAGCCCGCTCAGCTCGGCCAGGTGCTCGGTGACGCCCAGGGCCCGGCAGGCCAGGCGGAGCCGGTCGTCGTACGCGTCGAGCACACCGCTGTGCCACACGACCGGTCTGCTGCCGCCGGCCCGCTCCCGGCGCAGGCACCGCAGATCGGCGGCGATCTGCTCAAGTGGCCGCCGGTCGACCCGGTCGAACGCGTCGAGGTCGACCCGGCCGGCGACCTCGACCGCGTCGGCGGCCTCGTTCAGCCGGGCGATCAGGTGCCGTTCCCGACGTCGCTGCCGCCACTCGCCGTACCCGCAGGTCAGTCGGTCGACGATCTCGTCGGTGCACACCACCAGCGCGATCAGCACCGGCACGAAGACCACGCCGGCCAGCGCCACGGCCAGGAGCAGTAAGCGTAGGACCTCCACCCACCGAAGCTATGCCGATGCGCACCGTGACGTAACCGATTTTCCGCATTCGCCGGGTCGCGTGCGCCGAGAGGTGGGGCGGTAGGCCGCCCCACCTCTCGATCGCTCACACCTCGGTGACGTAGAAGCGGGGCAGGGGAAGGATCCGGAACCGCAGCCGGGCCCCGGCGCGGCGCAACTGCCAGGCCAACGCGAGCAGCGCGGTGGTCAGCGAGAGCAGCCCACCGGCCCAGATGCTGGCGCCGGCGCCGAAGGTCTCCGCCACCCAACCGATGATCGGCGCACCGACCGGATTGGTGCCCAGGAACACCAGCACCCACAGCGCCATCACGCGTCCCCGGAACGCGGCGTCGGTGCCGAGTTGCACCCGCTGGTTGGCCGCCTGGGCGAAATAGACCATGAAGAAGCCGGTCGGCGGCAGCAGGACCACGACCATCCAGTACGCGGGGGCCAACCCGACGAGCGTGCCGAAGGCGGCGCAGCCGATCGCGGCACCCAGCACCAACCAGACCGAGGGACGGCTGCGCCGCCCGGTCCCGGCCAGCGCACCGATCAGCGCGCCGACGGCGAGAGTGGTGCTGAACAGGCCGAACGAGGCCGCTCCGGTGTTGAAGACGGTCTTGGCCAGAGCCGCCAGCGTCAACTGGAAGTTGAACAGCGACATTCCGATCACCGACATCACCACCATCGGGAGCAGCAGATCGGGACGGCGGCCGACGTACCGCAGCCCGTCGAGCACGGTCGCGGCGGCCCGCTCGTCACGCGGCGGCAGCGGGTCCCGGTGCAGTTCCGCCGGACGCATCCGGATCACCGTGACCAGTGGCGCGATCGAGCTGAGGGCGGTGAACAGGAAGACCGGCCCGACGTCGAAGGCGGCGATGGCCAGACCGGCCACGGCCGGCCCGACGATCCGGGCCGAGTTGAACACGGCCGCGTTGAGCGAGAGCGCGTTGGGCAGCAGCGGCGTGCCGACCAGCTCGGAGACGAACGCCTGCCGCACCGGGGTCTCCACGGCGTTGGCCACGCCGAGCAGTGCGGCGAAGACGAAGACGTGCCAGAGCTGAACCAGCCCGGTGAGCACCAGCACGCTCATGGCCAACGACAGCACGGTCCAGAAGGCGTTGGCGACGAAGAGGAGCATCCGCTTGTCGTACCGGTCGGCGAGCCGGCCGGAGAGCAGCGTGAGCAGCAGTACGGGAGTGAACTGGAGGGCGACGACCACACCGAGCGCCGTGGCCGAGTCGCCGGAAAGCTCGAGGACCAGCCAGTCCTGGGCGATGAACATCATCCAGACACCGATCAGCTTGACCAGTTGCCCGAACGCGAAAAGCCGGTAGTTGCGGACCTGTAGGGACTGGAACATCGTGCTCAGCCGTGCCTGCACTCTTGGTGCGCCTCCTCGCGGTCGTACGCGTCGTCAACGACGGACGGCACGGCGCGGGGCACACCAGGTGTGCGCGGCGTCAGGCGCGGGAGAGTCGCTGGAGAATCTCCGCGGCCTGGTGCAGTGTTTCCCGGTCGGTGTCACTCAGCTCGGCCAGCCGGCGGGCCAGCCACTCGTCCCGGACCCGCTCGAACTGGTCGAGCACGGCCCGGCCCCCCTCGGTTGTCGCGAGGATGACCTGCCGGCCGTCGGTCGGGTGCGGGGTGCGCCGCACGAGGCCGCGCTCCTCCAGCTTCGCGACGATCTTCGTCATCGTCGGTGGCTGCACCCGTTCGACGTCGGCGAGTTCCCGCGGCGTGAGCGCGCCCGCCAGCCGGAGGCTGGTGAGCGCGGACAGTTGGGTGACCGTGAGGTCACCTACCGGCCGGGCCTGGCGGACCCGCCGGTTCAACCGGGTGATCGCATCACGCAGCTGAAGGGCCAGCTGCGCCGGTGGCATGCTCTGAGCCGTCACCGTCCGCTCCGTCACGATAGTTAGCCTAACTAATTAGCTGACCGAGCCGCAGCGGATATGACCATGCTCACCCCGACGTTCCTCCTGCTCCGGGGTCGGGCGCATGGTCCGCGCCGCGCGGACCACACGCCCGACCCGGGGGGCTGTCAGAAGAGCAGCGTCTCGATCGGACCGCGCAGGAAGTACACCACGAACAGCGCCGCCACCGCGTACAGCAGCGGGTGGATTTCCCGGGACTTGCCCTTGGCCAGCTTGACCACCACGTACACGATCAGGCCCGCCCCGATGCCGTTGGAGATCGAGTAGGTGAACGGCATCAGCACGATGGTGAGGAAGGCCGGGATCGCGATCTCGTAGTCGGACCAGTCGATGGTCCGCACCGCGGTCATCATCAGGAAGCCGACCACCACCAGCGCGACCGACGCCGCCTCGAACGGGACGACCACCACCAGCGGCGCCAGGAAGATGGCCAGCAGGAACAGTGCTCCGGTCACCAGGTTGGCCACGCCGGTCCGGGCCCCCTCCGCGACACCGGCGGCACTCTCGATGTACGACGTGTTGCTGGAGACGCTGCCCGCGCCACCGGCCGCAGCGCCGATCGAGTCGACCAGCAGGATCTCCTTGGCGCGCGGCGGGGTGCCCTGCTCGTCGAGCATGCCGCCCTCCTGACCGACGGCCACCATCGTGCCCATCGTGTCGAAGAAGTCGGTGATGAGCAGCGTGAAGATGAACATCAGCACGACCAGCCAGCCGGCCCGCTCCCACGACCCCAGCACGTTGAACTGACCGAGCAGCGACAGGTCCGGCACCTGGAACGGGTCACTCGGCAGGACGGGGACGTTCAGCGACCAGCCGGCCGGGTTGGGTTGACCGTTCACCACGGACGGGCCGATCGAACCGATCTCCTCGACGACCATCGCCAACGCCGTGGAGGCGAGGATGCCGATCAGGATGGCGCCCTTGACCCGGCGTACCACCAGCACCAGGGTCACCAGCAGACCCAGCACGAAGACCAGCATCGGCCAGCTGACCAGGCGGCCGCCGATGCCCAGGCCGACCGGGACGGTGGTGTTCGCCTCGTCCGGGATCCGGCGGACGAAACCGGCGTTGACCAGGCCGATGATGGTCAGGAACAGGCCGATGCCGACGCCGATGGCCGTCTTCAGCTGGGTCGGCACGGAGCGGAACACCGCGGTACGCAGGTTGGTCAGCACCAGCACCGCGATGATCAGACCTTCGATCACCACCAGGCCCATCGCGTCGGCCCAGGTCATCTCCGGCGCGATCTCGTACGCCACCAGGGCGTTGATGCCGAGACCGGCGGCGAGCGCCAGCGGGAACCGGGCGACCGCGCCCATCAGGATGGTCAGCAGACCGGCGATCAGGGCGGTGGCCGCCGCGATCGCGGGGATCGGCAGGCTCTTGCCGTCACCGTCGACGGCACTGCCGAGGATGAGCGGGTTGAGCACCACGATGTACGCCATCGTGAAGAAGGTGGCCAGGCCGCCGCGTACCTCGCGGCTGAGCGTCGAGCCGCGGGCCGAGATCTCGAAGTACCGGTCGAAGCCGTTGCGTGGCCGGCCGGGATCGGGCGGGGTGCCGTTGTCGGGCGGCGCTACTGCCATCAGGAACCTCACAGCGGATCATCGGGTTGTCGCGCGCATCGTCGCAGATGACCGGCCTGCGGCAAAGCGGGGTCGCGTACCCTGACCGGGTGCCGACCCCACCACCCCGCCCCGAGCCGCTCGACCCGCCGATGGTGCCGTTCGCGCTGGCCGGGATGGCGGCCTGGGCGGTCGCCGGGCTGGTGCTGCTGCTCTTCCGTGACCGGCTGGTCGCCAGCGGCCAGGAGGACTGGCTCTGGATCTGCCTGGCCGGTTTCCTGTGGGGCTTCCCCGGTCTGGCGGTGATGATGCGGCACGACGCCAACCGCCGTCGCCGTCGCGCCGCCGCCGGTTGAGCCGGCGGCGGTCGACCTCGGTCAGGAGTGCCCGTACGGCTCCGCCGGCTCACCGCTCTCGACCGACCCGGGCGCCCGGCTGACCGCCATCGGCTCCACGGCGCTGTCGTCGTAGACGGTGGGCATCTCGTCGACCGCAGTCTCGGCCTCGACCAGGGTCTCCGAGTGGGCGCCGCAGCCGTGATCGGCGCTGACCACCCGACCGTCGTCAGGCGCGTAGAAGTTGCCGCAGACACCGAAGCACTGCCGCAGCTTGCCCGCGAGCGGCAGGTAGAAGCCGCAGGTGCCGCAGCGAGCGGCGGCGGGCGCGGAGGTGGAGATCGGCGCGGAGGGACCGTGATCGCCGTCGTACCAGCGCTGCGCCGTCTCGATCCGCCCCTCCCGCGACATCACCCGGGGCCGGCCGAGCCCCAGCTCCCAGGCGGTCTCCTCGACCACCGGGTCGTCGGAGAGGAGGTAGCCGGGTTGGAGCCGCTCGTCGTCCGGCGGGGTCGGCAGCAGGTCACCGGGGCCGAGGTCGCCGGGCTTCAGCCGCTCCTGCCAGGGCAGCCAGCCGGGCGCGAGCAACGCGTCCGGCCCGGGCAGCAGCACGGTCTCGCAGATCGTCACCGTACGGCTGCGCGGCACCCGCGTCACCGTGACGGCCCACCGCCAGCCCCGGTAGCCGGCCAGCCGGCACTCGAAGTAGTGGGTGACGAGCCGGTCGCCCTCGGCGACGGCCTGGAGGTGGTCGCCGACGTCGTCGGGGCCCACCTCGGTGATGCCGGCGCGCGCCAGCTCGACGGCGGCGGCGCAGACCTGGTCAAGACGGGCGGCGCGGGCGGAGGCGGGCCTGGTCACCCGACCATTGTTCCCCATCGGTGGGGTCGGTTGTGAGGCACTCCCCAGAGGTGTTCTGCGCCGGTGGCGCGGCATCGCTCGGGCAGATGGTTCAGGATGGGTGCCATGCCGCTCTTCTCCCGCGCTGAGCGGTCCCTCCTCGGGCGGACCGTCGGCACCGGCATCCGCGCCACGCGGCTGCTGCTGCGCGGGTCGGTCAGCAGCGGCCGCTGGGTGACCCGCAGTGCCGCGCGGGCCCGGGCCCGGGGCGCCGGTGGGGAGACCGGCATGGTCCGCCTCTTCGACCTGCACGCGATCTCCTGCGCCGGGGACACGCTGATCGCCATCGGGCTGGCCGGGACGATCTTCTTCAACGTGCCGCTCGGCGAGGCACGGAGCAAGGTCGCGCTCTATCTGCTGGTGACCATGGTGCCGTTCGCCATGCTCGCCCCCGTGGTCGGCCCGCTGCTCGACCACTTCCGGCACGGCCGCCGGTACGCCCTGGCCACGACCATGCTGGGCCGGGCGTTCCTGGCCTGGTTGATCTCCGACTACATCCACGGCTTCGGGCTCTATCCGGCGGCCTTCGGCGTGCTGGCGCTCTCCCGGGCGTACGGGGTGGCCCGGTCCGCCGCCGTACCCAGGTTGCTGCCGGAAGGGCTCGGTCTGTCCCAGGTCGGGGCCCGGGCCAGCGTGTACGGCACGGTCGCGGGGGCGTTGGTCGCCCCGATCGGCCTGGCCGCCTTCTGGTTCGGACCGCAGTGGCCGTTGCGCGTCGCCTCGGTGATCTTCCTGGTCGGCATGGTGATCTCCCTCCGGCTCCCACCGAAGGCCGACTCCGAACCGCCGGAACGGGTACCGCGACCGCTACGGGCGCTGCGGCGGGGCGGCGGTGAACGACCGCTGGGCCGGGGCCGGCCGGCCGGCCGGTTGGTGATCTCGACGCTGATCGGCGCGGCCACGCTGCGCGGGGTCTACGGATTCCTGCTGCTCTTCCTGGCCTTCACCATCAAGGCGGGGGACCTGACCACCGTGGTCTTCGGGCGTGACCTGGGTGACGAGGGGGCACTCGGCCTGGTCGGCGGGGCGCTGGCCGTCGGCACCTTCCTGGCCACCGCGATCGGTACCCGGCTGCGCATCCATCGACCGGCGGCCCTCCAGTCCAGCGGCATGGTCATCGTCGCCGGGGTGGCGATCCTCACCGTGCTGAACTTCTCCCTGCCGATGGTCGCCCTGCTCTGCCTGGTCGCAGCCATGATGAGCGGCATCGCCAAGCTGGCCGTGGACGCCTCGATCCAGGAGCGCATCCCGGAGCGGCTGCGGGCCAGTTCGTTCGCCCATTCCGAGACCGTGCTGATGCTCGCCTTCGTCGCCGGTGGCGGGCTGGGGCTCGTACCCTTCGACGGCCGGATCGGCATCGCAGTCGCCGCCGGTGTCGGTGCCCTCGCCGCCGCCCGCGGCCTGGTGATGGCCCGGCGGCTACAGGCCGAGAAGCTGCTCGGACGGCCGCTGACCGACGACGAGTTGACCGCCGAGCAGCAGGCCGAGAAGCAGGCCGAGGAGGAACGGGCCGAGAGGGAGCGCACCGAGAGGGACGTGCGGGCCGCCGAAGCCACCGCCCCCACGTCTCCGGCCCCCTTCCACGGCGAGCACGATCCTGAGGAGCCGGGGATGGCGCCACCGGGCTTCCACATCTACCGCCCGTCCTCGGCGGTGACCGGTTCGAGCGGTGGAGACGACGAGACGCGACGCAGCTCACCGGGCTCGGTCACGTGAGCGATCTCCTCGTGGTGACCGCCGTTCCCGCCGAGGCGGAGGCTATCCAGGCCGGCCTCGCCGACCCGACCGTGGCGGTGCTGCCGGTGGGTGTGGGTCCGGCGGTCGCCGGCGCGGCGACGGCCCGATTGCTGGCGCTCGCCGAGGTGGCCGGCCGCCCCTACCGAGCCGTGGTGAGTGCCGGAGTCGCCGGCGGCTTCCCCGGCCGGGTTGCGGTCGGCGGCACCGTGCTCGGTACCCGGGCCGTCGCCGCCGACCTGGGCGCGGAGTCACCCGAGGGCTTCATCCCGGTCGACGAGCTCGGCATGCCGGCCGAACTGCTCGGTGGTGGTACGTCCCTCGACGCCGATCCGGAACTGCTGGCCGCCCTGCGCACGGCGCTGCCGGCCGCCACGGTGGGACCGGTGCTGACCGTCAGCACCGTGACCGGCACCACCGCCAGCACCGACGAGCTGGTTCGGCGGCACCCGGACGCGGTGGCCGAGGCCATGGAGGGGTACGGCGTGGCGGTCGCCGCCAGCCAGGCCGGCGTGCCCTTCGTCGAGCTGCGTACCGTCTCGAACCCGATCGGTCCCCGCGACCGCGACGCCTGGCGCATGCGAGACGCCCTCACCGCCCTCACCGCTGCCGCCGCCGCCCTACGCTGACGCCGTCCCGCGCGCCCGGCTGGTCGAGCCGCAGGCTCTGCGGCCGGCTCCACTCGATGCGGTAACCGCACGCGAGAAGGAAGCCGATGCCGCCGACCTCGGCCGTGGCGCAGATGGTGTGCCAGCCGGCCCGGCGGGTCTCCTCCGCGAGGCGGGCCACCAGCCGCCGCCCGATGCCGAGCAGGCGGAGCCGGGTGCCACCAGCACGCCGTCGAGCACCACCTCGCGGCGATCGCCCAGGTCCTCCCCGAGCAGCAGGTCGAGGCTGCGTTCATGGGCGCGCAGCTCGCCGACGACGTCGCCGCCGGGCAGTTCCGCCACGAGCCGCCAGCATCCGTCCGGCACGCCCTCGGTGAGACGACGGATCCGTACCGCATCGCGGAGCCGCTCCCGCAGTCGCCGCTCGTCCCGGCGGTCACGGTCGAGGTCATAGGTCACCTCGGGAACCCGCAGCGTCCCGCCCGCCGCCCTCACCAACCGCTGCACCGTCCGCAACCGGGGATCCGCAGACCGCCCCGCCTGGATCCGCGCCACGGTCGACTGCGGCACGCCCGACCGTTCTGCCAGCTCACGCTGGCTCAGGTCGGCCTGCCGACGTAACGCCCGCAGCATCGACCCCAGATCCGGCAACCCATCCAGGTGCTCCCCCATCCACCGATGCTCCCAACGCTCTCGAAGATCCCTCAACACCGGTCGAAGACCTGTGGATAGGTCTGTGGACAACCCGCGGGCTTCGTCCCTCGCGAGCTGTGCCCGACGGCAGGGTCCGGGTGTGGTGAGCGCGCCCTGTCGAGCTGAGGGCGTAGACGGATCGCCACAAGCGCCACAGGTGGGCGACCCGTGGACGGTGATCGGTCGTCGCGGTGGCCGGCGCCAGGCGAAAGGAGCGAGGCGAGGCGGGAGCGGGTGGAGTCGGCGGGGCTACGGTGGGGGCGTGACGCTCTCGCTGGCGATCTCGCCCTGCCCCAACGACACGTTCGTCTTTCACGCGCTGGTGCACGGGCAGGTGCCCGGTGCTCCGCCGGTGGAGGTGACGTACGCTGACGTCGACGTCACCAACACCGCCGCTGAGCGCGGAGCGTTCGACCTGGTGAAGGTGAGTTACGCCGCGCTGCCGTGGCTGCTGGAGGACTACCACCTGCTGCCCTGCGGGGGTGCGCTGGGCCGGGGCTGCGGGCCGTTGGTGCTGACCCGGCCCGACCGGGCGACCGGCGACGGGCCGGACCGCGACGATCTCACCGGTGCCACCGTGGCGGTGCCCGGTGACCGGACCACGGCGTACCTGCTGTTCCGGCTCTGGGCGGCCGGGCGGACACCACAGCGGATCGAGGTGGTGCCGTTCCACGAGATCATGCCGGGTGTCGCCGCCGGGCGGTACGACGCCGGGCTGGTGATCCACGAGGCGCGGTTCACCTATCCACGGCACGGCCTGACCGCCCTGGTGGACCTGGGTGAGTGGTGGGAGTCCGACACCGGACTGCCGATCCCGCTCGGTGCCATCCTGGCCCGTCGCGGCGTGGTCGACCCGCAGGAGGCCGCCGGGTGGATCCGGGACTCCGTACGGCGGGCCTGGGCCGATCCGGGGGCCAGTCGGGCGTACGTGCTGGCGCACGCCCAGGAGATGGAGCCCGACGTGGTGGACCGGCACATCGGCCTCTACGTCAACGAGTTCACCGCCGATCTGGGTGAGGCGGGTCTCGCTGCCGTCGAGGCGCTGCTCGGCCGGGCCGCCGACGCCGGGCTCGTGCCTCAGACCTCCAGCTCGCGGGCGACCGCGTGGACCAGCTGAGCGATCTTCTGCGCGGTCCTGCGGTCCGGGAAGCGGCCCCGGCGCAGGTCGGGCTGGACCTTCGCCTCCAACACCTTGATCATGTCCTCGACCAGGCCGTGCAGCTCCTCGGCGGGACGTCGGCGCAGTTCCGCCACGGACGGCGGAGCGTCCAGCAGCTTCACCCCCATCGCCTGCGCACCCCGCCGGCTGTCCACCACGCTGAAGTCGACCCGCTGGCCGCCCTTGAGATCGGTGACACCCGCCGGTAGCGCGCCCTTCGGCAGGAACACGTCGCCACCCTCGTCACTGGTGACGAACCCGTATCCCTTGGTCGCGTCGTACCACTTCACTCGACCCGTAGGCACCTGAGAACCCCTGCTTCGTTTGAGCCGTCTACTGCCTCAAGGCTAGCCGGATCATGCCGTCGAGTGCCGCCGGGAATCCGGTGAGATCGGCCAGCACCGTCGCCGCGCCCGCCGAGCGCAGCTCGTCGGCGGAACAGGGGCCCGTGGCCACCGCGATTCCGGGTAGCCCGGCCGCGTTGGCGGCGACCATGTCCGCCACGTGGTCGCCGACGTAGTGGGTCGCGCCGTACGCCCGCAACGCCGTCGCCTTCTCCTCGGCGAACAGGTCGCCGGCCAGCTCGTCCACGTGCAGCCCGAGGTGATCCAGGTGCAGCCGGGCCAGCCTGCCGACCTTGGAGGTGACGACGAGCACCCGGCCGCCCCGGTCGCGTACCGCGGCGATGGCCGCCACCGCGCCGGGAAGCGGCACCGTCGGTGTGATCGCGTACGCCGGGTACAGCTCGCGGTAGACCCGGACCGCCTCCTCGACCTGCTCCGGCGGGAACCAGCGGGCGATCTCGGTGCGCAGCGGCGGGCCGAGCCGGGACACGGCGGCCTCGGCGTCGACGGGTACGCCCGTCCGCTCGGTCAGCGCGCGGTAGGTCGCGGCGATGCCGGGACGCGAGTCGACCAGCGTCATGTCGAGATCGAATCCGACGGTCAACGAAGGCATCCTGGAAAGCTACCCGGCCAGCCGGACCGGCCGGGACGTCCGATGGGCGCGAGTGGCCCCGGCCGGGCTAGCGTGGAACGACGATGAGCACCTCACTCGCCGACCACCTGCGGTCGCTGCCCGACGAGTCCCTCGCCGCGCTCCTCCAGCTACGGCCCGACCTCGTCGTGCCGGTCCCCGCCGACGTCGCCGCCCTTGCCATCCGGGCGCAGTCCCGCGTCTCGGTGTCGCGCGCGCTGGACGGGCTGGACCAGTTCACCCTCCAGATCATGGACGCCGCCCGGTTGACCCGGGACCCGGCCGACGGCACCACCTCGGTCGACGACGTCCTCGCCATGGCCACCAGCGGCCCTCGCCCGCCCGCCCCCACCGCTGTCCGGGCCGCCGTCGACCGGCTGCGTGCCCGGTTCCTGCTGTACGGCCCCGAGAACGCCCTCCAGCTCGTCGGTGGCATCGACGAGATCTCCCCGTACCCTGCGGGTCTTGGTCGGCCGGCGACGGAGCTGGACCCGCGCACGGCCGCGCTCTGCGCGGACCCGGCGAAGCTGCGGCGGACGCTGCTGTCCGCGCCGCCGTCGGCCCGGGCCATCCTGGACCGGCTCGCCGCCGGCCCACCGGTCGGCAGCGTGCCACCCGGCGCGTTGCAGGCGCCCGCCGTCGGCGCCGACGACGACCTGCCACCGGACGACACCAACGGCGGGGCACCGACCGGCTCCCCGGTCCGCTGGTTGGTCGACCACCGGCTGCTGGTGCGGGTCTCGGGCGGCAAGGGCGGCACCGCGGGCATGGTCGAGCTGCCCCGGGAGGTCGGGCTGCTGCTGCGCCGCGACACCGGACCGCTGGGTCCGCTGCGCAGCGGACCGCCCCCGGTGACCGCCACGCCGCGCGAGCCGAAGGCCGCCGACTCCGCCGGGGCCGGGCAGACCATGGAGGTGGTACGCCGCACCGAGGCGCTGCTGGAGCAGTTGGCCGCCGAACCGGCGCCGGTGCTGCGTTCGGGTGGAATCGGCGTACGCGACCTGCGCCGGTTGGCGCGCGCCACCGGGTTGGACGAATCGACCGCCGCGCTGCTGCTGGAGGTGGCGTACGCGGCCGGGCTGACCGGTGAGCTGGAACTGCCCGGCGCCGCCGGCCGGTACGGCGCCGACCAGCAGGTGCTGCCCACCGCCGGGTACGAGATGTGGCGGGCCGGTTCGCTGGCTCAGCGCTGGGAGCAGTTGGCCCGGGCCTGGCTGACCATGACGCGGCAGGTCGGGTTGGTCGGCCAGCGTGACGACCGGGACCGACCGATCACGGTGTTGTCGGCGGAGGCGGAACGGGCCGGCGCGCCGGCCGCCCGGCGGGCGGTGCTCGGCGTGCTCGCGGATCTGGAACCGGCCGCCGCACCCAGCGTCGACGAGGTGCTGGCGCTGCTGGAGTGGCGGGCACCCCGACGCAGCCGGGGGCGGGAGAACGCCCACCGGGAGGTCCTGACCGAGGCGGCCACGCTGGGTGTGACCGGGTTGGGGGCGCTCACCTCGTACGGGCGGCTGTTGTTGGCGGAGGCGACGGCGAGCGAGGACGGCGCGACGGACGACCCGCTGGGGCTGCGGGCCGACGCCGAGGACGGCGAGGCCGGCAGCGCGGTCCGGGCGCTGGACACGCTGCTGCCCGCCCCGGTGGACCACTTTCTCGTCCAGGCCGACCTGACCGTGGTGGTGCCCGGGCCGCCGGAGCCGGCGCTCGCCGCCGAGCTCGAGGTGGTCGCCGAGCCCGAGTCGGCCGGCGGGGCCAGCGTGCACCGGATCACCACCGGCAGCGTGCGGCGGGCACTGGACGCTGGCTACTCGGCGGACGACCTGCACGAGCTGTTCCGCCGTCGGTCCCGCACACCGGTGCCGCAGGGATTGACGTACCTGGTCGACGACGTGGCCCGCAAGCACGGCGGGCTGCGCATCGGCTCCGCCGGGGCGTACCTGCGCAGCGACGACGAGGCGCTGCTGGCCGAGGTGCTGGCCGACCGGCGGGTCGAGGCGCTGGCGTTGCGTCGGCTCGCGCCGACCGTGCTGATCACCCCGTACCAGGGTGGCCGGCTACTGAGCGTGCTGCGCGAGGCCGGCTACGCCCCGGTGGCCGAGGACGCGACCGGGTCGACGGTACTGACCCGGCCGAAGAGCCGACGGGCACCGGCGCGGGTGTCGGTCGCGACCCGGGCGCTCGACCCGCTCGCCACCCCACGCCTGCCGCTGCCACGCCTGCTCGGCGTGGTGGAGCAGATCCGTCGGGGTGACGCGGCGGCGCGAGCGGCCCGGCGGGCCCCGGCGGCGGTGCGGGGCGCGACGCCCGACGGGCCGGCTCCCGTACACAGTCACCACGACGCCCTGGCCGTACTCCAGCAGGCGGTACGCGACAAGGCGCTGGTCTGGGTCGGTTACGTCGACGCACACGGGGCGACCGCGTCCCGGCTGGTGCGACCCGTGTCGCTCGGCGCGGGCTACCTGCGCGCGGAGGACGAGCGGACCGAGATGCTGCACACCTTCGCGCTGCATCGGATCACCGCGGCGGTGCTGGAGAAGTGAACCTCGGCCGGTTCAGCGACGGCTGCGCCGCACCGACCCGATGATCGCCACGAGCAGCAGCAGGGCGAACCCGGTACCGGCGGCCTCGCCGACCGAGTCGATGAAGCCCTGCTGGAGCACCAGCCAGCCGAAGAGGAACCAGCCGAACAGGACGATTCCGAGGATCGCGTACGCGATCACCGTGGTGGTGGAGACGGGTTCGGCCGCCTCGGCGTGCTCGCGCTCGGGAATCACTTCCTGCTCGACGGTCATGCGCCCTCCCCCGTACGGT
Source organism: Micromonospora aridisoli (assembly GCF_056150025.1). Lineage (NCBI taxonomy): Bacteria > Bacillati > Actinomycetota > Actinomycetes > Micromonosporales > Micromonosporaceae > Micromonospora > Micromonospora aridisoli. Next base: position 595,804 of record NZ_JAXCFK010000002.1, on the reverse strand, counting down.
CCGGCCCTCGACGTCAAGAGTGTCATCCTTGACGGCTGTCGACCAGCACCATCGGGTACCGATCCGGCTCCACGCCTACCCGGCCGCGTCCGACGGCGAGAAGGAGGGGTGGGGTCGCCGGTACGGCCCGGGCGCGCCGCTCGCCCCCGTTGGCTGTCCACGGTTGACGGGAACGGCCCCCGCTTCCTGGCCCGTCTGACCGTGGATCGAACGCGCTACGCACCGGCACCGACCGGCGTGACGACCGCGAGGGCGTACGGTGGCCCGGCTGCGACCAACCGGGCCACCGGCCCTCGACAACTCGTCCCCTACTGCTAGACGTTCGGGAGTGCCGGCAGGGTTGCGCGCGGTGAGCACTTTCTCGCCCCTGGTTTTCCCGTGTAACACTGGATGGTCGCCCTGTGGCAGGTCAGCCGCCTGCTCCGGCGGCCGGATCAGCCGTACGGAGGAGAGGTTTCGGCGTGAGTGGTGGACCGCTTATCGTGCAGTCGGACAAAACTCTTCTGCTGGAGATCGATCACCCCGACGCACAGGCCTGCCGGATGGCCATCGCGCCCTTCGCCGAGTTGGAGCGTTCCCCCGAGCACGTGCACACGTACCGCCTGACGCCGCTCGGGCTGTGGAACGCGCGCGCCGCCGGGCACGACGCCGAGGCCGTGGTGGACGCACTGATCAAGTTCTCCCGGTACCCGGTGCCACACGCCCTGCTGGTCGACGTGGCCGAGACGATGGACCGGTACGGGCGGCTCCAACTCGCCAACGATCCGGCGCACGGTCTCGTCCTGCGCGCCCTGGACCGGGTGGTGCTGGTCGAGGTCGCCAAGAGCAAGAAGCTGGCCGGGATGCTCGGCAACCGCATCGACGACGACACCATCGCGGTGCACCCCTCCGAGCGGGGACGACTCAAGCAGGCCCTGCTCAAGCTCGGCTGGCCGGCGGAGGACCTCGCCGGGTACGTCGACGGCGAGGCGCACCCCATCGAGCTGGCCGAGGCCGGCAAGGACGGTGGGAAGCCGTGGACGCTGCGGTCGTACCAGCGGGAGGCGGTCGAGGCGTTCTGGGCCGGCGGGTCGGGCGTGGTGGTGCTGCCGTGCGGCGCCGGTAAGACGCTGGTCGGCGCGGCGGCGATGGCCGAGGCGAAGGCCACCACGCTGATCCTGGTGACCAACACGGTCGCCGGCCGGCAGTGGAAGCGGGAGCTGATCGCCCGGACCTCGCTGACCGAGGAGGAGATCGGCGAGTACTCGGGTGAGCGCAAGGAGATCCGCCCGGTCACCATCGCCACGTACCAGGTGCTCACCTCGCGGCGCGGAGGCGCCTTCACCCACCTGGACCTGTTCGGTGCCCGCGACTGGGGTCTGGTCGTCTACGACGAGGTGCACCTGCTGCCCGCGCCGATCTTCCGGTTCACCGCGGACCTCCAGGCCCGCCGCCGCCTGGGCCTGACCGCCACCCTGGTCCGGGAGGACGGCCGGGAGGGCGACGTGTTCAGCCTGATCGGCCCGAAGCGGTACGACGCGCCCTGGAAGGACATCGAGTCGCAGGGCTGGATCGCCCCCGCCGAGTGCATCGAGGTCCGGGTCACCCTGACCGACGCCGAGCGGATGGCGTACGCGACGGCGGAGACCGAGGAGCGCTACCGGATGGCGGCCACCGCCCGCACCAAGCTGCCGGTGGTACGCGCCCTGCTCAACCGGCATCCGGAGGAGCAGACGCTGGTCATCGGCGCGTACATCGACCAGCTGCACCAGCTGGGGGAATACCTGGACGCGCCGATCGTGCAGGGCTCCACCACGAACAAGGAGCGGGAACGCCTCTTCGACGAGTTCCGCTCCGGCTCGCTGCGCACTTTGGTGATCTCCAAGGTCGGCAACTTCTCCATCGACCTGCCCGAGGCGGCGGTGGCCATCCAGGTGTCCGGCACCTTCGGCTCCCGGCAGGAGGAGGCGCAGCGGCTCGGCCGGGTGCTGCGCCCCAAGGCCGACGGCCGGCAGGCGCACTTCTACACCGTGGTCTCCCGGGACACCATCGACACCGAGTACGCCGCCCACCGCCAGCGCTTCCTCGCCGAACAGGGGTACGCGTACACCATCGTCGACGCCGACGACGTCCTCGGCCCGTCCCTGCCGTCGTTCGACTGACGCGCCGTCCGGGCGGCGCGGCGTTCCGGACGCGGCGCCACTTCGCTGTTCGGTAGTTGGCCTCGCGGGAAAGGAGTGGGTCAGAGGATCCGGGTGACCTGCTCGGCGGCGGCGACCGCGTCCCGCTCATCCGGGTCGAGGTTGGCGCAGAGCAGCACCGAGGCACCGGCCGACAGCGGGGCGAGCAGCCACTTCAGCGGCAGGTCGTGCTCGGCGACGTCGACCAGCAGCCGGTCGCCGGCCCGCAGGTCGAGTTGGTCAGCCAGAACCTTGGCCACCGCTCCCAACTCGGTGTAGCTGGTGCCGTCCGGGCTGGCCGGGTCGGTGGCGTGCAGCAGCGGCCGATCGGCCGGGGCGGCGCCGTGCCGCAGCACCTCCACCGACCAGTCGAGCCAGCCGACCGGCACGTCGGTCAGCGGCTCCGGTCCGGTGCCGACCAGGTATCGGTGCAGCCCGTCGGGCACGTCCTCCAGCCAGTCGTCCAGGCGCTCCGGGGTGACCAGGACGGCGTCGTACGGTCGGTCCGCACCCGGCTCCAGCACCGGCAGCCCGGCGGTGGCGCGCGGCCGGAACGACACCTCCAACCCCACCGACCAGGCACCGAGCAGCACCGCGGCGGTACGCCAGTGCGGCGGCAGCAGCACCGCCACCCGGCTGCCCGGCGTCAGTCCGCATCCGTCCCGCAGCAGCCCGGCGGCCCGCGCCGCCCAGTCGCCCAGCTCCGCAGCGGTCAGGTTCTGACGGTGCCCGGTCCGGTGGTCGAGGTAGGTGAGCAGCGGCTGGTCCCGTGCGGCGAGGCCGGCGGCGGACAGCAAGGGCAGGGCGGCAGGCATACGTACGTCTTACTCCTGCCGCCCCGACCTGTCGAGGCGGTCGGGCCCGCTCACTCCGGTGGTCGGCACGGTTTCGGCCCGACGCCGGGTTGCCGTACTTTCCAGTCCCGCCGGCACATCCGATCAGATGTGGACAGGCGGCTCGGGAGGTTGGTCATGCGGGCAGGACGATGGCGTCGGGCGCTGCGCGCCGGGATGGCCGGGCTGATGGTGGGCGCGGTACTGGCCCCGCCGGCACCCGGGGTGGCCGATCCCTTGCCCAACTTCGCGGTCGTCGCGACCGTCTGGGCGAACCAGCCGACCACGGCGGAATACGTCGTGAACAACGGCTACAGCTGGTCCTCGACCGAGGGTGACATCGTCGTGCGCCGCACCGGCACGGGGGCGTACACCGTCGAGCTGCAGCACGCGGCGACCAGCACGGGCGTCGCCCACGTGGTGGCGTACGGCGGCGGGCCGGTGCACTGCACGGTGGCCAGCTGGTACCGGAGCCTGCTGGGCGGCAACCATCTGCTCATCCAGGTGCGCTGCTTCGCGGCCACCGGCGCGCCGGTGGACAGCCGGTTCGTGGCGACCTTCACCAACCGGCAGCAGATCCACCAGGGCCGGCTGGCCTGGTTCACCACCGACCAGGCGGCACCGACGGGCCCGCGCACCATCCCCGCCAGCCTGCGGTACGACTCCACCGGTGGCCCGATCGCCTACGAGCGGCTCGGCACCGGCCACTATCGCATTCTCATGAACCCCAACCCGGCCAGCGAGTCGGAGGAGCCGATCTTTCCGATGATGCACGTCACCGCGATGGGCAGCAGCGCGGTGAACTGCCAGATCGGCTGGCCCGACAGCCGGAACGTACGGTGCGCCAATGCCGCCGGCAGCCCCGTCGACGCCCGGTTCGCGGTCACCTACGGCACCCGGGTCGACCTGCTCGGCCACTCGGCCGGGCCGCGCTTCGCCAGCGGCACCCTCTACGGCGATTGGATCAACGGCGGGCACCTCCCCGGGGACAGTTACAACTCGACGCTCCCCGGCTACGGCGGCGCTCGCGGTCAACTGCTCGGCACCGGCAGATATTCGATTGTCCTCCACGGGACGGGTGCCGGTTTCGGTACCGCCTTCGTCAACGCCCACACCGGCATGTTCGACCGGGGGCGTGGCCACTGCGTCCTGGAGAGCTGGTGGCGCTCGGGCGTGGACACCGTGGTCTCGGTCAACTGCTACGCCTGGCTGGGCGTACCGGCCAACCTCAACGCCCGGATCTCCTACACCACCTGGCCGGCGAGCTGACGTGCCGTCAGACCGGCAGCTCCGGGCCGCCGTCGACGAGCGGGGCGAGCAGGTCGCCGGACTTCTCCACCCGCTGGAGCACCTCGGTCGCGGTGTACGGCTTGGTCGACGGCCGCTTGCCGGCCGCGCCGGCGGAGACCTCGTCCCAGGTGAGCGGCGTGGACACCGACGGCACCGCCTGGGCCCGCAGCGAGTACGGCGCGACCGTGGTCTTCGCCGCGTTGTTCTGGCTCCAGTCGATGAACACCTTGCCGGGTCGCAGGTTCTTCGCCATCTTCGACACGATCAGCTTCGGATGCGCCTTCTCCAGCTCCTGCGCGATCCGCTTGGCGTAACCGGAGACGACCTCGGAGTCCTGGGTGCCGGCGATCGGGCAGCAGAGCTGCATGCCCTTCTTGCCGGAGGTCTTCGGGTACGAGTCGATGCCGTCCTCGGCCAACCGGTCCCGCATCAGCAGCGCCACCTGGCAGCACTGCGTCAGTGTCGCGGGCGCACCCGGGTCCAGGTCGACGACCATCATGTCGGGTTGTCCGCCGACCTTCCACTGCGGCGTGTGCAGCTCCAACGCCGCCAGGTTGGCCAGCCAGACCAGGGTGGGCAGGTCGTCGGCGACCACGTAGTCGATGGTTTCCCGGCCCTTGGTGGAGCCGGGTGCGGGCAGCGTCTCGGTACGCACCCACTTCGGCGTCGCGGCGGGGGCGTTCTTCTCGAAGAACGAGTTGCCGTTCACCCCGTTCGGGTAGCGGATCCGGGTCAGCGCCCGATCGTGCAGGTGGGGCAACAGCACCGGAGCGATCCGGGTGTAGTAGTCGATCACCTCGCCCTTGGTGAAGCCGGCCGCCGGGTAGAGGACCTTGTCGAGGTTGGACAGCTCCAGGGTGCGGCCCTGCACCTCGACCGGGAACCGGTCAGCTGGCATCGTCGACCTCCTCGGCCGGTTTGTCCGGGCGGACCCGCAGCATCCGGGGGAACCGCAGTCTCCCGTCGGGGGTGCGCTGGCCGTACTTGACCTCCACCACCAGCCGGGGAGTTACCCAGATCGCGCCCCGGGCATCCTCCCGGGGCACATCGCCGCTGAACGGTGACGCGGTGGTGCGCAGCGGCTCCAGCTCGCGGAGCAGTTCCCGTTCGAGGGCGGCACCGATTCCGCCGCCGACCCGGCCCCGGTAGACGAGCCGTCCATCGGCACCGGGTACGCCGACCAGCAGACCGCCGATCTTCCGCGCGCCGGGTCGCCAGCCGCCGACCACGAAGTCGCCGGTCACCTCCAGCTTGACCTTCACCCAGTCCGGTGACCGCACTCCCGGCCGGTAGGTCGAGTCGACCCGCTTGGCCATCACCCCTTCGAGGCCGTGCTCGCCGGCCGCCTCGTAGGTGGCCGGCCCGTCGGAGAAGACCGGGGGCACCGCCCACCGCGCCGCGCCGAGCGCCAGGCCGTCGAGGGCCTCCCGGCGCCGGTCGTACGGCCAGCCGGTGAGGTCCTGGCCGCCGAGCCGCAGCACGTCGAAGATCATGTACGTGACCGGCACGGTGGCCGCCAGCCGGGCCGCCTTCGCGGCATTGCGCACGTGCATCCGCTCGGCCAGGGCGGTGAACGACGGCCGTCCGGCCTGGTCGAAGAGCACCACCTCGCCGTCCAGCAGGACGTCGTCGGCCTGCTCGCCGAGCGGGATCAGCTCGGGGTAGGCGGTGGTGATCTCCACACCGGAGCGGGCGTACAGCCGCGGCCGTCCGGCGGCGATGTCGGCCAGCGCGCGTACGCCGTCCCACTTGAACTCGTACGCCCAACCGGGACCGGTCGGAAGCTGCCCGGTCATCGCGAGCATCGGCTTGAGCGGCGCGCCGGGCACAGGCCGACTGTAGTAGCAGGCGGAACACCTCGCGCCCGGTTCGCTGTGATGCGAGCATGGTCGATACCGGGGAAGGGAGCGCAGCATGCGGGCCATCTGGAAGGGAGCCGTGTCGTTCGGCCTGGTCTCGATCGCGGTGAAGCTGTATTCCGCGACGGAGGAGAAGGACATCCGGTTCCACCAGGTGCACCGGGCCGACGGCGGACGGATCCGGTACAAGCGCACCTGCCAGGTCTGCGGCGAGGAGGTCAGCTACGACGACATCGCCAAGGGCTACGACATCGGCGGCGGGGAGATGGTCATCCTCACCGACGAGGACTTCTCCGACCTACCGTTGAGCACCTCCCACGCGATCGACGTGCTGGAGTTCGTGCCGGCCGAGCAGGTCGACCCGATCCTCTACAACAAGGCGTACTTCCTGGAGCCGGAGGGCACCGCGACCAAGCCGTACCTGCTGCTGCGGGACGCGTTGACCGACTCGGAGCGGGTGGCGATCGTGAAGGTGGCGCTGCGTCAGCGGGAGCAGTTGGCCACCCTGCGGGTCCGCGAGGGCGTACTGCTGCTGAACACGATGCTCTGGCCCGACGAGATCCGTAAACCGGACTTCGGCTTTCTCGACGAGGACCTGAAGATCCGGCCTCCCGAGCTGGCGATGGCCACCTCGCTGATCGACTCGATGGCCGGGGACTTCCATCCGGACGAGTTCACCGACGACTACCGCGCGGCGTTGCAGGAGGTCATCGACGCGAAGGTGGAGGGCCGTGAGGTCGTCCAGCCGGAGGAGGTGGAGGAGGCACCCGCCGCCGCGGTCGACCTGATGGCCGCGCTCAAGGCTTCGGTGGAGCGGGCCCGGGCGGCTCGCGGCGAGGCACCGGCCGGTGGTGGCGCCGAGCCCACACCGATCTCGTCGGCGCGCTCGGCCCAGAAGAAGGCGGCAGAGAAGAAGGCCGCCAAGGCGCCGGCGAAGAAGGCTCCCGCGAAGAAGGCCGCCGCGAAGCAGACCACCGCTAAGAAGGCGCAACCCGCCAAGAAGGCCGCCGAGAAGAAGCCCGCCAAGACCGCCAAGAAGACCACCCCCCGCAAGTCCGCCTGACTGGTCGATCACGCGCCGCCTACCGATCGAATGCCCCTTTTGCGGGCCTTACCGGGACGCGAGGTCCATGATCGGCGCAGTAGTACCTGTCGGCCGGGGCCATCGATGGTCGGAAGTGCGTCCGACACCAGGTACCGTGTGTCGGCGACGGCTGCCCGTGGCCGGACCCACCCCACACCTCTCAGCAGGGAGTCGAGGACGTGAGCGAGCAGGAGACCAAGTCACGGCGGCGGCTGGCCGAGCAACTCGCGGCCCAGAAGGCGGCCGAGGCCAAGCGCCGCCGGCAGGCCTGGGCCGGCGCGTTCGCCGGTGTCGCCGTGGTGGCGGTGCTGATCACCGTGTTCGTGCTCGTGGGGCAGCGCGGTGGCGACGACGCTCCCGAGCAGGCTGCCGGTACGCCGACCGCCCCGGCGGAGGCCACCGAGCCGGGCGCGCCGCCCGCCCCGCAACTGCCGGAGGGCGCGGATCCGGCGCTGGGCAGCAAGCCGACCGTCACCGGCGGCGAGGGCGAGCTGACCAAGCTGACCGTGACCCCGTTGATCGAGGGCACCGGGCCGGAGGTCAAGGCCGGCCAGTCGATCACCACCAACTACGTCGGCGTGTTCTACGAGAACGGCGAGGAGTTCGACTCCTCCTGGGAGCGGGGGCAGCCGGCGACCTTCCCGATCGGCGTGGGTCAGGTCATCCCCGGTTGGGACAAGGGCCTGGTCGGGGTCACCGTCGGCAGCCGGGTGCAGCTCGACATTCCGGCCGAGGACGCGTACGGCGACGGTGGGGGCGGCCGCCCGGCCGGCCCGCTGCGCTTCGTGGTGGACGTCCTAGCCGCCGAGTGAGCCTCCGGCCGGGTCGCCCGGCCGCCACGGAACATCGATGCCGTTGACCACAGATGGCTTCCGGCCGGTCACCGACCGGCAGTAGGTTCGACCAACGTCCCGGTCACCACGTTCGGGACGCTGGTCGAAGCGAACCCGGAGGTGCATGTGACGGCAGTGGACGCGGACGGGCGGACCGCCCGGTTGATGTGGACGCACTACGAACCGGTGCACGCCGTCACCTATTTCCACCCACGCGCCCGCGCCGCCTACGGGGCGGCCGGGCTGCGCGGCTACTGGCGGGGTTACTTCGCCGGCCGGGCCGCCCCGCTCGGGCCGACCGGTCCGGCCCCGGTGGTCGCCGCCTTCTACAACTTCGCGCCGCACATGGTGACCAGGGCCCTGCCGGCGGTGTGGCAGCTGGCCACCCCGGACCAGGCGCTGCGCGCCCGGCTGACCGGGGCGGTGCAGGCGCTCGCCGAGTTGACCTACGAGTTGCCCGAGCGGCACCTGACCGAGGCCGCCGACCTGCTGGAGGCCGCCACCGACGGGCTCGGAACGGCCGGACGGGTCCTGGGCGCGGCCAACGCGGCCCTGCCGCGCGGCGAGTACCCGCTGGCCCGGCTCTGGCAGGCCGCGACCACACTGCGCGAGCATCGCGGCGACGGGCACGTCGCGGCGCTGGTCGCCGCCGATCTCGACCCGCTGGAGACGCTCGCCTGGCGGGTGGCGGTCGACATGCCGCCGGCCAACCTGCTCGGCCGGGGCTGGTCGGAGCAGGAGTGGTCGCAGGCGCGCGAGCGGCTGACCGTCCGCGGCTGGCTGGACGCCCAGGCAAAGCCGACCGACCGCGGTCGAGCGGCCTTCCAGGCGATCGAGGACGCCACCGACCTCGCCGCTGCCCGTCCCTGGCAGGCGCTCGGCGCCGACCGGACACAGCGCCTGCGCGAGCTGCTCGACCCGATCGCCCGTGCCGCACACACCGTCATACCGCCGGACAGCCCCATCGGCCTTCCACCCCTGCAAGGTTGACCAAGAGGTTCTGGTCTGATTTCTCGCCCTCGCCCGACGAAACTTCTTGATCAACGCCGCGATGGGTGGGGTGGGGGTGGGGTGAGGAAGGATGGGGGTGTGACGGTGGGTGGGGTGGTTTTCGACCTTGACGGTGTGATCGTGGACTCCGAGCCGGTCTGGGAGGAGGTGCGGCGGGCGTACGTGGCAGAGCACGGCGGCACCTGGCAGGACGACACCCAGCGCCGGCTGATGGGGATGAGTACCGGGGAGTGGGCCCGGTACCTCAGCGACGAGTTGGGGGTGCGGCGCACCGCCGACCAGGTCGCCGCCGAGGTGGTCGAGGAGATGGCCCGACGGTACGCGGCCCGGGTCCCGGTGATCGACGGTGCGGTCGAGGTGGTACGCCGGCTGGCCGCGCGGTGGCCGCTGGGGCTGGCCAGTTCCTCACCGACCCGGCTGATCGCGGCGGCGCTGGCCGCCACCGACCTGACCGACGCGTTCCGCAGCACCCTCTCGACCGAGGAGACCGAGCGCGGCAAGCCGGCGCCGGACGTCTACCTGACCGTGGCCCGGCGGCTCGACCTCGACCCGACGCGCTGCGTGGCGGTGGAGGACTCCTCCAACGGGGTGCGCTCCGCGGCTGCCGCCGGAATGACGGTGGTGGCGGTGCCACATGGCGCGTACCCCCTGGATCCGGACGCGCGGCGGCTGGCCGCGACGGTGCTGAACTCGATCGACGAGCTGACCCCGGAGGTCGTCGGCCGACTGGCCTGAACCGCCACCGGGCGGTCCGCTGCCCGCCTACGGTCGGTGACATGAAGGCGATGGTGTACGAGCGCACCGGCGATCCCTCGGTGCTTGAGCTGGTGGAGCGGCCGGTGCCGGAACCCGGTCCGGGTGAGGTGCTGGTCCGGGTCGCGGTGTCCGGAGTGAATCCGACGGACTGGAAGTCGCGCCGGCAGGGTCCGCTGCCGGCCGGTTGGCAGACGCCCGGCCAGGACGGGGCCGGAGTGGTCGAGGCGGTCGGCGAGGGTGTCGACCGGGAGCTGATCGGCGAGCGGGTGTGGGTCTGGGAGGCCGCCTGGCAGCGCCCCTGGGGCACCGCCGCCGAGTACACCGTGGTCCCGGTCCGCCAGGCGGTACGCCTCGGTGACGGGTCCTTTGAACTGGGTGCCTGCCTGGGCATTCCCTTCCTGACCGCGCACCGGTGCCTGACCGCCGGGGAGTACCTGCCCGACAGCCTCCGCCCGGGAGCGTTGAGCGATCACACGGTGCTGGTGCAGGGCGGGGCCGGGGCGGTGGGCAACGCGGCCATCCAGCTGGCGGCGTGGGCCGACGCCTGCGTGATCGCCACGGTGAGCAGCGCCGAAAAGGCACAGCTGGCCGCGGCGGCCGGTGCGTCGGTGGTCATCAACTACCGGGAACAGGACGTGGTGGAGGAGGTCCGGAAGGTCGCACCCGACGGGGTGCACGGCATCGTGGAGGTCTCCCCCGCGCGTAACGCCGCCACCGACGTGCGGTTGCTGCGCCCGGGCGGGGCGGTCTGCGTGTACGCCGACGACGGCGGCGACGAGGTGACGCTGCCGGTCCGACCGTTGATGGCACCGAACGCCCGCTGGCAGTTCGTGCTGGTCTACACCATGCCGAAGGCGGCCAAGGCGCAGGCGGTGGTGGACGTCGCGGCGGCGGCCGCTCAGGGCGGGATCCGGGTGGGAGAGGAGGCCGGCCTGCCGTTGCACCCCTTTCCGTTGTCCGCGACCGCCGCCGCCCATCAGGCGGTGGAGGACTCGGTGGTCGGGAAGGTGCTGCTCAGCGCCAGCGCCTAAGCGGTTCGACCTGGGAGATTTCGCCGTCCCAAGGACAGAGGCGAACAAGTCTCGCAATACTGGCATTGCGGGTCGCCCCGCAAGGAACGGGCGGCCCCGGCGCGGTGCGAACGCCGGGGCCGCCCACCGGAGAGAGGTCTGTGCAGGCCACTACTCCCAACGGCGATGATGCGCCGAAAAACGTTACGGCGTTGCCAGTTCCCGCACATTCAGGTCGCCGTCGGCGTACCGGGAGCGCACCACCTTCTTGTCGAACTTGCCGACGCTGGTCTTCGGCACCGCGTCGACGAACGCCCACCGCTCCGGCAACTGCCAGCGCGCCACCGACCCGGCCAGAAACTCGCGCAGCTCCTCCGGGGTGGCCGAGGCACCCTCCCGGAGCACCACCGTCGCCAGCGGCCGTTCGTCCCATCGCTGGTCCGGTACGCCCACCACGCAGGCCTCCAGCACCGCCGGGTGGGCCATCAACGCGTTCTCCAGCTCCACCGAGGAGATCCACTCCCCACCGGACTTGATCACGTCCTTGGCCCGGTCGGTCAGGGTGAGGTAGCCGTCCGCCGACAGCGTGCCCACGTCACCGGTACGCAGCCAGCCGTCGCGGAACTTCTCCGGGTCCGGCGCGTCGTCCCCGACGTACCGGGCGGTGATCCACGGCCCCCGGACCTCCAGCTCGCCGACGGAGGTTCCGTCGGCGGGCAGCGGTTCCCCGGACGGGCCCACGACCCGTGCCCGCACCCCGGCCGGCACCCGGCCCTGCGTGTACCGGTAGCGCCAGGCCTCGTCACCGCTCGCCCCGGCCGGTGGGCGCGACACTGAGCCCAGCGGCGACATCTCGGTCATGCCCCACGCGTGGATGACGTCGATACCGTGCCGCTCGTCGAACGCGTGCATCAGTGACGGCGGACAGGCCGAGCCACCGACGATCACCTCCTTGAGCGAGGAGGTGTCCACGTCGTGGGTGTCCAGGTAGGCCAGCAGGTCGGTCCAGATGGTCGGCACCGCGCCGGCCAGGGTCGGCCGCTCGGCGGCGATCATCTCGGCGATCGGCGCGGCCTGGAGGAAACGGTCCGGCATCACCAGCGACGCGCCGGAGAGGAACGCCGCGAACGGCAGCCCCCACGACATCGCGTGGAACATCGGCACGATCGCCAGTTCCCGGTCGGTCGGCCCGAGCCCGAAGCCCTCCGGCATGCAGATCTGCAACGAATGCAGGTAGATCGAGCGGTGCGAGTAGGCCACCCCCTTGGGGTTGCCGGTGGTACCGGAGGTGTAGCAGAGGGCCGCCGCATCACGCTCGTCCAGCTCGGGCCAGTCGTACACCTCCGGCCGGTCGGCCAGCAGCGCGTCCCAGTGATGTACGGCGATCCGGTCGCCCGACGCCGCCAGCAGCGGAGCGGGATCGCCACCACCGACCACCACCACGTGCCGCACGCTGGTCATCCCGCCGATGGACTTCGCCAGCAGCGGGATCAGCGTCGAGTCGACCAGCACCACCCGGTCCTCGGCGTGGTTGGCGATGTAGGTGACCTGGTCGGGAAAGAGCCGGATGTTCAGCGTGTGCAGCACCGCGCCCATGCTGGGCACGGCGAAGTACGCCACCAGGTGCTCGGTGTTGTTCCACATGAAGGTGGCGACCCGCTCGTCACCGGTCACTCCGCACTCCGCGCGCAGGGCGTGCGCGAGCCGGGCGGCGTCCCGCCCGACCTCGGCGTACGTGCTGCGCCGTGGCTCGGCGCCGGTCCACGTCACCACCTCGGCCGTGCCATGCACGGTGGCGCCATGTTCGAGGATCCGGGAGACCTGAAGGGGGGCGTCCATCATCGTGCTACGCATGGGTAACAAGTTAGTGTCGCCGATCACACGTTGGGAACCCCCGTAAATTGTCCGGGTGAGCATCTCCTGGGCTGATTCGTACGTCGGGCAGCTGCGTGCCCTGGCCGGGGACCGCACGCTGATGTTCGTCGGCGCGCGAGCCGTCGTACGCGACAACTCGGCGCGCATCCTGCTGATCCGCCGCTCCGACAACGGCCAGTGGGCGTTGCCCGCCGGCGCCATGGAGCTGGGCGAGTCGATCGCCGACTGCGCCGTGCGGGAGGTACGCGAGGAGACCGGGCTGCGGGCCCTGCGGGTCAGCGCCTTCGCGCTCTACACCGGGCCGGACCGCACCCACACCAACATGTACGGCCACACCTACCAGATCTTCACGACCGCGTTCCGGGTCGAGGAGTGGGACGGCCGCCTGGCCCGGGTCACCGACGAGACCATGGACGCGGGCTTCTTCCACCGCGAGGCGATGCCCCAGCCGCTCTCGGCCAGCGTCCTGGAGACCCTGGCCGACCTGGACGTCTTCGAACAGACCAACCGCCTCATCCTGAAATGACCCGGCGGCCCCGCCCCCAGGGGCAGGGCCGCCGAAGCGGGCTCCGGGTCCGGCCGGTCAGTGCCGGCCCTCGGCGAACTCCTCGACGATCTTGGTGCAGAAGGCCGGCAGGTCGTCCGGCTTACGGCTGCTGACCAGCCCGTTGTCGGTCACGACCTCCTCGTCCACCCACTCCGCACCGGCGTTGACCAGGTCGGTGCGCAGGCTGGGCCAGCTGGTCAGCCGGCGACCCCGCACCACGTCCGCCTCGACCAGCGTCCACGGGCCGTGGCAGATCACCCCAACCGGCTTGCCGGCGTCGAAGAACGACCGCACGAACCGGACGGCGTCGGAATCGGTACGCAGGAAGTCCGGGTTTGCCACCCCACCGGGCAGCACCAACGCGTCGTACCGGGCGGGGTCCGCGTCGGCCGCGCTGACGTCCACCTCGTACGTGGTGGAGGGGTCCAGGTGATCGAAAGAGGTGATCTTCCCGGGCTTGATGGACACCAGCTCGACGGTCGCGCCGGCCTGTTCGACGGCCTGACGCGGCTGGACGTACTCGACCTCCTCCACACCGTCGGTGGCCAGGAAGGCGACCCGCTTGCCCTGCAACGTTGCTGCCATTGCGTTCTCCTCTCCGGGGTTCGTCCGTATCCGTTCCCGGCACCGGGATCACGAAACGCGTCGGTGCGGTGGCCCACCGCACGTCACCGCGGCCGGGTGACCGGGCGGCAGGTTTGACCCCGCCAGCGGAAGGGGAACCGCCGGCATGGCACGAGCAGCAGCGGATCAGCTCCGGCTCGCCGACGTCGTGCAGAGCTGGCTCGGGCGTCCGGTTCTGGTGATCGGCGACGCCATGCTCGACGAGTGGCGGTTCGCCGACTCCGACCGGTTGTGCCGGGAGGCCCCCGCCCCGGTCCTCACCCTGCGCCGCCGTATCTCGGCTGCCGGCGGCGCCGCCAACACCGCCGTCAACATCGCCACCCTGGGCGGGCGCTCGGTGCTGGTGGCACCCGTCGGGGCCGACGCGGCCGGTGACGAACTGCACGACTGCCTCGACCGCGCCGGTGTCTGGGACCGGACGGTCAGCCAGGCCGGACGGCCCACCCCGGTCAAGCGCCGGATGTTGGCCGGCGACCAGATCCTGCTGCGGGAGGACTCCGGCGACCCGGACGACCCGCTCACCGACGCGGGGGTGGACTGTCTGCTCACCGCCCTGGACTGTGCGAGCGAGGAGCTGCGGGCAGCCAGCGGTGGCGAGGCACCGACGCTGGTCGTCTGCGACTACGGCCTGGGTGCCCTACCCGCACCGGTCCGCGCCTGGCTGGTGGAGCACCGGGACCGGTACGCGACGGTCGCGCTCGACGCGCACGACCTCGCCGACTGGCGAGGCCTCGCCCCGACCGTGGTGACCCCGAGCTTCGCCGAGGCGACCCGACTGCTCGCCCGCGCGGGCACGGTCGGGTCCACGGCGAGCGCGACGATCCCCGCTGCCGTCGCCACCCCGCCGGCCGGCGACGGCACCCCGATCGGTGCACACGAACTGCACCTGGAGCATCCCCAGGTCGACCCGGCCGACGGGCCCTCCGAGCTGACCGTCGGGACGGCACCGGGCGGCGTCGGTACGCGGCGTACCGACGGGCCGATCGGCGAACCCACCCCGGGCGAGAGCCGGGTGGCGATGACCCGCGACGGGCTCAGCGTGACCGGCACCGGGGTGACCGTCAACGCCGAGGTCGGTGCCGGCGTGGACCGGGCCGTCCTGGCCGAGTCCCGGCTCGCCGAGCTGCGCGCCCATACCGGCGCGGACGTGGTCGCGGTGACCCTGGACACCGAGGGCGCGATCGTCGGCGGCGCCGACGGCGAACCTGCCCGCAGTCACAGCACGCCCGTTCCCGCCAGTCACGCCGTCGGGGCCGGGGACGCCTACCTGGCGGCGATGACACTCGCGCTCGCCGCCGACGCCCCACTGTCGACCGCCGCTCAACTGGCCCAGCTCGCCGCGACGAGCACCGTCGCCGGCACCGGCACCTGCGTGTGCCGCCGCGAGGACCTGCTGGCCGCGTTGGGCCGACCGACGCCCGACGGCCGGCAGGTGCTGGTCGACACCGGACACCTGGCGGAGATCGTCGACGAACACCGGCGTGCCGGCCGTTCGATCGTCTTCACCAACGGCTGCTTCGATGTGCTGCACCGCGGGCACGTGCGCTACCTGGAACAGGCTCGCGCCCTCGGTGACCTGCTCGTGGTGGCGGTCAACTCCGACGGCAGCGTCCGCCGGTTGAAGGGTGCGGACCGGCCGGTGAACCCGGTCGAGGACCGTGCCGCACTGCTCGGCGCACTGGCCTGCGTGGACCACGTGGTGGTGTTCGAGGAGGACTCGCCGGCCGCGTTGATCGAGGCCGTCCGGCCGGACGTCTACGTCAAGGGCGGCGACTACCCACCCGAGCTGGTGCCGGAGGCACCGCTGGTGCAGCGGCTGGGCGGCCAGGTACGCACCCTCGGGTACGTGCCGGACCGCTCCACCTCGAAGATCATCGACCGGATCCGCGCGTACGGCCAGGAGGGCGCGACCGGCGCGGACATCGGGCCGACCCCCTCCGCCGGGGTGTCCACGCCCGATCCCGAAACGGCCGGCACCGCCGTTCCCACCGGTGCCGACGCGCCGCCGCTGACCGGCAAGGCGCCGTGAACCGACCGCTCGACGCCGGCACGCCCGCACAGTTCCGCGTCGACCGGCTGGTCGACGTGCTCGTCCCCACCCGCAACCGGCCCACCGAACTCGCCGTCACCCTCTCCGGGCTCGCCGCTCAGGAGGGCGTGCCGGGATTCGGCGTGGTGGTCAGCGACCAGTCCGACGGCGACCCGGGGTACGCCCACCCGGCGGCGGCCACCATGGTCCGGGCGCTGCGCCACCGGGGACATCCGGTACTGCTGACCCGCCGGCTGCCCCGGCGGGGCCTCGCCGAACACCGCAGCTTCCTGCTCGCCGCCTCCACCGCCCGGTACGTGCTCTTCCTCGACGACGACGTCTGGCTGGAACCGGGGACGCTGCGCCGCCTGGTGACCGCCATCGGCGAACTGGGCTGCGGCTTCGTCGGCAACGCGGTGCACGGGCTGTCCTACCTGCACGACGTACGACCCGACACCCATCGGCACTACCGGGAATGGACGGGCCGACCGGTGCCGGAGCGGGTCCGGCCGGGCACCGCCGAGTGGGACCGAGCGCAGATCCACTCCGCGGCCAACCTGCTGCACGTCACCGCGTCGCTGGCGCTGCGGGACGGCGACTGGCGGGCGTACCGGGTCTCCTGGATCGGCGGCTGTGTGCTCTACGACCGGGCCAAGCTGGTCGACTCGGGCGGGTTCGACTTCTGGCAGCGGGTACCGGCGCGACATCAGGGGGAGGACGTGGCCGCGCAGCTCGCCGTGCTGGCGCGCCACGGCGGCGCTGGCGTGCTGCCCAGCGGCGCCTACCACCTGGAGTCGCCGACCACGGTCACCGAGCGCGACGTGGAGGCGTGGGAGGTCGTCCTCGCCGACGGCGATGCCGGATGTTAAAAAGGGCCCTTCCTATACACGAGGCGTTAACAAGGGGCCCTTCCTTACCTGAACAACAGTTCGCGGGCGGCTTCGAGCACCTCGGCCAGCGGCACGTCGGTGACGAAGGAGTCGCGGTGCGGGCAGTCGCCGTCCCCTGGACGGTGCGGATAGATGCCGGGGGTGCAGTCCACCCCGCAGACCGGGCAGAGCACCGTCCACGAGGTGATCGGCCGGTGCCGCCCACGCAGTACGGGAGCGGTGGTGATCAGGTTGCCCACCCAGAAGATGCCGACGGTGGGGGTGCCGACGGCGGCGGCCAGGTGCAGCGGCCCGGTGTCGTTGGAGATCACCAGCTCACAGCCGGCGTAGCAGCCGGCCAGCCCGCCCAGGCTGAGCGTGCCCACCTGCGGCCGGACCGGCACCCTGGCGGCGGCCACCACCTCGTCCACCACGTCCTGCTCCGTGGGGGTGCCGGTGACCAGGATCTCGTACCCGTCGGCGTGCAGCGTTCGGGCCACCTGCCCGAAGCGGTCGGCGGGCCAACGCCGACGGGTGTCGGTGGCCCCCGGATGCAACGCCACCCGGGGGCGTTCCGGGTCGCCGAGCACGCCCCGTGCCTCGGCGCGATCGGAGTCGGTGACCGTGAGCGCGGGGGTGATCGTGGTGGCCGGAGCACCCACCAGGGCCACCGCCTCCAGGTAGCGGATCACCTCGTGCTGGTAGTAGACGTAGCGCAGCCAGCGGTCCAACGGTGGGGCGTCCTCGGCGCGCAGCCCCGCGGTGACCCGGGCGCCGAGCGCGGCGACCAGCGGGTTGGAGTTGGCACCGCCGCCGTGCAGTTGCAGCGCCAGGTCGAAGCGTTCCACGCGGGCGGCGGCCAGGAAGTCGACCATGCTGGACTCCGGCTCACCGCTGTTCGCCGCGCGGATTCCCGGCGCGGGCGGCACCACCAGTACCCGGTCGACCGGGCCCGGCCGGTCGCGCCACAGCTGCGCGTGCCAGGGCGCGCCGAGCAGCACGATCTCGGCCTGCGGGTACGCGGCCCGCAGCGCCTCCAGCGCCGGCAGCACGAAGATGAAATCGCCGAGGGCGTTGGCGCGCAGCACGGCGATCCGGGCCACGTCGGACACCCGGTCGGCGGCCTCCTCCAGCAGGGCCGGGGCCACGAGGCGGGCTACCGGCCGGAATCGCCGGTGGCGACGTCCGGCTGGTGCAGTTCGCGGTCCGCCGCCGGGTCGACACTGCTCGGCGTACCACCGCCGGAGTCGGCGGACCGCGGGCCGGTGCGACCGACGGTGATGGTGCGCGGCGCGGGGCGGTTAGCCCGGGGCAGCCGTACCCGCAGCAGGCCATGGTCCATCACCGCGTCGATCGCCTCGGGATCCACTCGCGACGGCAGTTGCACGCGGTACTCGAAGCCCCGGGTCTCGAAGCCTCCAGGGATCCCGTGATCGGCGTTGACCTCGGCCTCGGACCGTGCCCGTACGCACAGCTCGCGGTCGTCCAGTTCCACCGCGACCTCCTCGGGAGCGACGCCGGGCAGCCGGACGACCACCTCCCAACCGTCACTGGTCTCGCCCATTTCCACCTCGGGTGGCCCCGGTCGACCACCGACCAGCCGGCTCAGCTCGGCCCGCAGCGACTGCAACTCGCCCATCGGGTCCCAGCCCTGCTGACCGCCCCGCCAGCCGCGTCCCGGCCTGGTCATCGCACGTCTCCCATCCGTTGGCTGGCGGCCGTCGGCCGCAACGAACTCGGCGCGTCCAGGTGCGCATCCCGGTCCACCCCGACGCCGAGCCGGTCGACGAGCTCACCACCCAACCAGCCGCTGACACCGAGGATGCCGAGCGCCACCACCTCGATGGCGATCAACGCCCCGCCGGCACCCCGCGACTCGGCGTTCAGCCGCACCACCCAGACGGCGGCGAAGAGCAGGATCACCGCGACGTTCGCGGCGGCGTGGGTCAGCGCCACCCGCTTCGCCCGGGTACCGGAGGGGATGGCGAGCAGGTCGAACGTCCCGGCCGCCGCAGCCAGCAGGCCGCCGATCAGGCCGACGGTGAGGTTCCAGTACGCCACCTCGCCGAGGAAATCGGGCCCGCCGACCGTGTCGATGATGTCGAACAGCACGGCGGTGACCAACAGTGCGAACGGGAACATCACCAGCATCGGGTGGACGGGATGACCCAGGATCTTGAGTCGACTCTCCATCTCCGGGCCTCCACTGCATCTCCGCGCGGGCGCTCGCTGGGCCGGTACCCCGGTCAACGAGGGACAAACCTCACGGCTGGTCGCGACTACACTGACCGTGGCGGTTTCCCGCCCTGGGTGCCGTCACCACGGTCAACTCCACGGGGAGGCACGCAGTGACGGTGGAGATCACATCGGCGGCCGAGTTGACCGAGCTGCTCGGCACTCCGGCGCCCCGCGCCGCCGCCAAGGAACGTATTCGGCTGCACGAGCGTGACCGGCAGTGGCTCGCCGCGTCGCCGTTCTGCCTGGTGGCCACCGCCGGAGCGGACGGCACCTGCGACGTCTCCCCCAAGGGCGACCCGGCCGGTTTCGTGCTGGTGCTCGACGACCGCACCATCGCCATTCCGGAGCGCCCCGGCAACAAGCGGGCCGACGGCTACCGCAACATCCTGTCGAACCCGCACGTCGGCCTGATCTTCCTCATTCCAGGACGGACCGACACCCTGCGGATCAACGGCCGGGCACGGTTGCTGCGTGACGCGCCCTGGTTCGACGAGATGGTGGTCAAGGGACACCGGCCGGTGCTGGCCGTGGTGGTCGAGATCGAGCAGATCTTCTACCACTGCGCGAAGGCGTTCCTCCGGTCCCAGCTGTGGCAGCCGGAAACCTGGCCACCGGACCCACTGCCCAGCCGGGCCCGTCTGATCAAGGAGGTCGAGGCTCCGGCGGAGACCCTGGCAGATCTGGAACGCCACTACGGCCCCCAGTACGCCGCCACCCTCTACACCTGACCGTCTCCGTCGCGGCTGCGCGACCGGACGGACCGTTGTCAGGTGGACCTACGATCCGGGCATGAAGGTGTCCCGTGCCTGGCTGCTGGCCTGCCTCGTCGTGCCGCTCATGACGGCGTGCGTGACCGTCCGCACCGAGACACCGACGGCTCCGCCGGTCACCTACACCTGCTGCGAGACCGCGGACATCGACAAGCCGTACCAGCCGGGGCAGACGTTCACCCTGCACTGGATGGTCGAGACGTCGGACGAGCCGACGACGGCGCCGCCGCGTCCGGTCGACCTGGAGGCCGAGTTGACCGGGCCGTACGCGACGGTCGAGGAACTCAAGGCCGCGATGGAGGCCACCCCCGGTCCCACCGGGCGAGCCACCTACCGGGCCGAGACGGTACGCGCCTCCGGTGAACCCGACGATCGGCCCGTCAGCCCCATCGCGATTCCCGCCGACGCCGGACCGGGCTACTACAACCTGACCACCACGATCGTCGACGGCGACCACACGACCAGCGGAATGAGCATCGTCCAGGTCGTACCCGCAACCTGACCCGGACGACGACTGCGGAAACGGCAAAGCCCAGGTCGATGACCTGGGCTTCTGTACCGAGCCGCCTGACGGAATCGAACCGTCGACCTACGCATTACGAGTGCGTCGCTCTGCCGACTGAGCTAAGGCGGCAACGGTGGTCAAGTGTACGGCACGCACCGATCGACGGCCGAACGGGATTGCCCGAGTCGAACCAACCGGGCAGCCGGGGAGTTTCCGGGGTCGTCCGGTCACGCGGGCCGCACTAGGCTGCGGCGAATGACCGACGAGCACACCTCTCGCGCCGAACCGGTCGATGTCGGGTCACCGGCCGGCGGCCGGGCGCGGCCGCCGGGGCCGTACGCCGAGGAGGCCGCCGGGGGTCGGGCATCCCGGCGGCCGCGCAGCACCGATCCGCTGGAACTGGGTTTCACCCCGCGTAAGCCGGTGCCGTGGCTGGCGCCGTTCCTGCTGATCAGCACCGGCCTGCGGACGCTGCTGGCGATGCTGTTCGGGGCGTACCTGGACAAGCGGGAGCTCCAGAAGGCCCTGGACGCGGAGATCTCCCGACAGGTGGGGCCGGACGGCGGGCTCTGGCTCGACTACGTGGCCGACCTCGGTGACGGCTTCAACGCCACCTACTCCGTGGCCTACCTGCTCGCCCAGCGGGAGATCACCGTGGACGGGCACCGGCTGCCCCGGGCGCAGACCCTGGTGATGGGGGGTGACCAGGTCTATCCGTCGGCGGAGTACGAGGCGTACGAGGACCGCTGCAAGGGGCCTTACCAGGCGGCGCTGCCGGCCACCCCGCCGGAGCAGCCGACGATCTTCGCGGTGCCCGGCAACCACGACTGGTACGACGGACTGACCGCGTTCCTGCGGCTGTTCGTCCGCACCCGGGACCGGCACTTCGGCGGTTGGCGTACCGGACAGTCCCGGTCGTACTTCGCCGCCGAACTGCCGGCGGACTGGTGGCTGCTCGGCCTGGACGACCAGTCCGGCTCGTACGTCGACGACCCGCAGCTCACCTATTTCGACGCGGTGGCGAAGAGGCTGGGACCGCAGAGCCGGGTGATCCTGGCGGTGCCCGCCCCCGCCTGGGTGAAGGCCGTCGACCAGCCCACCGCGTACGACTCCATCGACTACTTCATCCGGACCATCGTCGCGCCCACCGGTGCCCGGGTCCGGCTGCTGATCTCCGGCGATCTGCACCACTACGCGCGGTACGCCGGGCCGGACGGGCGGCAGCTGGTCACCTCGGGCAGCGGCGGCGCCTACCTGTACCCGACGCACAAGCTGCCCGAGCGCGTCGAGGTGCCGCCGCGCGACACCCTGGCCCGGCGGTCCAGCCCGTCCCGGACGTACGAGCTGGCCGGCCGTTACCCCGACGCCGCCCGCTCCCGCCGGTACGGCTGGGGGATCTTCGGCCGGTTGCCGCGCCGCAACCCGGGTTTCTCGACGCTGCTGGGCGTGCTGCACACCCTGCTGATGCTCTCCATGGCCGGCGTGACCGACTTCCGCTCCGAGGCTTCCGAACAGCGGCTGTTCAGCGTGCCACTGGTGATGATGGTGCTGGTGACGGTGCTCGGGGCGGCGTTGTTCGCGAAGCCGCCCAGTTCCAGCGGCAAGCGCCACGCGCGGCACTGGATCCTCGGCGTCGGGCACGGGTTGGCCCATGTCGGACTGGCTGGCACCGGCACCTGGGTCTGGCTCGCGCTGCCGTTCCACGACTGGTCCTGGCCGTTGCCGGCGGTGGCCGCGGCAGTGGTCTACCTGCCGGTGATCGGGCTGGTGGCCAGCCAGTTGGTCGCCGCGTACCTGCTGCTGGCCAGCTCGTTCGGGGTGAACGTGAACGAGCTGTTCGCCGGGCAGGGCATCGAGGACGCGAAGGGCTTCGTCCGGATGCACATCGCTGCGGACGGCACGCTCACCCTCTACCCGATCGCCGTCGACCGGGTGGCCCGCGGCTGGCAGGTCAACCCGGACCAGTCCCCCGAGTCCTCCTGGCTGACCCCGACCACTCCGCTCACCCCACGTCTCGCCGAACCACCCGTCACCATCACCTGACCGCGCCGACCCGCAGCGTTCGATCATGAGGTCGTTGTCCCGCCCCTCGGACCAGGGACAACAACCTCATGATCAGCCCGGGTCGGGGGCGTAGTGCTGGTCGTGTGCCTGGCGGGGACCGCAGACCGAGGCCCGGGAACAGGAGCAGCGGGAGCCGTCGGCGTCGAGGCGGACCGTGACGGCATCGCGGGGAACGCTGTGGCCGATCACCCGACCCTCCCCCTTCGGGGTGGAGACCCGCGAGCCGATCCCCGGTGCCGACTCATGGAACTTCTGATAGAGCGGATGTTCGTACTTGAGGCAGCACATCAGCCGACCGCACGCCCCGGAGATGCGCAGCGGGTTGAGCGGAAGATCCTGGTCCTTGGCCATCCGGATGGTGACCGGCTCGAAGTCGTTCAGGAAGGTGGCGCAGCACAGATCCCGCCCGCAGGAGCCGATGCCGCCCTGCACCCGAGCGGAGTCGCGGGCCGAGAGCTGACGCAGCTCCACCCGACAGTGCAGAGTCGCACCGAGGTCCCGGACCAGGGAACGGAAGTCCACCCGGTGCGGGGCGGTGAAGTAGATGGTGCTGCGCTCTCCGCCACTTTCACCGTTGCCGAGCACGTGGTCGACCGCCACCACCTTCATCGGCAGGCCGTGTTCGCGGATCAACCGTTTCGCCGCGACCTTCGCTTCTGCCTTGCGCCGCCGCAGCGCCTCGTCGCGACGCAGGTCCTCCTCCTGTGCCAGCCCGGCCAGCCGGGGGAAACCAGCCGTCTCCTCGGTGACCCACTGCGCCGCCCAGACGCACTCCGCCACCTCGGGGCCGTCGTCGGTGGGCACCAGCACCTTGTCGCCCACCTGCGGTCGCAGCTCCCCGGGATCGAGATAGTAGAGGCGCCCGTACCGCTGGAAGCTGACCGCGCAGAGCATGCCCATGTCCTCACCCTACGTCGCGCGGGCGGGGGCGCGCCCGGTCGGGCCCGGCCGTCACTACGCCGTGCAGCCATCCATGACTGTCGACTCGACCGACCCCCATCCCGGCTACCGGTACGACGATGCCGGCCCGGACGGCTGAAACCTCGGCCATGGGCGGGACAAGAACGGGCCGAGCGCGTTGAGTGGAGAGCAGACCTGCGGGGGGTGCAGGGAAGGGCACGGCGTCGCCGGCGGACCGCCCGAAAGGGCGCCCGCGAGCGGCGCCGTGCGCCCTGTGGCAAATGGTCACCAGCCGATGCGGGTCGTTCGGCCACCCGCCGGGCCACCACCGGTGTCCGGGCGGAACCGCCCACCCCCCGGTCGCCACGGGGACTCGGCGAGGCTGGGTGACCACTGCCGCAACAGGGTCTCCGCTCCGTCGTACGCGACGCAGAGCACCGCCAGCACCCGCGCGCCGATCTCGGCGGCGGCGATCGCGCCCGACCCGGACGACCCGGCGTCCGGGGTCATCCGGCGGACCGAACCGGTGGCGGCCACGACGGCGACCGCCTCGGCCGAGCCGATCACCTCGGCCAGCGCCCGGGCGACGGCGAGCCGGCTGCCTTCCACCCAGTCGGCGAGCGCGTCGGCGTAGCCGGCGGTGGCCTCCAGCCGCCCGACCAGGCTCTCGGGGCCCTCGTCCAGATGCCGCAACAGCGCCGCCCGGGACTGGCCGTACGCCATGGCGGCCGAGCCTGACCAGAGAACCGGGTCGGTGAGGGCGGCGCAGGCGTGGTCGTACCCGTGCACGTGCCGGCGCACGGCGTGCCCGGCGGTGGCCAACGGCTCCGGTCGCAGGTCGAGGAAGCCACGCAGCGCGTCACCGGGCAGCACCTGCATCCGGCGCAACAGCGGCCAGACCCGGTGCCCCTCGGGAGCACCGGCCGCGAGTAGCGCGTCGACCCGCCCGAGCAGGTCGAGGCCGGGCTCGGCGAGCCGATCGAGGAGGTCCATCAGGCCTCGCCGACGAGCCGACGGGAGACGGCGGAATCGGTGTCGGAGTACCGGTCTGCGGCCTCGCGCAGCGCCGCGGCCACGGACGACACCTGGGCTGCGGCGGCGTGCGCCTCGCGGGCCCGGTCGCCGGTGGCGGCCACCCACTGCCGGTGCAGCGCCCGTCCGACCTCGCCGGGTCGGCCCGGCGCGTCGGCACCGAACGCCACCTGCGCCGGGTCGCTGGCGGTGACCGACCGGGAGAGTGCGGTGAGCGTGGCGCTCGCCTCGTCGAGGCGACCGGCCAGGGCGCGAAGGCTGTCCATCTCAGGCCCCCGTCAGCGGTCGGTACGCGGTGAAGGTCTCGTTGTGCAGCTTTTCCCGCGCCCACTCCGCGGCGTCGGCGGCAGCGGCGACCGCGGCCCGTACCGAGTCGGCCACGTCACGCGGTGCCCGGGTGTGCAGCGGGCCCAGGAAGCGCACGTCGGTGATCCGGCCACCGGCGGTGACCACCACCTCCACCAGGCCGTCCGGTGAACGGACCGTGACCTCGACCGTCGCCACGGCCTGGTCGAACTCGGCCTGGAGAGACTCGATGCGGCGGTAGCGCCGGACCGCCTCCTCTATCCATGCCTCATCGATCTCACCCCGCGGCATCGCCGGACTCCTCCCGGTTTCATCACTCTGCGTGCCGCCACCGTCACCACGGCACACCGGACCGTACCGCACGCGAATTGCGCCTGTCGATGGCTGTGGACAACGGTCCGGGCGGCGGGACGGGCAGGGGTAACCCGGTCAGCCCTTCCAGAGGGCGAGCATCATCGCCTCGACGGCGATCCGCGGCTTGACGTTGGCCTCGATCGCGGCACGACAGGCGAGCACCGCCTCCAGGCGCCGCAGCGCACCCTCCGCCTGCCAGCTACGGGCACCGGCCTCAGCCAGTTCCGCCGTGTCGGCATGCACCGGCGGCACCGGTGCGCCCAGCGCCATGGTCAACGCGTCCCGATAGAAGGCGGCCAGGTCGACCAGGGCCCGATCGAGCGCGTCCCGCTGGGCCCGGGTCGCCCGCGACTTCTGCCGCCGTTCCAGGTCCTTCAGCTGCCCGGCCGTTCCCCGGGCCGCGCCGGCCGCACCCCGACCGGTACCGCCTGCGCCGAGCGCCGTCTCCAGCGCCGCGCGCTCCGCGGCGTCGATCTCCGAGACGGACGCCTCGGCCTCCGCCTCGGCGGCCTCGATCAGCGCGGACGCCGCGTCGAAGGCGGCACCCACCCCGGTGAGCCGACGCGGCACCGCGAGGACCGCCTCCCGCCGGGCCCGGGCCTGCGGGTCACGGGCCAGCCGCCGGGCCCGCCCCACATGACCCTGGGTGGCCGCGGCCGTCCACCGGGCCACGTCGGGCGCGATCCCGTCCCGGCGGACCAGCACCTCGGCCACCGCCTCGGCCGCCGGCTGCCGCAGCGGTACGACCCGACACCGCGACCGGATGGTCACCGAGATGTCGTCCGGGTGTGTGGACGGCGCACAGAGCAGGAAGACCGTACGCGGTGGCGGCTCCTCCACCGCCTTGAGCAGGGCGTTGCCGGCCGCCTCGGTCAGCCGGTCGGCGTCCTCGATGATGACGACCTGCCAGCGCCCACCGGACGGTGTGCTGGCCGCCCGCAGCACCAGCGCCCGCATCTCGTTCACCCCGATGGAGAGCCCCTCCGGCACCACCAGCCGGACGTCGGCGTGGGTGCCGGCGAGGGTGGTGTGGCAGCCGGGACACTGGCCGCAGCCGGTGCCGTACGCGCACTGCAACGCGGCGGCGAAGGCCCGCGCCGCGACCGACCGCCCCGACCCCGGCGGACCGGTGAAGATCCACGCGTGGGTCATCCCCCCGCCCGGGTCGGCGCCCCCGGTCGCCTCGGGCTCGCCGGTGGCGCGCAGTACGGCGGCGGCAGCGGCGGCGGCCCGGCGCAGCGTGTCCACCGCCTCGTCCTGCCCGACCAGGTCGGCGAAGGCGTCCGGCATCAGGTCCGCTCCGTCGTCACCAGCTCCGACGGGGATAACTCTGGCTGCACCGAGGTGTCCGGACCGTGCGCGGGACGCGGGTGTTCGACCCCGTCGGGGTTGCCGATCAGTTCCTCGATCCGGCGGGCGACCCGCTCGGCGATCTCCTCGGCCGGGCGGGCGGCGTCGAGCACCAGGTAGCGCTTCGGGTCGGCGGCGGCGAGGTCGAGGAAGGCGTAGCGGACCCGGTCGTGGAAGGCGATCGACTCGGCCTCCAACCGGTCGGCGCTCTCCGCGCGCGCGGCGACCCGGGACAGCCCCGTACGCGGATCGACGTCGAGCAGCACCACCAGGTCCGGCTTGAGCCCGCCGGTGGCCCAGGAGGAGAGCCAGGACACCTCGTCGACCGGCAACGTCCGGCCGGCGCCCTGGTAGGCCAGGGAGGAGTCGACGTACCGGTCGCTGATCACGACGGCGCCCCGGGTCAGGGCGGGCCGGACCACGGTGGCCACGTGATGCGCCCGGTCGGCGGCGTAGAGCAGCGCCTCGGCGCGCGGTGAGGGTGCCTCGTCGGTCGCGGTGTCGAGCACCAGTGACCTGATCCGGGCGCCGATGCCGGTGGCACCCGGCTCCCGGGTGACCACCACGTCTCGTCCCTCGCCCTGGAGCCGTTCGGCCAGCCTGGCGAGCTGGGTCGACTTGCCGGCGCCCTCGCCGCCCTCGAAGACCACGAAGAGCCCGGCCGAGACGAACGGCTCGGCCGGCATCAGCGGACGCCCTCGGATCGACCCCCAGAGGTCGGCCAGGACCGGCACACCCTTCTTGTCGTCCATCTGCCCGAACGCGCTGATCCCGGCGAAGATGCCGGCCGCTCCCGCGGCGAGCAGCAGCAGCCGGGTGGAGGACACGGAGATGCCGAGGTCGGCGATGGTGAGCATGCGGGATCCGCCGACGCCGGCCAGCAGGCTGCCCAGCGCGATCGCCAGGATCAGCACGACCCGGGTACCGATCTGCACCACGGCGAAGACCCGGCCGCGTACCTCGTCGGCGACCTCGCCGCCGAGCAGGGTGGTGCCGGAGAGGAAGGCCATGCCGGCACCCGCACCGACCAGGACCGCGCCGACCAGCGCCATGGACAGGTGGATGGCGAAGGCCAGGGTCATCACCGAGGCGCTGGCCAGCACGATGCTCATGCCGAACCAGCGGCGCCGGGACATCTCCCGGACGATCATCGGCCCGAGCCCGATGCCGATCGCCAGACCGACGAAGATCGCGCCGAACAGCAGATAGAACGCGGCGTCACCGGCGCCCAGCGAGTCGGCGAAGAACCGCGCGGTGCCGATCACGATTCCGCCGCCGGCGAAGGCACCGAGGATGCCGAGGACCAGGCCGCGCACCAGCGGGGTCTGCCCGATGTACTTCCAGCCCTCGGTGAACTGACGCACCATGCTCTGCTCGGTGCGGTCCCGTTCGTCGGTCTGCCCCTGGCTGATCTCCTTGATGCCGAAGGCCACCACGACGGCGGTGGCCAGGCGGGAGAACGCGTTGAACCAGAGCGCGAGCTGGGCCGGTTGGGCCCAGTCGGGCATCTCGCCACCGGTGGCGCCGCGGATGATCCCGTCGAGCGAGGAGAGCACGATGGCGGCGAAGACCGGCGTCAGGCCGTAGGTGGTGATCAGGGTGAGCTGGTTGGCCGTTTCCAGCCTGGCCCGCGGAATGAGGTTCGGTACGGCGGCTTCCTTGGCCGGAATCCAGAGCAGCGTGACGGTCTCGATCAGGAAGGTGGCGATCGCCGCCCAGCTGACCACCCGCGCGCCGCTGGCACCGGTCAGGGCGTAGAGCGGAATGGAGGCGAACAGCAGGAAGCGCAGCACGTCGCAGATGACCATCGTCCAGCGCCGGTCGAACCGGTCGGCGAGCACCCCGGCGACCGGGCCGAGGAGCAGGGCGGGCAGCAGCCGAATGGCGATCACACCGCCGAAGGCCGCGCCCTTGGCGGTGCTCCCCTCCACCTGGGCGGCGGCGAAGACACTGGTGGCGAGCAGGCCGAGCCAGTCACCGAAGGAGGCCGCGCCGAGCACGATCCAGAGCCGGCGGAACGGCCGGATGCGCAGCACGGAGCGGATCGCTCCGTAGCCGGTCAGATCAGGTTTACCGGCGGGCGCGCCCGACGGGTTCTGTCCGCCCGGCGCGGTGGGCTGGTTCGCCCGACCGGCGGGTTGGCTTGGCGACGGACCGGAGCCACCGGCGACCGGGCCGGTTGCCTCGGCGGACTGCTGGTGGGACGGCGACACGCCGGACGACTCGCCGTTGAATTGGCTTTCGATGGCCGTACCTCCACGTGCCGGCCCATCGCTGGGCACCCCCGGTGGAACACTCTAGACCCGGCAGGGAGGTCTTCCTGCCCTGCACCGCCTGCTCGCCGAGCCTAGGCCGCCGTGGCCAGCCCGACCCAGGCGACGCAGATGCGAGGGTATTTCGCATTAACCGTTTCACAGTTAGCGTGCACACGTGGCCACCGACAGCGAGAATCTGCGCCACCGGCTGGACCGGGCGACCGCGCACCTCGACCCGCCGTACGCGGTGGTCGACCTCACCGCCTTCGACGCCAACGCCGCCGCGCTCGTCGACCGGGCCGGCGGCAAGCCGCTGCGGGTCGCCAGCAAGTCGGTGCGCAGCCGCGAGCTGGTCGCCCGCGCGCTGGCCCGGCCGGGCTGGCACGCCGTGATGGCCTTCACCCTGCCCGAGGCGCTGTGGCTGGTCCGGAGCGGGATCAGCGCCGACGTGCTGGTGGCGTACCCCACCGTAGACCGGGGCGCGCTGGCCGAGCTGGGCGCGGATCCGGTGCTCGCCGCTGCGGTGACCCTCATGGTGGACGACCCGGATCAGCTGGACTACTACGACGCGGTGTCCCCTCCCGGCCGCCGGTCCGAGCTTCGGATCTGCCTCGACCTGGACGCCTCGTGGCGGCTGTTGGGCGGACGTCTGCACGTCGGCGTCCGCCGCTCGCCCGTGCACACCGCGCGGGCGGCCGGCCGGCTGGCCGCCACCGTCGCCGGGCGGGCGGGCTTCCGGCTGGTCGGCCTGATGTCGTACGAGGCGCAGATAGCTGGGCTGGGCGACGCCCCTCCCGGCCGAGCGGCGCTCGGCAGCGCCATCCGGCTGGTTCAGCGCGGGTCGTACCGCGAGCTGCTGGTCCGCCGGAGCGCGGCGGTCGCCGCCGTACGCGAGCACGCCGACCTGGAGTTCGTCAACGGCGGCGGCACCGGCAGCGTGGCCGCGACCGGCGCCGACCCCGCGGTGACCGAGATCACCGCGGGATCGGGCCTGTACGGACCCACGCTCTTCGACGCGTACCGCGCCTGGCGTCCCACCCCGGCGGCCTACTTCGCCTGCGCGGTGGTCCGCCGTCCGGCACCCGACCTGGCCACCGTGCTGGGTGGTGGCTGGATCGCCTCCGGCTCGGCAGACCGCAGCCGGCTGCCCCGGCCGTGGCTGCCCGCCGGGCTCAGCCTGCTCGGTGCCGAGGGCGCCGGGGAAGTGCAGACACCACTGACCGGCTCACCCGCCGCCGACCTGCGCATCGGTGACCGCGTCTGGTTCCGGCACGCGAAGTCGGGCGAGCTGTGTGAGCGGGTCAACGAACTGCACCTGGTGGACGGCGACACGGTGGTGGCCACCGTGCCGACCTACCGGGGCGAGGGCCGAGCCTTCCTCTGACCGGCGGAGCGGCTGGCGGCGGCTCCGGCAGGTCGCCGGACCGGTTCGCCGCGTGACCGGCTCGTCGCCGGGCCGGCTGGCCGCGCGTCCGGCGTATCGCGGACCGGTCGACCGGCTGGCCGGCTTGTCGCCGGGTCGGTCGGGGCGGCGTCCGGTCGGTCTGGCGGCGTACCCGTCAGGCGGGTTGGGCGGCCGGCTGCGCGGGCTCGGTGTCGGGGACGATCTGGTCGTCGGCCGGCTTCGCGGGCTGCACCACCGGCCGGCGTCCGGCGTCGTCCCGGGCGTTGACCTGCCGATGCAGGTACTCCCGGATCAATGCCTTCGCCTCGGTCAGCACCCGGTCGTCCCCGTCCGGCTTCCGCCGGAAAGCCAGCTTGATCAGGGCGTCGGCCGCCTCCACCGCGATCTCCAGGTGGAAACGCAGGTCCGGCACGTCGGCCAGCCCGAACCGCTCGGTGAGCACCCGGGCCAGTTGGTCAGCGATCACCCCGTTGTTGTCCCGCTGCTCATCGAGCAGATGCAGGTCGACCACGTCGCCGAAGTGCAGGGTACGGAACCCGGGAACGGTGCGGTGCATCGTGATGTATTCATCGATCCCCGCGTCGACCCCGTCCCACCAGTGGGTCAGGTCGTCCGAGGCGAAGCGTTCGTCGAGCCGCTGGAGGTAGGACTCCATCGTGCGCAGCGTGAGCGCCTGCACGATCGCCCGCTTGTCCGGAAAGAACTGGTAGACCGACCCGATCGCCACCTCGGCCCGCTCGGCGAGCAGGGTGGTGGTCAGCCCCTCGTACCCCACCTCGTCGACGAGTTCGGCGCAGGCGTCCAGCATCCGCTGGACACGCGCGACACTACGACCCTGCACTGGTACTCGACGCAGTGGCCCGGTCGTGGCGGCTGAAGTGGACACTCGCCACCCCCTCTCGACGGATGAACATATCTGCACGTCACGAGTCCGTGACTACCGGTACAACGAGCGGACCTCGATTGCGGTGTTTACCAGGGACAACGTTCCTGATATGAATTCGGTTCATATTCATCTTGAGGAGCGGGCCCATGGTCGAGAGCACCGCCACCGAGACCGTCGCCTGGTCCAACTGGGCCGGTAACCAGCGCAGCGTGGCCAGATCCGTACTGCGCCCGTCCTCGGTCGACGAGGTCGTCGAGCAGGTCCGACGCGCTACCGAAGCCGGTGAGCGGATCCGCCCGGTCGGCAGCGGCCATTCCTTCACCCCCGTCGCGGTCAGCGACGGGCCGCGGATGGACCTGGCCCGACTGGCCATCGACGTACGCGTGGACGTCGATCGGCGCCTCGTCACCGTACCGGCCGCGATGACGCTGCGGGAGCTGAACCTGCTACTCGCCGGTCACCGACTGGCCCTGCCGAACCTCGGTGACATCGACGCGCAGACGGTGGCCGGGGCGATCTCCACCGGCACCCACGGCACAGGCGCGGCCCACGGCGGCCTGGCCACCTTCGTCGAGGCGTTGACCCTGGTCACCGGGGCCGGCGAGGTGCTTCGCTGCTCCGCCGAGGAGCACCCGGAGGTGTTCGACGCCGCCCGCGTCTCGCTCGGCGCGCTCGGCGTGCTGATCGAGGTGACGCTGCGCTGCGTGGACGCCTTCGTCCTGCGGGCACACGAGCGTCCGACGGCACTGGACGCCGTGCTGGCGGAGCTGCCCGGCCTGGTCGACGCCCACGACCACCTGGAGTTCTTCTGGTTCCCGTACACCGAACGGGTACAGCTCAAGACCAACGACCGGGTCCCCGTTGACGACCGTCCGCTCTCCCGCTGGCGCGGGTGGCTGGACGACGACTTCCTGGCCAACACCGTCTTCGCCGGGGCCTGCCGGCTCGGCCGCGCGGTACCGAGCCTGGCGCCGGGAATCAGCGCGCTCTCCGCGCGGGCGCTGAGCGAACGCCGCTACACCGGTCGCTCGGACGCCGTCTTCTGCACCCCGCGCCGGGTCCGCTTCCTGGAGATGGAGTACGCGCTGCCGCGCGCGGCACTGCCCGACGCGCTCGATGCGATACGTCGCATCATCGACGGCCTGCCGTTCAAGGTGCTCTTCCCGATCGAGGTACGGTTCACCGCCGCCGACGGAATCTGGCTCTCCCACTCCCATGGCCGGGAGTCCGCGTACGTCGCCCTGCACCAGTACGTCGGCATGCCGTACGAGCCGTACTTCCGCGCCTTCGAAGAGGTGGCGACCGAGCTGGGCGGCCGACCGCACTGGGGCAAACTGCACTGGCGGGACGCCGCCTCGCTCGCCCCCGCCTACCCCCGCTGGCACGACTTCCAGTCCGTACGTGCCCGTCTCGACCCGCACCGCACCTTCACCACCCCCCACCTCACCACCCTCCTGGGCTGAAGACACCCAAGATCTTGGTCCGCGAGCGCCCCGCAGGAGGCGCTTTCGGACCAAGATCGAGCGCGGTCAGTCGGTTGTCGGGGTGGACTTGGCGGCGGGGGTCTTCTTGGCGGTCGCCTTGGTGGCCTTCGTGGCCTTGGTGGCCTTGGTGGCGGTGGCCTTCGTGGCCTTGGCGGCGGTGGCCTTGGCGGGAGCCTTCTTGGCCGGTGCCTTCTTCGCCGCGGCCTTCTTCCTCGGCGCCGGACCCTTCGCCCGCTTCTCGGCGAGCATCTCGGAGGCCTCCTCAAGGCTCAGCGCCTCGGGAGTCTGGCCGCGCCGCAGCGAGGCGTTGGTCTCCCCGTCGGTGACGTACGGGCCGAACCGGCCGTCCTTGATGACCAGGGGCTTCTCGGTCAGCGGGTCGACGCCCATCTCCCGCAGCGGCGGGGCGGCGGCGCGCCGCTGGCGGGTCTTCGGTGCGGCCAGCAACGCCAGCGCCTCGTCCAGCGTGACGGTGAACATCTTCTCTTCCGAGTCCAGCGAGCGGAACTCGTCACCACGCTTGACGTACGGGCCGTAGCGGCCGTTGTTGGCGAACACCTCCGCGCCGTCCGGGCCCACGCCGATCAGCCGGGGCAGGCTGAGCAGCTTGAGTGCCTGGTCGAAGGTGAGCGAGTCCGGCGACTGCGAGCGCAGCAGCGACGACTTGCGCTCGCCACTGGCCACGTACGGGCCGAATCGACCGGACTTGAGCAGGATCGGCTCCCCGGTGGCCGGGTCGTCGCCCAGCTTGCGTTCGCCCCCGCCGCCGAGGAACAGCTCGTGAACCTTCTCCGGGGTCAGTTCGTCCGGCGCGAGGCCCTCCGGGATCGGCGCCCGGTCGCCCGGAGAGGCACCCTCCTCGCCCTCGGCCACCGGGGTCTGCTCCTCGCCGGGCCCCCGACGCTGCAGGTACGGCCCGTACCGGCCGACCCGCACCACCACCTCACGTCCCTCGTCGTCGGTGAACAGCGGGATCGAGTTGACGCTGCGGGCGTCGATGTCGCTGAGGTTCTCGGTGACCAGCTTCTTCAGCCCGCCGGAACGGGCGATGTCCTGGTCGCCGGCGCCGTTGGTGGTGCCGAAGTAGAACGCGGTGAGGAAGTCCACCGCCGCATGGTCGCCGCCGGCGATCTCGTCCAGCTCGTTCTCCATGCTGGCGGTGAAGTCGTAGTCGATCAAGCGCGGGTAGTGCCGCTCCATCAGCCCGATCACCGCGAACGCCAGGAACGACGGAATCATCGCCTGGCCGCGCTTGAAGACGTACCCCCGGTCCTGGATCGTCTGCATGATCGACGCATAGGTCGAGGGGCGGCCGATGCCCAGCTCCTCCAGGGCCTTGACCAGCGACGCCTCGGTGTAGCGGGCCGGCGGCTGGGTGTGGTGACCCTGCGCGGCCAGCTCGTCGGCGGTCAGCGGCTGGTCCTTGACCAGGTTCGGCAGTCGACGCTCGGCGTCCTCGGCCTCGGCGTTCTCGTCGTCGCTGGACTCGACGTACGCCCGCAGGAAGCCGGGGTCGGTGATGGTCTTGCCAGTGGCGCCGAAGTCGGCCTCCTCGCCACCGGTCGTGGTCGCCCGGATCCGCACCGAGACGCTGGAACCGACCGCGTCGGTCATCTGCGAGGCGATGGTGCGTCGCCAGATCAGCTCGTAGAGCTTGAACTCCTCGGCGGACAGCTCCTTGGCCACCTCGCCCGGGGTGCGGAAGTTGTCCCCCGCGGGGCGGATCGCCTCGTGCGCCTCCTGCGCGTTCTTCACCTTGCCGGTGTAGCGGCGCGGCTCCGGGGGCACGCTGCGCTCGCCGTACAGCTCGACGATCTGCCGGCGGGCCGCGGCGATGGCGGTGTCCGACAGGTTCACCGAGTCGGTACGCATGTAGGTGATGTAGCCGTTCTCGTAGAGCCGCTGCGCGGTGCGCATCGTCTGCTGCGACGAGAACCGCAGCTTCCGGGCCGCCTCCTGCTGGAGGGTGGAGGTGATGAAGGGGGCGTACGGGCGACGCCGGTACGGCTTCTCCTCGACCCGGGTGACGGAGAACGGCCGGCCCTCCAGCCGGGCGGCCAGCCCGCGCGCGCCGCCCTCGTCGAGGTGGACCACACCGGCACCGGGCCTGACCCGGCCGGTGGTCGGCTCGAAGTCCTTACCGGTGGCGATCCGGTCGCCGTTCAACGCGACCAGGGTGGCGTTGAAGCTGCGCGGCCCCTCGCCCGGGTTCGTCACCGCGAGGGTGGCCAGGATGTCCCAGTACTCGGCGGTGCGGAACGCCATCCGCTGCCGCTCCCGCTCGACGACGATCCGGGTCGCCACGGACTGCACCCGGCCCGCCGAGAGCTTCGGCATGACCTTCTTCCACAGCACCGGGGAGACCTCGTAGCCGTAGAGCCGGTCCAGGATCCGCCGCGCCTCCTGGGCGTCCACCAGATCCCGGTCGATCTCCCGGGGGTTGGCCACCGCCGCCTGGATCGCCGGCTTGGTGATCTCGTGGAAGACCATCCGCCGGACCGGCACCTTCGGCTTGAGCGTCTCCACCAGATGCCAGGCGATCGCCTCGCCCTCGCGGTCCTCATCCGTGGCCAGGAAGATCTCGTCGACCTCCTTGGCCAGCTTGACCAGCTTGCTGATCTGCTGCTTGCGGTCGGCGGAGACGACATAGAGGGCGTTGAAGCCGTTGTCGACGTCGACGCCGAGCCGCGCCCACGGTTCGCCCTTGTAGCGGGCGGGCACGTCGGCGGCGTTGCGGGGCAGGTCACGGACGTGCCCGAAGCTGGCCTCCACGACGTACCCCGGGCCCAGGTAGCCCGAGATCGTCTTGGCCTTCGCCGGCGACTCGACGATGACCAGACGGGTGGTTCCAGCGTTGCTCGGCACGTCTGTTTCGACCTCATTCCCACTCAATGGCCGCGCCTGGCCGGCTCTGGGGCGCACTTGACCCACCGGTACCCGGCGGTCCGGATGTCCAACGTAACGCGCCGTCCGTGTTTCGGGTTTCGCGGGCGGCGATCCGCCCGGGACGATCTGTGGTCACGCCGGACGGCGTCACCGTACACCCTGGGTAGGGTGTCGAGCGGGTCGCTGTGACCATGGCAGCCCGTCGGTGGAGGTCAAACCCGGCCGATTCTCCCTGTGTTCCCCGACACCCGGCTGTCCCCCATCGGACAGCGGCCGGGGTCGCCGGCCGCGCGTCAGACCCGGACCGGCCAGGCCGTGGGCGGGCTCGCGGGCGGGCGCTCACCGACCAGCTCGGCCAGTCGCGACGTGCCGCGGGGACCTGCGATCCGGTACCCGGGACCGCCCGGTCCCGACTCGGTCAACTCGCCGATCAGCCCGGCCGTGGCCAGGGCGGCGCCGACCGCCGCCCACCGTCCCGGGTCGCTGCCGCCGAGGTGGAGCAGGAAGTCCGGTGGGTCGGCCACCCCGGCCGCGGCGAGCCAGAGCCGCAGCCGCCGGCCGTCGAGTTGGAAACCGGGGGGCGGATGCTGCGTCGGGCCGCGCAGCCAGGCCGCCGCGAGCGGCACGATCGTCCGGGTGTACGCGGTACGCACCGCGTAGCGCCGATCCTCGGTGGGTGCCCAACTGGCCCGCACACCCCGCTGGGCCAGCTCGCCGACGAGCACGTGCACCCGCCAGGCGGCGTCCACCACCACCGACAGCCGGGCCGTGCCGCCCATCCGGTGCACCTCGCCGGGGCCGGCGAGCAGTCCGGCGAGGTCGGCCACGGAGGGCTCGCCGGTCTCCGCGCCGAAGAAGACCAGTTGCCGGTCGGTGCCGGTGCCGTCGGCGGGCGTCACCGTGGGGTGGGTCGCGGTGTCCTGGTCGGCCCCGGTGACCGGCTCGACAGAGGTGGCTCGGCGGCGGCCCGGCCGGCGGCGGTACGCCGACGGGTTCTCGGCGGGCGGTGGGAAGGACACCGGCAGCGGTTGTGCCGCCGGTGTCTCGCCGGAACCGCTCAACGGCATTCGGGTACCTCGTCGAAGGCGCGCTTCAACTCCTCCGAGTTGAGCCGGCTGGTGTCCAGCGCGCTCGCGTCGTACTCCTGTTGGAGGGTTTCCACCGCCGCCTGCACGCCGTCGTAGAAGGTGCCGGCCTCACCGGTGCCCAGACCCTCGATGGTGCTCCGGGCCCGACCGTAGGCGTCCCGCATCGACGCGAGCGAGGCACGGAAGCCGGCGGAAATCTCCTCGCCGTGCTCGACCTCGGGTGTCCCGGCCTGCTCCACCTTGCGCCGGGCGGTCTCGCTGGCCTGCTCGGCGCCGCTGAAGAGCCGCACCAGGTTCTCCTTGGCCTGCGCCGGAGTGGTCTGCGCGGTCATCTGCTGGTTGGTGCTGTTGGTCAGCTTGCTGATCTCCGCCCGCCAGGGGGTCAGCGCCGAACACACCGAGGCGGCCCAGGCCCGCGGGCTGGGGCCGCTGGAGCCGCAGGCGGCCAGCAGCACCAGCGTGGCCAGGACCACCGTGAACTTTCCGGCGGCTGCCGCCCGGCACGTACGCATGCGTTGCAGCGTACGGCTTCTCCCCCGGGTCGGCACCGGTCGTCGGTGCCGGGTCCGGACAGGCGAGCGGTCCCCGGCCGGCAGCGCCGACCGGGGACCGGTGTGTCGCACGGGTCAGGCCTTGATCGCCTCCGGACGCGGGTCCGCGCTGCCGGAACCGCTGTCGGCGTCGTCGCCCATCACCACGCTCTTGCGCTTGCTGAACACCACCGCCGCGACGACGATCGCCGTCGCCACCACCGCGATGGTGATCCGCAGGCCGACGTTGCGGTCGTCGCCCACGCTCCACGCCACCACTGCGGGCGCGATCAGCAGCGAGACCAGGTTCATCACCTTGAGCAGCGGGTTGATCGCCGGGCCGGCGGTGTCCTTGAACGGGTCACCGACGGTGTCGCCGATGACGGTCGCGGCGTGCGCCTCGGAGCCCTTGCCGCCGTACGCGCCGTCCTCGACCATCTTCTTGCTGTTGTCCCAGGCACCACCGGAGTTGGCCAGGAACACCGCCATCAGCGTGCCGGCACCGATCGCGCCCGCCAGGTACGAGGCCAGCGCACCGGGGCCGAGGCCGAAGCCGACCGCGATCGGCGCGAGGATCGCCAGCAGACCGGGCGTCATCAGCTCGCGCTGCGCGTCCCGGGTGCAGATGTCGACGACCTTGCCGTACTCCGGCCGCTGCGTCCGGTCCATGATCCCGGGCAGCTCACGGAACTGCCGGCGGACCTCCATCACCACGGCGCCGGCCGAGCGGGAGACCGCGTTGATGGCCAGGCCGGAGAAGAGGAACACCACCGCCGCGCCGATGATCAGGCCGACCAGGTTCTGCGGGTTGGCCACGTTCAGCGCGTTCAGGATCTCGCCACCGACGTCGGTCACCCCGGCGTCGGCGTACGCGATGCGCAGCGTGTCGGTGTAGGAGCCGAACAGCGCGGTCGCGGCGAGGACCGCCGTGGCGATCGCGATGCCCTTGGTGATCGCCTTGGTGGTGTTGCCGACGGCGTCCAGCTCGGTGAGCGTACGGGCGCCGTGCTCGTCGATGTCGCCGGACATCTCGGCCACACCCTGCGCGTTGTCGCTGATCGGGCCGAAGGTGTCCATCGCGACGATCACGCCGACGGTGGTGAGCAGACCGGTACCGGCCAGCGCCACGGCGAACAACGACAGGGTGATC
This sequence comes from Micromonospora aridisoli, assembly GCF_056150025.1. Classification (NCBI taxonomy): domain Bacteria; kingdom Bacillati; phylum Actinomycetota; class Actinomycetes; order Micromonosporales; family Micromonosporaceae; genus Micromonospora; species Micromonospora aridisoli. Next base: position 557,822 of record NZ_JAXCFK010000002.1, on the reverse strand, counting down.
GAGCCGCCGCCCAGCAGGAAGGCGCCGAAGACACCGGCACCGATCAGCAGCGCCGAGTAGACCGCCGACTCCAGGCCGACACTGATGCCGGCGAGGATGACGGTCGCCGGGCCGGTCTGGGAGCTCTTGCCGATGTCCTGCACCGGGCGACGGTTGGTCTCGGTGAAGTAGCCGGTCAGCGCCTGGATGGCGGCGGCGAGCACGATACCGATGATCACCGCGCCGATGACCACACCGCGCGGGCCGAAGAGCGGGTCCCCGCCGGTCACGCCCAGCGTGGTCCGCCAGTCGTCGCCGAGCTGGGCCGCCCAGGACGGCTGGAGGTAGGCCATCGAGGCCACCGCGACCAGCACCGCCGAGATCACCGCGGAGAGGTAGAAGGCCCGGTTGATCGCGGTCAGGCCGTTGCGGTCGGAGGCGCGCAGCCGGGTGATGAAGACACCGATGATGGCGACCAGCACACCGATCGTGGAGATGATCAGCGGCAGCACCAGGCCGTCGGTGCCGAAGGCGGCCCGGCCCAGGATCAGCGCGGCGACCAGGGTGACCGCGTACGACTCGAAGAGGTCGGCGGCCATGCCGGCGCAGTCACCGACGTTGTCGCCGACGTTGTCGGCGATGGTGGCGGCGTTGCGCGGGTCGTCCTCGGGGATGCCCTGCTCGACCTTGCCGACCAGGTCGGCGCCGACGTCGGCGGCCTTGGTGAAGATGCCGCCGCCGACCCGCATGAACATGGCCAGCAGCGCGGCGCCGAAGCCGAAGCCCTCCAGCACCGTCGGCGCGTCACCCCGGAAGATCAGCACGACCAGTGCGGCACCGAAGAGACCGAGGCCGACGGTGAGGAAGCCGACCACGCCACCGGTCCGGAACGCGATCTTCATGGCCGACTCCCGGCCGCCTTCGCGCTCCCGGGCGGCGGCCGCCACCCGCAGGTTCGCCCGGGTGGCCAGCCACATGCCAGCGCCGCCGATGAAGGCGCTGAACCCGGCGCCGACCACGAAGAAGAGCGAACGACCGATCTTCACGGCGGTCTCGCTGCCCTCGGTCTGGTGCACCGGCAGCAGGAACAGCAGGACCACGGCGATCACCACGAAGATCGCCAGGGTCCGGAACTGCCGGAGCAGGTAGGCCGAGGCGCCCTCCTGAACAGCCCCGGAGATCTCCTGCATGTTGGTGGTGCCCTTGCCGGCCGCCAGAACGGCCTTCGTCAAGGCGGCGGCGAAGGCGAGCGCGACCAGCGCGATCACCGCGGCGATGACGACGTACGTGACATTGGCTCCGGTGAGGGAGATCGCGCCGCCTACCTCGGCGGCGCCGCCGCCTTCGGCGGCCAAGCTGTCGGACATCTGTGTCCTCCTGTGCCGAACAACGCGCCGGCCGGTGGAGACGCACCGCCCGGCGCCTGTATGCGAATTCGCAAGCGCGCCGACCCACCCCTGACGAACCTGCGACTCCGCCATCTGTGCTGGCCGCCGGGTGGATCACTTGCTGACAACCCGCGTACTCTAGCCGTCCCCAGTGTTCGAGGTCACACCGAGGTGGCGGCGGGTCTGGATGATCTCCGTCGCTGTGTTATGAACCGAAATCTGATATAGGGCCCGGTCCATGGTCGCGGCGATGATCGCCGCCACGATCACGGCGGCGGGTCGCCGGCAGGCTCAGCGGTTGACCGGCCAGACCATCCGCACCTCGGTGCCGATGCCCTCGTCGACGGGACGGACCTGAAGGTCCTCCACGAATCCGGCGAGCAGAGCGAAGCCGACACCGGTGGTCAGGTCGTCCTCGTTCAGCGACTCGTTGGCCAACTGGTCGGCGTCGAGCGCGGCCAGACCGATGCTCGCCTCGATCGGCGCCCGGTCCACCACCCGCACCGAGTACGCCCCCGAGTCGGACATCTCCACCAGCACCGGCTCGGCGACGCCGTACTGACGGTGCAGGGCGACCGCACGGGTGCATGCCTCGCCGATGGCCAGCCGGACCTCGTCGAGCAGGTCCTCCCGAACCCCCGCCCGCCGGGCCACCGCGACGCCCACCAGGCGGGCGGTGCGCACGTGCACCGGCGCGGGCGAGAAGGAGAGCCGGACGGTGGCCATCACTGGCCGGCGCCGGTCGCCGCTTCGACCGTCGGATACAGCGGAAACACCTGGTCCAGCGCGGTGATCCGGAAGATCTTGAGCAACGGCTCCTTGTCACAGACCAGGGCGAAGGTGCCGTCCGCGGTGCGCAGCCGCTTGAGCGCGCCGACCAGCACACCCAGCCCGGTGGAGTCGAGGAAGTCCACCCGACCCAGGTCGACCACCACGTGCCGGGCCCCGGCGTCGATCAGTTCCAGGAGCCGTTCGCGTAGCCGGGGGGCGGTGTAGACGTCCACCTCACCGCCGACCTCGAGCACCGTGTGCTCACCCACGGTACGGGTCGCCAGTGACAGCTCCATCGATCCTCCCTCGGGCAGCCGTAAACTCTCCAGGCATCTAACCACTACCCCGTGGTCGGGCCGACGACTCACCGGGGTCGGCCCACTCGTACCCGGCACGCCGATTTCCGATTTCCGAACACCAGTGCGAGAGTGCAGGACGTGACCTCGGCAGCCACCGTATCCGCCGGCAGCGGCCCCGAGCGACCGCAGGGCGCCGTCCCGGCCGGCCCGCCGGTCGCGGCGCCGGGGGAACTGCTGCGTCGGCTACGCCAGCGGCACCCTGCCGACCCGGTCACCCACGTCGAGCGGGTACCGCCCCGGGCCGGAGTGCCGGCGCCGTGGCCGTCCTGGGCACCGGAGGAACTCCGCGCGGCGTACGCACGGCGCGGGGTGGCGGCACCCTGGCGGCACCAGGCCGAGGCGGCCGGTCTGGCGTACGACCGCCGGCATGTGGTGGTCGCCACCGGCACCGCGTCCGGCAAGTCGATGGCGTACCAACTGCCGGCGCTGGCCACGCTGCTGGCCGACCCGCGCGCCACCGTGCTCTACCTGGCACCGACCAAGGCGCTCGCCGCCGACCAGTTGCGCGCCATCGCCGCGCTGGAGATCGAGGGCGTACGCCCGGCCTGCTACGACGGCGACACCCCGCGCGCCGAGCGGGAGTGGATCCGGCGGCATTCCCGGTTCGTGCTGACCAACCCCGACATGCTGCACCACGGCATCCTGCCCGGCCATGCCCAGTGGTCCGGTTTCCTGCGCCGGCTGGCGTACGTGGTGGTCGACGAGTGCCACGTCTACCGGGGCGTGTTCGGCTCGCACGTCGCGCACGTGCTGCGCCGGCTGCGCAGACAGTGCGCCCGGTACGGACGCGCCGGGGGGCCGACGTTCGTGCTGGCGTCGGCGACGTCGGGCGACCCGGCCGCGGCGGCCGGGCGGCTGACCGGCCTGCCGGTGTCGGCCGTCACCGAGGACACCTCGCCGCGGGCCGGGGTGACCTTCGCCCTCTGGGAGCCGCCGCTGCTGCCCCCGGAGCCGAGCACCTCCGCCTCCGGCACCACGCCGCCACCGTTCACCGCCGCGCAGGTGGATCGGCGACTCACCCCGGGCCCGCCGGAGCCGCGTGAGGAGCCCTCCGCCGATCCGGCACAGGCGGATCGGCGGCTGCCATCGGAACAGGCGGGGCCGCGTAAAGAGCCCTCCGCCGATCCGGCACAGGCGGACCGACGGCTCACCACCGGGCCGCCGGGGCCGTTTTCCGGTGTCCCGTCCCCGACCGGGGACCCGGCCGCGGGGTCCGATCTCACCCAGGTCCGCCGGTCGGCGCTGCGGGAGACCGCCGACCTGCTCGCCGACACCGTCGCCGCCGGGGTACGCACGTTGGCCTTCGTCCGCTCCCGACGGGGCGCCGAGGTGGTGGCGACCAGCGCCCGGCGGAGCCTCGACGACGCGGTGCCGGGGCTCGGCGACCGGGTAGCCGCGTACCGGGCCGGCTACCTACGCGAGGAGCGCCGCGAACTGGAGCGGGCGCTGCTGCACGGCGAACTGCTGGGCCTGGCCTCGACCAACGCCCTTGAGCTGGGCGTCGACCTGATCGGGCTGGACGCGGTCGTGATCTGCGGATATCCGGGCACCCGGGCATCGCTGTGGCAGCAGGCCGGCCGGGCGGGGCGCTCCGGCCAGGAGGCCCTCGCGGTGCTGGTGGCCCGGGACGACCCGCTGGACACCTACCTGGTCCACCATCCGGAGGCGGTCTTCGGCGCGCCGGTGGAGGCCACCGTGCTCGACCCGGCCAACGCGTACGTCCTCGGCCCCCAACTGGCCTGCGCGGCGGCCGAGGCACCGTTGACCGAGGCCGACCTGGAACTCTTCGGTGACGGTGCCAAGGAGGCGGTGGAGACGCTGGTCGAGGCGGGTGCGTTGCGAAAGCGCCCGACCGGCTGGTACTGGCGGCATCGGGAACGGCCCCAGGTGGACCTGCGCGGCGAGGGCGGTACCCCGGTCTGCGTGGTGGAGGCAGCGACCGGCCGGCTGCTCGGCACCGTCGACGGCGGCTCGTCGCACTTCCTGCTCCACCCCGGCGCGGTCTACCTGCATCAGGGCGTGTCGTACGTGGTCGACTCGCTCGATCTCGACGACGGATGCGCGCTGGTGCACCCCGAGGAACCGGACTGGTCCACCCACGCCCGTGACGTCACCTCACTGTCGGTGGTGTCGGTGCGTTCCTACGTCGACGCCGGCCCGGTCGGGCTCTTCCTCGGCGAGGTGGACGTGACCAGCCAGGTGGTCTCCTACCAGCGACGGCGGATCGCCACCGGCGAGGTGATCGACACCCGTCCACTGGACCTGCCGGCGCGCGAGCTGCGTACCGTCGCGGTCTGGTTCACCCTCTCCCCGGAGTCGCTGATCGCCGCCGGCGTGGATCCGGCCGACGCACCAGGAGCGCTGCACGCCGCAGAGCACGCCGCCATCGGACTGCTGCCGCTGGTCGCCACCTGTGACCGGTGGGACATCGGCGGGCTCAGCACCGCGATGCACCCGGACACCGAGGCACCGACCGTCTTCGTCTACGACGGCCATCCGGGGGGTGCGGGCTTCGCGGAGCGGGCGTACGGCATGGCGGCGTCCTGGCTGCGGGCCACCCGTGACGCGATAGCCGAGTGCGGTTGCGAGGCCGGTTGTCCGTCCTGCGTGCAGTCACCCAAGTGCGGCAACGGCAACAACCCGCTGTCCAAGCCCGAGGCGATCCGGGTGCTTGACGTGGTGCTCGCCAATTTGCCCGAGTGATCGGCCGGGTATGAAAACCGCCAGTGGCGGGCAATGATTATGGGAGCGCTTCCATCGAGCGCCGTGCTTGCCGTTCGTTGTCCTTGCCAGCATGGAGGAGAGGCCGTGGCCGACACCATCGCCGAGACCGTCGACCTGCTCTACACCATCGACCAGGAGAAGCTCGACATCAACCAGCAGATCGCGCTGGGAAGCGCGCTCGCCACCCTGGCGCAGGCCGAGCGGCTGGATCAGATCAACGAACGGCTGCGCACCATCCAGCAGTTGTTGACCACCCTGACGCACCGCGCGACCGTCGACGGCATCCGCTGACGGACGCTCCGGAGACGCACCCGTTGCCAGGCTGTGCGACACTCCGGCGCATCACAGTTGAGGAGTTCTCATGCAGCTCGACAGCTTGCAGGCGCAGCAGCAGTTCCACATCCGCCAGCGGGTGCGTTTCATGGTCAACCAGTACGAGGTGCACAGTGTCGCACCGGACGGCTCCGAGGGTGGGCTGCTGGCGTTCGCCCAGCAGAAGCGGCTCGCCTTCAAGGAGCAGGTGACGATCTACACCGACGACTCCAAGCAGCAGCCGCTGCTCGGCTTCAAGGCACGCCAGCGCCTCGACCTCGGCGCCACGTACGACGTCACCGACCACGCCGGTACCCCGATCGGCCTGTTCCGCAAGGACTTCGCGCAGTCCCTGCTCCGCTCGACCTGGCACGTCGAGCAGGCCGGCCTGCCCAACATCACCGGTCAGGAGCGCAGCATGCCGGTGGCGCTGCTCCGCCGGTTCGTCGACTCGCTGTCCTGGCTGCCGTACCACTTCGACTTCGTCGCGGGCGGCCAGCCCGTCTTCTCCGTCATCAAGAAGTGGGGCCTGCGCGACCGCTACGTCGTCGAGATTCAGCACCCGCAGATCGACCGGCGCCTGGTGATCGCCATGGCCGTCGCCCTGGACGCCCTCCAGGGCCGCTGACCGACTCCGCTAGGAGCGGCTCCGCTCGCAGCGAACCACTCATCGATCTTGGTACGAAACCGCCCCTGGAGGAGCGGTTTCGTACCAAGATCTTCAGCGACAAGGCGGCTCGGGTTGGCGGGGTCAGCCGCGGAGTGGGCCGGCTCGGGAGGTTGCCGTGGCAACCCGTCGCAACCCAGGCAATGGTTCCATCGTCAACTCGGCCGTGACCAGGACGTCGAGCCCGTCAAGCTGGCACCAGGCCAGCCGGGCGCCGTTCGCGGAGACGATTTCCGCAGCCCGAGCGCACGCCGCCTCCTCGTCCTGAAGGGCCAGAGCCGCGCCCGCCAGGGCACCGAAGTCGGCGGCGACGCGGGCCTGTTGGCGCGCCACTCGGGCCGCACCGACCCCGGCCCAGGAGACGCCCCCCAGCACGAACACCAGCCCGACCGCCAGCAGGCAGATGGTGGCCCCGCCACGCTCCGGCCCCTCGCCCAATCCCCCGCCCGCGCCCCGGCCCCGCCCTTGGCCCCGACCCCGGCCCTCGCCGTGGTCGCGACCCTCGCCCTGACTCCGACCCTCCCCCTGGCCCTGACCTTGGCCCCGACCCCGGCCCTCGCCTTGGCCCTGGTCACGGTCCTGGCCCGGGTCCTGGCCAACAGCGTGGGCACCCCAGCCTCGGATGGCTTTCATGGCTGCGGCTCCGGTGCGCCCGGCTCGGCGACCGCCACAGCCACACCCAGCACGGTGGTCGCAGGAAGGTTGCCGCCGAGAACCCGTACCGGTGCCCGGACCGTCGCCCGGACCAGGTCGCCCTCCAGCACGACGGTGACCTCCGCGCCCGCCGGAGGTGCCTGCCGACGTCCCGCGGCGACGCCCGGCTCGCCCCGGGAGGCGGCGAGTGCCGCCTCCCGGGCCGCGTCCAGGCACGCCGCCTTGGTGCTGACCGCGTTGATAGTGGTCAGCCCCGTGAGCAGGAGCAGCACCAGCGCCGGCAGGCCGGCCGCCATCTCGGCCGTGAACGATCCCCGGTCGCGACCGGCCGGCCGGCGCCCGGTCACTTCAGTGCCCGGTCGATGACGGCGGTCAACGCGGACTGCACACCGTCGGAGGTCAGCACCTTGAGCAGGACACCTCCGAAGGCCACCGCGGCGAGCGTTCCCACCGCGTACTCCGCGGTGTTCATTCCGGCGTCCCCGCGAAGGCGGGCGAGGATTCTGCGCACGTGTTCGTCCTTTCTCGATGGGGTCAGAGCACGTCGCCGAGGACGGCGACGATCACCGGCACCAGGCCGGCGAGAATGAAGGCAGGTAGGAAGCACAGGCCCAGCGGCAGCACGATCAGCACGCCCGCGCGGCGGGCGGCCGCCTCAAGCGCGGTGGCCCGGTCCACCCTCAGGTCGTCGGCGAGCCGGGTGAGCGCTCCGGCCAGGGCCGCGCCACTGCTCGCCGAACGGATGGCGGCGGTGGCGACGCGGTGGGCTCCCGGCACCGCGGCCAGATGTGCCCACGCCTCCTGCGGCCCGCCGCCGAGTTGCAGCGTTCGGCCGACCCGGGCGAGCTGTCGGCCCAGCGGGCCGCCGAGCGCGTCGGCCACCGCGAGCACCGAACGTTCCACGGGCGATCCAGCCCGCAGCGCCGCCGCCAGCAGATCGGCGGCGAGTGGCAGGTCGGCGGCGGCCCGCAGCCGACGACGGCGCACGTCCGGCGGCTCGATCCGCCGGAGCAGCCGGTCGAGCAGCACCACCGTGGGCAGCGCCGCCACCACACCGGGCCAGCCCTCGACCAGTACCGCCACCGCCAGGCCCGACAGCCCGGCGGCGAGCCGAACCAGGTCCGGCCGCCGTGCTGCCGCCGCCCGTGACGGGACATCACCCGATCGCCCGGCCGGGTCGCTCGGGCGCAGGCTGCTGTCAAGCTGTTCCTGCTGGTCGACCGGTGGTGTCCGGCGGGACAGCCGCCGCAGCCGACGCCGGGGCCGGTAACGGTGGATCACGATCACGACGATCAGGGCGGCACCGGCCAGCGAACCCACGAGCAGGGTCGACCCGGACATCAGCTGTCCCCGCTCGGGGTGACCGCGAGACGTTCCGCCCAGAGCAGCCCAACCACCTGGAGTCCCACCGCCGCGATCGCGCAACCGCCGCCGACCGGGGTGTGCAGCAGCACCCGGAGGGGATCCACCCCGATCCCGTAACCGAGGCCGATCCCGCCCAGAGGCAGGGCAGCCAGCAACCAGGCGGTGGCCCGTGCCCCGGACGCCTGAGCCGCGGCTGCGGCCAGCCCACGGTCCGTCGACCGAGCGTCGGCTTCGATCCGCTCGACCAGTTCGGCCAGCGGCGCCCCGGTTCGCTCCGCGAGTCGTACCGCGGCTCCGGCCAGCCGCCCGAGGCGGTCTTCGACGGCTCCGGCTGCGGGTTCGCCCGGCCGGCCGTGCACGCTTCCGACGGGCCGGCCGATGACGGTGACGACGTCGGCTGTCCGGGCCGGCTGGGGTCGTGCCGGGGTGCCCGGCGGGCATGGGCCGGTCAGCACGGCGGCGGCAACCGGCACCGGTAGGCCGACCCGCAGGTCCGCGGCGAGAGCGCACAGCTGGTCCAGCCGCTCCCGCCGGTCCCGGACAGCCCGACCCGCTGTTGCTCGGCGGAGCATCGCCCGCACGCCCAGCCCGCCGTAGCCGGCCAGTGCCGCGGCCGCCACCGGACCGGCGAGCAACCCACCGACCCCCGCGCCGAGCAGGCAGGTCAGCAACAGGACGCGTCGTGCCGTCGCCAGCCGCGCTGTCGGTCCACTCGCCCTCGGTACGCGGTGACCGGTCTGCTCCTGGTGGCCGGTTCCGCTTGCGACGATCCGATCCCCGGTTGCTGCCGACGTACCTTCCGTCCGTACCGCCGACACCGCCACGCCCGGTGCTGATCCCGGCACGGCACCACCGGTGATGCCGCCGGGCCGGTTCGGCCGCCGGCTTCCTCGCGGCCCCGGCGGGCGGGAGGCGGTAGGTGCCGTGGGCGGCCCGGCAGCGGAAGACGCGGTCGGGGAGGCCGGTGGTCCCGACGGGCGGGCCGCGACCGACGCGGTCGCTGATTCGGGCACCCGCACCGGCAGGTGTACGCCGGCCGGACGACGCACCGTGCAGGCCGACCCGACCGGCGGGTCGAACCGGGCCAGCGGGTTGCTGCCCGCCGGGGCGCTTCCCCGGCCGACGGTATTCGGCACGACGCGCCGCGCAGTCTGCGCCGGCGGCTCGTTCTGCCGAGCCGACGGTGCCCCCACCTGCGCGTCGTTGAAACCGGACGCGGTGGAGGCGCCGGTCACCGCCGGCCATCCGACACCGGTCGGTCGCAGGCTCTGCGGCCCCTCGCCGTCACGCTGACCGCCCGCCTCGCGAAGGGCGACAACCCAGGTGACCAGTGGATCGTCGGCCACCTTCCGGCTGGCTGCGGCCCACCTCGGCACCAACCGACCACGAAGCCGGTATGCCAGCACTGTCACCAGCACCGACAGCGCCCACCACCACCCGCCACTCATGACGGCACCGCCGATCCGGGCCACGGCTCGCACAGGATCGGCGGTACCGGCACGTCTCGGCCCCGGATCAGCGTGCCGAGCGCCCGGCCCGCCAGGCCGAGCCCTCGGCCACGGATCCACGCGGGGACGGCGGTGACGAGCCGGTCCGGCCCCTCCGGCAGCAGCAGACAGATCGACTCCAGCACGCGGCCCTGGGGCGTACGGCGGATCTGGAACACCACCTGGAGGGCGGCCGCCACCTGGGCGTGCAACGCTGGACGCGGCAGCCCGCCGAGCAGACCGAGCGCCTCCAGCCGGGCCGGTACGTCCGTCGGGGTGTTGGCGTGCAGCGTCCCCGCACCCCCCTCGTGCCCGGTGTTGAGGGCGGCGAGGAGGTCGACCACCTCTGCGCCCCGGCACTCGCCGACCACCAGCCGGTCCGGCCGCATCCGCAGCGCCTGCCGGACGAGTTCGCTGAGGCCGACGGCACCCGATCCCTCCACGTTGGCCGTACGGGTCTGCAGGCCCACCACGTGCGGATGCACCGGCCGCAGTTCGGCGGCATCCTCGACCAGCACGATCCGCTCGGTGGTCGGCACCAGCCCGAGCAACGTGTTCAACAGGGTCGTCTTGCCGGAGCCGGTGCCACCGATCACGAGGTAGGCGAGGCGGGCCGCCACCACGGCGGCGAGCACCGGCGCCACCGGCCGGGCCACCGCACCCTGGGTCACCAGTTCGTCCAGGGTGAACGGTCGCTGCCGGAAGGTACGCAGCGACAGGTAGGGCCCGTCGGTCGCCACCGGCGGCAGCACCGCGTGCAGACGCGTCCCGTCGGCCAGCCTGGCGTCGACGCACGGCGAACCGTCGTCCAGCCGACGACCGGCCCCGGCCGCGAGCCGCTGCGCGAGTCGACGTACGTCGTCCGGGGTGCCCACGGGCACTGGGACCTGGTACAGCCCCTGCCCACGGTCGACCCAGACGCGAGCCCCGTTGACCAGCACGTCCGTAACCTCGGAGTCGGCCAGCAACGCGGCGAGAGGGCCGGCACCCACCAGGTCGTCGCGTACCTGGTCGGCGATCCGCAGCAGAGCGTTGTCACCGAGTACGGCGGCGTCGGGTTCGGCGCGTACGGCGGAGACGATCGCAGCCGGGGTGACCGGCGACGTGGTGGCGGCGATCCGCTGCCGTACCCGGGCAGCGAGGTTCTCCCCGGTCATGCCGCACCCGCCGCCGGCCGGCCGGTGAGCTCGGTGACGATCCGCTGGCAGAGCTCAGCCAGCGGCCCGCGTCCACCGGCCGCCGGGGCCTCGCCCCGCTCAAGCCCCCGGCACAACCCGGGCTCGGGCCGCAGGCAACCCGCCAGCGGCAGGCCGAGCGCCCTGGCAACCTCGGTGGCACGCAGTCTGCCTGGGGCGGGACCTCGGACTATCACGGACAGGTCGGAACAGTGCGGGGCCGCCGCGGTGACCACCCGGGCCGCGGCGGCGGTCGCCCGCAACTCGGCGGGTACCACCACGTACGCCCGGTCGACCGACTGAAGAGCCGTCACCGCCGCATCGTCGAGTTGACGGGGCAGGTCCACCACCACGAAGTCCCGGCTTCGCCGGGCGGCGTCCAGAGTGGCGGCCACCGCCTCGGCCGGCACGGCGATCAGCTCGCCACGGTCCCAGGAGAGCACCACCAGATCGCCCCGGCTGGGTAACGCCCGCACCAGGGCAGGTGCGTCGACCCGCCCGTCGGCCCCGGTCAGGGCCGGCCAACGCAGCCCTTCCATCTGCTCCCAACCGAGCACCAGATCTAGGCCACCGCCGAGCGGGTCGGCATCGAGCAGCAGGGTGCGCAGCTGTGCCCGGGCGGCGGTGACGGCGAGGCCACCGGCGAGGATGCTTGCGCCGGCTCCGCCCCGACCCCCGACCAGGGCGACCAACCGGGCCTGGGCCGCGGCCGATCCCTCGCCTCCGCAGTCAGCGAACCGGTCCACCAGCCAGGGCTCGGCGGCCGGCAGCACGGCGACGTGTTCGGCGCCGAGCAGGTCGGCCACCTGCCAACCGGACTCGACGTCGTCGGACCGCCCCACCAGGACCAGTCGGGGCCGCCGGGGCAGACGTGCCCGTAGACAGGGTTGGGCCTGGTCGCTGCCGACGAGGACAAGCGGGGCCGGTCGCCAGCGGGTGCGGGCGGCGGCCGGATCGGCCGCGACCTCGACCTCGACGCCACCCGCGGCAGCAAGCCGGAGCAGGTCGTCGAGCAGGTCGCCGTCCGAGGTCACGACCAGCGGCAGACGCTGGTGCGGCGGGACGGACGTACGAGGTGGCATCGCGGCCTCCAACCAGTCGGCGCGGGTTCACTGCGTCGAACCCTGCCGCCGCGGCCGCCCCGAACGCCGCCCCGACCGGCTGGCCTGTGGACAACGAACCGCTCTGTGGACAAACCCCACGACCGTCGTTGATCTGTTATGCGGACGGGCCACACATCGCGCCCATCTCGACCCGCACCAGCCATGGCGGGACGTGACGCGCACCACGCATAATCGACGTCCTGTGCCGTCGGCGGAACGGCGTTCCTCGCCGGATCGAGGTCATGAAGCAGTCGCCAGATGATGAACATGCCCGTGTCGAGCCGAGGCTGCGGGTCGGTCCGTGGCTGTTCGACCCACGTTCCCGTGCCAGGCAGCTCGCGCTGCCGGCACGCCCGGTTCCACCCGCGCTGCCACCGGCGCCGAGCGCCGACGACGGCCGGCCGGTGACACCGCTCCCGCCCGTGCAGGAGCCCGCAATCGCCTCCGCACCGGCCCACCACGCCCCCGGCCGGACGTCGCACCGGTTGATGCTGGCCGGCCTCGCCGCCGCCGTGCTCGGCCTCATGCTCACCGTGCTCTGGCCGTCGACCGAGCCACCCACGGTCGCGGCCCCGGACGTACCCTCGGACTGGATACCTCCGCCTCCCGCCGCACCCGGGTCCAACTGGGACGGAGTCGCGTCCGCCGGACCGCTCCCGCCGTCCGCCCCGGCCGCTTCGTCGTCCGTCGGCGGAGTGTCGTCCTCCCGCCCGCAACTCAGCCGCCGCGCGACGCCGTCACCGTCGCCGTCGGCCTCCCACGCCAGCACTCCGGGCCTGCCGGCCACGCCGAGCACTCGACCCAGCCCCTCGCCGAGCCGGTCGGCAGATCCACCGCCCACCACCCGCCCACCCGAGCCGGAGTACCTGACCCCCCTGCCCGCCTGGCGGGAGGACGGGCTGCGCTCGGTCAACGGCGGCGCCGAGACCAACATCGAGTTCGTCAACCTTCGATCACGTTCGGTGATCATCTACTGGCTGGACCACCGCGGGCACCGCAGGCAGTACGCCGTACTCCGGCCGTCCGAGTCGTACCGGCAGCACACGTACGTCGGCCACCCCTGGGTGGTGACTGATCGCCGAGGTCGGGCCCTGGTCTGCTTCGAACCGATCAGCAGACCCGCCCGAGCGGTGATCCGCTAACCAGAGCGCACCCAGAAGCCTCCGAGCGGCGAAGAGAAGGTGATGCGTGCGATGGCCGGACAGCTCTCCGAAAGCCAGCGAAGGTACAACCCCTTGGCGATCGTGGCCTGCTGCATGGGTCTGGCTCCGCTGCTGTACGTCAGCGCGGGCCTCGCTGAGCTGACAGACCTGCCGATCGGAGCTCTACTCCCTGCGCTCCTGCTGGGCGGATGCGCGGTTGCCGTAGGCGTCGTGGACTGAGGCAGATCAAGTCGACTGGGCAACGCGGTCGCGGTCTGGCGATCGCCGGGTGCCTGGCTGGCGACCGTATTTGCCGTCCCGGCTTTTCTCCTCGTCCATCTGTTGGTGGTGAGCTGGGCGGCTGCCACCTGCGCCCCGGGCGACCCCTGGTGTTGAGGCGGCCCGGCCGATTTGGAGGACCACACCACCCGTGTGCTGACGGCCTTCGACGGCTCTGCTGCCGCTGACCGAGGAAACGCCACAGGATGAGGCCGGGCACCGGCAGGATCGGGAACGGCCTGAGCATCGGAACAACCCCGCCCAAAGGGACGACCCCCGTCGGGGGGATGCGGTCTCAAGCTGTCAGCCCGTGCCAACTGGTGGCGGTCCGCGTCGGCGAGCAGGTGCCGGACGTCGTCGGTTCGTGTTCGGGGCGGACCGATACCGACGCTTACGCTGCCTTCTGGCTGCCTCGCTGCTTGACGTCTCGCTTACGAGACCTGTGCGGATCGTCCGGCGTCGTCTGTCCGCGTTCGCTACCTCGGGCGACCTTCCGCACGCTTCCGCCGAAGGGCGCCTTCGTCCATGCCGGCTGCTGTCAGCGTTGCTGTCGGGCACCTGCCACCGAGTGCGCGGAGCCAGAGGTCGGAGGTCATCGCCGCACAACCCGCATATGCCTCAACTTCCTGCCGGGCTGGATCAACGTTGTCTGCCCGACCTGGATCCAGCCCTGCATGTACATGCCGCCAGCGTGATGCTCACCGAGGCAGGAGCATTCGCAGTCGTCTCCTTCAGCATCTCGGCACCGGCGGTCGCACTTCTGTGTGGTGGAGTACTCAAGGAGGATGTCCACCTCGCCGAACCGATCAGCTAGTGCATCCACGAGAGGCAGAAGATGGTTCCGGGCGACCTCCCACTGCCGCGTCTCACGGTTGTACTCGGGTCGGATCCGGGAGCCGAGGACCTCGTGGATCCACGCTCGGTTGGACCCTCCCTCGTACGGCAACCAGCATGTGATGCGGTTCGCGCCGACCGCACGGTAGACCCTAGGGGGTGGCATGAGGCCAGCCTCTCAAGCCCGTCGACGGTTGGCTACTTGTCGAGTGTGCCGCAGGGCGCAAACGGTTCCCAACCTGGAGCAAACGTCGGTGGCTTGCCGCAGCCTGTCGTCCCGGCCTTAGCGAGCGCCAACCCGTAGCTCAGACCCCCTCGCCCTGCATCACATGGCCGAGCGTAAGGTGGACTACTTTGGCGCGCCGTCTTTGAATCTAGTCCAAGCTGCTCTAGGATCTTGTTGTGGCAGCTACTTCTCCCCTCCTTCCTCCGGACGAGCTGACCAACGTCGGTGACGATATAGTCCACCTGGCTCGTCTGGCTCTCAGTGGACGTGAGCAGGACATACAGACGTACGTGCAACGCCTCGCGCGCCGCTACGGTCGGCTTAAGCCGGAACTTGGCCAGCGCCTGATCGGGTTGCTGCGCGAAGCGCCACGGCGCGATGCTCCACTCCGCTCGGCATCCGGCGCTCCAGCTCCCGTTGACCTCGACAGCAGGCTGCCCTTGGTGAGACACGACGTAGCCAGCCTTGAGATCCAACCCATCTTCGGCGCGAGCGTTCATGACCGGTTGATTGCCATACGAGACGAACGACAGCATCTGGCTCGCTTGACCCGGGCAGGCCTCGCGCCAAGCCGAACAGGCCTTTTTGTGGGCCCCCCAGGCGTAGGTAAGACGCTCGCGGCTCGCTGGCTTGCATCGGAACTAGCCCTACCGCTACTGGTGCTTGACCTTTCGGCGGTTATGAGCAGCCTCCTTGGTCGCACTGGAGTAAATGTTCGCCGCGTCCTTGACTACGCGAAAGCCGCTCCGTGTGTCCTTCTTTTGGATGAACTCGACGCTGTAGCAAAAAGGCGAGATGACGCAACCGAAATCGGGGAGCTTAAGCGCTTAGTCACTGTCCTGCTTCAAGAAATCGACGACTGGCCAGAGACATCATTGCTACTTGCCGCCACGAATCACCCAGACCTTCTAGATCCGGCAGTTTGGCGACGGTTCGACAACGTCGTTAATTTCACGCTTCCAGACCATGCCTCGATTATGCTGTCTCTCGCGCAGCTTCTCTCTAGCGAGCCGATAGATGTCGAGCTTCTTACGGGACTTGCGCAGACACTCGAAGGGTTCTCATTCAGCGACGTTGAACGGTTGATTCTTAACGTAAAGCGTAGAGCCGTCATTTCGGACACTACCGTTACAGAACAGCTAGAGATCGCCCTGGCAAGCCGACTTCGAGATCTTCCGACACAGAAGCGTATTGACGTTGCCGTTGGCCTCGTGTTGGATAGAGGCCTATCTCAGCGGAGAGCGCACGATCTTACCGGGGTGAGTCGCGACACCATCAGGAAGCGGATCAGAAGTCACTCAGAATAAGGGGGCAGAGTGCCAGAGGAGCCTCGATTCCTACTGGGGCATGGGGAGAGACTCGCTGGTCCCGTTGCTCGACCACCACGGGGCGGGGCAGCGGAACTCCCATACACGCTCGCGGAGGCACTAGACAGGCTTGCACCGGAGATCGACCGGACTGCTACTGAGCTCTCAAACCTGCCCAGGATCGCGTGTCCGGGAAACCAAGCTGTCGGCATCATCACGATGCACCCAAGCTTTACCGCCAAATCGTATTTCCCTAGAAGCCTTCTTGGGAGCTTCGGCCTTCGCGCCGTCGGCAGCAGGCCTGTCACTGTGGTCCCCTCGGTCTCCAAGTCTGAGGGGAACGAGCGTATGCCCACCAACGAGTTATATGTTGCGGGACAGAGAGACGACTTCGAGGAATGGGCGCGGCTTGTCCGCAGCATAAATCCGGACGAACCCGCAGCGGTCGAAATTAGACGCATAGAAGTTGTACGAAGTCCGGACCAAGATGACCGTATACGTGTTGGGAGCCTTAAGCAAGGTCGCGAGCGGGTGTACGAGGCTGTTCTCCATGGGTTTGGCCTTCAGTCTCCGCGATATGTAGCTGAGGCGTTTGAGGAATACGCCCTAGCGATTGGCGCCGAAGCAGACCTAGCACGGGTGCTTTACGCAGGCGGACTCTGCTATCTACCGATCACGGCTACCCCGCAAGCGCTTTCAAGATTAGCCCAGTTCTCCTTCTTGCGAGTCGTACGTCCCATTCCTCGCCTTCGCGTCGTTCACCCGATCGAGCGGTCGGTCCGGTCGGTAGCCGGTGCGCCTTGTCCTCCTCCGGAGGAAGATCCCGTTGACCCGGAGCTGGTGGCGGCAGTCCTCGACGGCGGGTTGGCGAAAGACAGCGTTCTGTCAAGGTGGTCTTCGGGCATCGAGAGTCCAGATCTCCTACAGGCCGAACCGGATTACGTCCAGCACGGCACCCAAGTAACCTCTGCCACGCTTTTCGGCTCTCTCGTGCCCGGCGAACCTGCGCCTCGCCCTTTTGGGATGGTACACAACCATAGGGTGCTGGACCGCGAGAGCGGCGTTATCGATGTAGAGCTGTATGACGTTCTCCAGCGCATAAACGCGATTCTTGCGCGAGGCAAGTACGAGTTCGTTAATCTAAGCCTCGGCCCCTCTGGACCGATTGAAGACGACGAGGTGCACACCTGGACTGCTGTTCTGGATGAGCACCTTGCCTCTGGCAACGTACTTGCCACGGTCGCAGTGGGGAACGACGGCGAACTGGATCATGCTTCTGGCAACGCCCGAATCCAGGTACCTAGCGATGCTGTTAATGCTCTGAGCGTTGGAGCGGCTGACAGCAGTCGGGCAGGTTGGGCAAGAGCAAGCTATAGCTGCGTTGGACCTGGCCGCCGGCCTGGAATCGTGAAGCCAGATGTCATGGCATTCGGGGGCTGTGCGCAAGAGCCCTTCTTCACCTACCTCAGCGACGCTCCTGACCCTGCGCCGACACTCGGCACTAGCTTCGCGAGCCCTGCCGCGCTCCGGCTCGCTATGGGTGTTAGAGCCCACTTCGGCCGGCAACTCGGTGCACTGGCGCTCAAGACGCTCCTGATTCACACAGCCGAGAGACATGATGACGGTCCAGCACAAACCGGTTGGGGCCGCTGTGGCGACGATGTCTCTTCGCTAGTCGTCTGTCCCGAAGGCTCCGTTCGAGTCGTGTATCAGGGCTCTCTGGTGCCATCGCAGGTACTGCGGGTTCCCATACCTCTTCCGGCAGAGCAACTGCGCGGTGATACATTCGTTACGGCAACGATCTGCTATGCCACTAAGACTGACCCGCAAGATCCAGGAAGCTATACGCGCGCAGGACTTGACGTCACCTTTCGCCCGCACGCTCAGCGTTTCGGTCGTAATGGGACAGTGCCCAAATCGGCCCCCTTTTTCAAGCGCGAAGATTACACCTCGGAGAACGAACTGCGCTCGCGAGGGCACAAGTGGGAAACGGTTCTTCATAGGAGTCAGAGATTCCGAGGTACGTCACTCTTCCAGCCCTCGTTCGATATACACTACGTGCCGCGCGAGGGTGGCGGAGTCGCCGCCAGTCCGGACCCAGTCCGATATGCGATCGTGGTCACCGTTACCAATAGGAATGACCCCCAGATTTACGATCAGGTGCTTAGGGAGTACGGCACCGTCCTGGAGCCACTCCAACCTGTAGTCGAGATTCCGGTTCAGATTCCGTAGGCGCGCCCAAGCCATCCCGTCTGCCGTCGACCCGCCCATTCGGGGAGCGGGCCTCCGCCCGGCCCGCCATGTCAAGCGGACCTTGACACAGGTTCGGACGCTGGCGGGTCGGGCGGTGGTCTGCTCGGCTTGCCCGGGTCGATGGCAGGCGGGGTGGCCTACCGCAACCACCGACGGACCGTAACCCGCCGACAGACCCGGGCCATCCTGGAGCCGGAGCGCCCCCGCCGGAGGCGCAGTAACCGCAACCCCGCGACCGCCGCCAGCTCGCCGACGCGGCCGGCGTCCGTTGTCCTGCGCCGCGCGGGCTCGTGGCCGCGCGGCCCGGCCGGCTGCCGGCCCACCACAACCCGGTCAACGCTGCTGTCGTCATGCGGCGGCCACCGGGCTACCCGCTCTCCGCGCCAGCCGCCGGGCGTGTTGCGTGGCCGGAGTCGGAGCGCCAGCGGAGCGACGGACGCGCGCCCAGGCGGCGGCGCGTGCGGCCCGTTCAGGGCCGCCTTGAAGACGTACAGAAAGTTTGAACCACATTGCCGGCAGGCGGCCGGTCAGTGCGCGTAGACCGCCGTTGCGTCGTCGCTGCCCTTGTTGCGGGGCCACTTGGTGCCGGTTGGGTCGGCTGCCTCGATCGCTCGGACCCGACGGATCAGCTCGGTCGGGCCGTGCTGGTCCAGGACGTCGAGCACTCCTTGCCAGTCGAGGAGGTCGAACATCGTGACCAGTCGTGCGGCACCGTCGGTCAGTACCGCTAGCCGTCGGACTGCGGTCAGCGGGACGTGTCCGGTGAGGGCGTGCGTGACGACGGTGGGGTCAGCCGCGGCGACCCAGAATCCTCCGGGTTGGTTCCTCAGCGCCAGCTCGGCGTGCTTCATCCGCAACAGGGCGGCCTGCTTCTGCGCGGAGCCGAACGGGTACCGGTTGGCCTCAGCGCGTTCCGTCCGGGCGGTCGTGTCGACGCGGTCGTCGTTGATGACCTCGATGCCGTCGGTGGTCTCCACGATTACCGTCGTGTCACCGAGCACGAGGTACTGCAATGAGTCTTCGGTGAGCCGGATCAGCGCGGTGGTTGCTGACGGAGTGCCGGGGTGGTGCAGGTCGCACTCAGGATGCATCCGTGCAGTAATCCCGATGGCATCGGTCAGGACGTCACCGAGCTTCCTGCCCTCGTCGACGGCAAGGCCGGTGATGGTGGATCCAAGCTTGGCGGCGTACCACGCAACGCCGTGGACGCAGCCGGTGTCCGTCATGAGCACCACCGCCCGCCCGGCTCCGGTCGTCCGGCTCGTCCCTCGTAGCGGGACGACCGTCGTCGAGCCGGTCACCTACACCGTGCGCGAGGTCGCCAAGCTGCTGGGCATCTCGCTTGGCAGCACGTACGCCCTCGTCCGCGACGGCACCATCCCGGCGACCCGCCTGGGTGGCCGCTGGTTGATTCCCCGCACCCGCTTCCATGCCTGGCTTGACGGCGTCGCCGAGCAACCCGCCGCCACCGGCACCGAGCACCATCGGGGGCGCTGATGGGCTTCGTGCGTAAGACCCCGGCCGGCACCTTCCGTGCCTGCTGGCGCGATCCTGCCGGTCAGCAGAAGTCGAAGAGTTTCCGTACGAAGCGGGAGGCCAACGCCTACCTGGTGGAGGTCGAAGGCAGCCTCAATCGGGGCACCTACGTCAACCCGCACGCCGGGCGTACCCGCTTCGGTGACTTTGCTCAGCAGTGGCTCGCTACCCGCTCAGTCGAGGCACGCACCACGGAGCGGACCGTGTCGCTGCTGCGGGCGCATGTCCTACCCAAGTGGGGTGACTGGCCACTCGGGAAAGTCGACTTCATGTCGGTGCAGGAGTGGATAACCGGGCTCGGTCGCGACCTCGCTCCCGCCACCGTGGCCAAGTGCTACCAGCTGCTCTCGATGATCCTCCGCACCGCCGTGCAGGCGCGGCTGATCGCGGTCAACCCGGCAGAGGGTGTGAAGCTGCCTCGGGACCGGTCCCGCGACGTCAAGCCGGTCACGATCAGCCGGGAAGACTTCTTCGGCAAGCTGCTGCCGGCCGTGCCGCCTCGCCACCGGGCAATCGTCTGCGCTGCCGCCGGAGCCGGGCTCCGCTGGGGCGAGTGCGCCGGGCTCACCTGGTCGTCGGTCGACCTCGACCGGGCATCGCTGCGCGTCGTCCAGGTCGCCGAGGAGACCCACGGCGGAATCGTGCTGCGCCCGTACCCGAAGAGTCGCGCCGGAGTGCGGACCGTGCCGCTGCCCGGATTCCTCGTCGACGCGCTACGTCGGCTGCACGCCGCCGCCGACAACCCGGACCCGCGCACGCTCGTCTTCCGCGACCGGGTCGGTCGGCCGCTGCGCCGGTCGAACTTCCGCCGCCGGGTCTGGCTGCCCTCGCTGGTCCGCGCCGGCCTGCTCGGCCAGGTCGTCAACGCCGGCCCGCACCGGTACCGGGCGCTCTGGCCCGACCGGGAAGGCATCGAGTGGTCGGCGGAGTTCACCACCGAGCGCGAAGCGGTCGCCTGTGTCGCAGCCAAGGCAGTCGGCGGGATGCGGTTCCACGACCTGCGGCACGCATACGCCACCTGGCTGGTCACCGACGGCGTGCCGATCAACCTGGTGCAGCGGGTGATGGGCCACGAGCAGGCATCCACCACGCTCAACCGCTACACCCACACCCCGGACGACTACGCCGCCCGCGTCCTAGCTGCCTTCGACGGCTCTGCTGCCTATCTGCTGCCTCTGACCCCGGAAACGCCGCAGGATGAGGCCACCGACGGGAGCGGGGATGACCTGTGACCTGCGGTGGAGCGCCTACCGGGGAAAGGGACGACCCCCGTCGGGGGGAGACGGGGGTCGTCGGAGGTTCGGCTCCGGGGGGGTCGAGCCGAACCCGCTCAGCGGTCACGGGGGGTGCAACCGCCGAGGGTCTGCCGGTTGTACGAGATATGAATGCTCGTGCTGTGAACAAGTCTGCCTGAGCGGACCTGTGTACGTCGAGTGGTGTAGCCTCCACTCCCTGCGAAATCCTGTTCGCAGAGTGTGACCGCAGTCACTGTTCGCAGGCGCGTGGGGGGCGGCCCGCAGGTCCGAGCGCTGTTCAGGCCCCGGGCACCCGCCGACGATAGACCATCGGGCTACACTTTCGCGCCGTGGGCCGAAGTGCCGCTTTCTTTGATCTGGACAAGACCGTCATCGCCAAGTCGAGCGCGCTGGCGTTCGGCAGGCCGTTCTACCGGGACGGCCTGATCACTCGGCGTGACGTCGTCAAGTCGGCGTACGCGCAGCTGATGTTCCGGCTGGGCGGCACCGACGAGCAGACCATGGCCCGAACCCGCGACTATCTGGCCACTCTCTGCAAGGGGTGGCAGGTGGAGCAGGTCCGCCAGATCGTCGCGGAGACGCTGCACGAGCTGATCAACCCTTACGTGTACGCGGAGGCCGCCGCCCTGATCGAGGAGCACCAGGCCGCCGGTCGGGATGTGGTGCTGGTCTCCGCCTCGGGCGAGGAGATGGTGCGTCCCATCGGCGCGCTGCTCGGGGTCACCGACGTGATCGCCACCCGGATGGGCGTGGTCGACGGCCGGTACAGCGGTGAGGTGGAGTTCTACGCCGCCGGTCCCAGCAAGGTCGAGGCGGTCAGCGAACTCGCCGCCGTCCGGGGCTACGACCTGGCCGACTCGTACGCCTACTCCGACTCGTACAGCGACCGTCCCCTGCTGGAGTGTGTGGGTCATCCGACCGTGGTCAACCCGGACCGGCAGCTACGCCGGTTGGCGGTCGAGAACGCCTGGCCGGTGTTGGAGTTCCGGCATCCGGTGCCGCTGGGCCGGCGGCTGCGGGAGCGGCCAGCCGTCCCGGTCGCCGCGGCCGCGCTCGGCGTGGGTGTCGGGGTCGCGATCGGCATCGCCTGGTACGGCCGGCACCGCCGCACCCGCGCCAGCGCCTCGCCGGCCTGATCCCGGCCGCACCCCGGCCGCCGGAGGTGTGGCCCCTTCCGCCGGCACCGCCATCGCGGGCCGGTCCGGCTCCGATCAGGTGGTCAGCACCTCGTCGCCGATCGCGGTGAGCTGGTCGGCGCCGATCTCGATGGCGGACATGTAGTGACGGAGCCAGGATCGCAGCCCGTCGGGCGTGCCGGTGGCGAAGGCGCCGGCCGCGCCGACGTACTCCGGCTCACGCTCGCGGTGCCCGACGTCGACGGCGAGCAGGCCGCGCGGGTCGAACCCGGTGGAGAGCAGCACCAGGCGGGCGGCGCCCCGGGCCACCACGCCGGAGGGGCCGGCGAACGGACGCAGGTTGAGCAGTTCACCGTGTACGACGGCGGCCAGCACCAGCGGAGTGACCCGGGTGCCACCGGCCACCAGTCCGGCCAGCCCGTCGAGACGGGCGGCGACCACCGGGTCGTCGATCGGGCGACCCAGCTCGGCCTCGGCGACCACCTCGCGGGCGGCGAGCACGTGCAGCTTCGCCAGCACCTGCCGGGGCGCCTTCGGCCAGAGTTCGCTGAGCCCGGGCAGGGCCCCGGCCACGCGTAGCGCGCCCTGGAGCACCGGTTCGGTGACGGTGCCGGCGCGGACCGCCTCCCGCTCGTGGTGGCGGCCCTCCAGCGCGGCGCTGGCCACCGCGGAGCGCAGACTCACCTCGGCGGCGACCTGCCCGCCGTGGCGGCGTAGCGCACGGTGCCCGAGCGCCTGGTCGAATCGGGTACGGGCGCGCTCGACGGCGTCGGCGACGTCGGCGAGTTCGAGTAGCGGCGCGAGCGGGTCGGCGGTCACCCCGTCACGCTAGCGACCGGGCCGGCTGGACCGGGCGGGAGTGGCCGGCAACGCGACCCGCACCACCGGAAGGCGGCGCGCACCACCGGAAGGCGGCGCGCACCACCGGAAGGCGGCGCGCACCACCGGTAGGCGACGCGCACCACCGACCTGCGCAGTGTTAACAGGGGGCCCTTCCTTGCACCTCGGCGCGTGGGAGGGGCCGTTGGGCGACGGGCCGGCCGGGGATCGGTCGCCTGGCTCGACCGCCGCGACTAACCTGCCCGGGAGAGACCCAGGTCACCCGAGCGACGAGGAGTCACCGCATGAGCGAGCGGCAGCGAGCGAATCATCAACGCAGCGCGCTGGTGTCTCATGACGGCACGAAGCGAAGCGGAGTGCCGGCATGAGCGAGGCATTGGCCAATCTGCTGAACGAGACGCGCCAGTTCCCGCCGCCGGCCGAACTCGCCGCTGACGCCAACGTCACCGCTGACGCGTACGCCGAGGCCGAGGCCGACCGGCTCGCCTTCTGGGAGCGTCAGGCCGCCCGGCTGGTCTGGGCCAAGCAGTGGGACCAGGTGCTGGACTGGTCCCGGCCGCCGTTCGCGAAGTGGTTCGTCGGCGGGCAGCTGAACGTGGCGTACAACTGTCTCGACCGGCACGTCGAGGCCGGCCGGGGCGACAAGGTGGCGATCCACTGGGAGGGCGAGCCCGGGGACAGCCGCACCATCACGTACGCCGACCTGCACCGGATGACCTGCCAGGCGGCGAACGCGCTCACCGACCTCGGGGTGACGGCCGGTGACCGGGTGGCGATCTACCTGCCGATGATCCCGGAGGCCGCGGTCGCGATGCTGGCCTGTGCCCGGATCGGCGCCACGCACAGCGTGGTCTTCGGCGGCTTCTCCGCCGACGCGCTGACCAACCGGATCCAGGACGCGACGGCCAAGGTCGTGATCACCGCCGACGGCGGCTACCGACGCGGTAAGCCGTCGGCGCTGAAGCCGACCGTGGACGAGGCGGTGGCGAACTGCCCGTCGGTCGAGCACGTCCTGGTGGTCCGCCGCACCGGCGAGGAGGTCGGCTGGACGGAGCGGGACCACTGGTGGCACGAGACGGTGGAGCAGGCGTCGGCCGAGCACACCGCACAGCCGTTCGACGCCGAGCACCCGCTCTTCATCCTCTACACCAGCGGCACCACCGCCCGTCCGAAGGGCATCCTGCACACCACCGGCGGCTACCTGACCCAGGCGGCGTACACCTCGCACGCGGTCTTCGACCTCAAGCCGGAGTCCGACGTCTACTGGTGCACGGCGGACATCGGCTGGGTGACCGGCCACTCCTACATCGTGTACGGCCCGCTCTCCAACGGCGTGACCCAGGTGATGTACGAGGGCACCCCGGACACCCCGCACAAGGGCCGCTTCTGGGAGATCGTCGACCGGTACCGGGTGACCATCCTCTACACGGCGCCGACGCTGATCCGCACCATGATGAAGTGGGGCGAGGAGATCCCGGCCGAGTACAACCTCTCCTCGCTGCGGCTGCTCGGTAGCGTCGGCGAACCCATCAACCCCGAGGCCTGGATGTGGTACAGGCAGCACGTGGGTCACGGCGAACTGCCCATCGTGGACACCTGGTGGCAGACCGAGACCGGCAGCATGATGATCTCGCCGCTGCCCGGCGTGACCGCCGCCAAGCCGGGTTCGGCCATGACGCCCCTGCCGGGCATCGTCGCCGACGTGGTGGACGACCAGGGCCAGTCGGTGCCCAACGGCGGCGGTGGCTACCTGGTGCTGCGTGAGCCGTGGCCGTCGATGCTTCGCACCATCTGGGGTGACGACAACCGGTTCATCGAGACGTACTGGTCCCGGTTCGGCGCGGGTGCCGGCGGCGACGGCACCGGCCCGTGGATCTACTTCGCCGGTGACGGCGCCAAGAAGGACGACGACGGGCACATCTGGCTGCTCGGTCGCGTCGACGACGTGATGCTGGTGTCGGGGCACAACATTTCCACCACCGAGGTGGAGTCGGCGCTGGTGTCGCACCCGTCGGTGGCCGAGGCGGCGGTGGTCGGCGCCACCGACCCGACCACCGGGCAGGCGATCGTCGCGTTCGCCATCCCCCGGGGCAGCACCGAGATCTCCGGCGAGGCCGGTGAGCAGCTCATCGCCGACCTGCGCAACCACGTGGCGAAGACGCTCGGTCCGATCGCCAAGCCCCGGCAGATCATGCTGGTGCCGGAGCTGCCGAAGACCCGGTCGGGCAAGATCATGCGTCGGCTGCTGCGCGACGTGGCGGAGAACCGTTCGCTGGGTGACGTGACCACGTTGCAGGACTCGTCCGTGATGGACCTGATCGCCTCCGGCATGGGCGGCGGCAGCTCCGACGAGGACTGACGACAGGCGTACGCCCGAAGGGTGGCGGTCCGACAGCGGACCGCCACCCTTCGTCATGCCCGGGCGCGCCACACCACGTCGAGATGTGACAGTGAAAACGCGTCCCAACAATAATCTGCAACAAATCTCGGCCCGGCTCTTCACACCAGCCCCAGCAGTGCCTAGGTTCACCAGTGGCCCCATTCACGGGGGCCTTTTTCACCGGCCCACAACCCCCGACGGGCCGGTTCCCTCAATCCGGAGGTACCACGTGCGGAAAATCGCAGTGGGTCTGCTCGGGCTCTCGTTGACGGCATCGGGACTGGCGGTCGGCGCATCCGCCGCCGCCGCGCCGCAGACGGAGACACCGGCGGCCGCCCCGTCGAGCGCGGAGCCCGCCCACGCCGAACACGACCTGCCGAACCCGCTGGAGGCCAAGCGTCGCGCCCTGCGTCAGGAGGGCCTCAGCGAGGTGCTCTCGGGCCGCGCCAAGGCGGAACGGATCAACGGCAGCACGGTGGTCAAGGTCGGCGAGCGAGCCGTCCGAGGCGGTAAGGCCGGTCGCAACGCCAAGGCCACCAAGGGCGGCAAGGGACCCACCGAGAAGCAGTACGTCGAGCTGTCCCGGGAACAGACCGACCGGATCTTCGTGATCCTCGCCGAGTTCGGCAACGACCGGCACCCGGACTACCCCGACCAGGACACCGACCCGGACATCCCCGGCCCGACCAAGTTCGACGGGCCGCTGCGCAACGAGATCCCCGAGCCGGACCGGCGGGTGGACAACTCCACCGTCTGGCAGGCGGACTACGACGCCGAGCACTACCGGAAGCTCTACTTCGGCACCGGCCCCGGCGACGAGTCGTTGAAGCAGTACTACGAGGCCCAGTCCTCGGGCCGGTACAGCGTCGACGGTGTGGTCACCGACTGGGTCAAGGTCCGGTACAACGAGGCCCGCTACGGCCGCTCCAGCGGCTACCCGTGCGACGGGATCGTCTGCAACAACGTCTGGGCACTGGTGCGTGACGCGGCCAACCAGTGGGTCGCCGACCAGAAGGCGGCCGGGCGGACCGACGAGGAGATCGCCGCCGACGTGCGGGCGATGGACCAGTGGGACCGTTACGACCACGACGGTGACGGCGATTTCAACGAGCCCGACGGCTACATCGACCACTTCCAGATCGTGCACGCCGGTGGCGACATGGCCGACGGCGACCCGATCCAGGGCGAGGACGCCATCTGGAGCCACCGCTGGTACGCGTACGCCTCCGACCAGGGCCGCACCGGGCCGGCGAACTTCCCGGCGGGCGGCACCCAGATCGGCAGCACCGGCGTCTGGATCGGTGACTACACCATCCAGCCGGAGAACGGCGGTCGCAGCGTCTTCTACCACGAATACGCGCACGACCTGGGCCTGCCGGACGACTACAACGTCATCAGCGGCGGGGACAACAACAACGAGCACTGGACGCTGATGGCCCAGAGCCGCCTCGGCGCCAAGAACGACGGTGGCATCGGCGAGCGCGGCGGCGACCTGGGCGCCTGGAACAAGCTCCAGCTCGGCTGGCTCGACTACGAGGTGATCGTCGCCGGGCAGAAGCGGACGCTGACCCTCGGACCCCAGGAGTACAACACCAAGGAGGCCCAGGCCGCCGTGGTGGTGCTGCCCGAGCGGGAGTACACCTTCGACAACGGTGCGCCGTTCGAGGGTGACAAGCAGTTCTTCTCGGGCAACGCCGACGATCTGAACAGCACGATGACCCGGACGCTCGACCTGACCGGGAAGTCGTCGGCGACCCTGTCGATGAAGGGCCGCTACAGCATCGAGGCAGACTACGACTACCTCTTCTTCGAGACCTCCGTCGACGGCGGGCAGAGCTGGACGTCGCAGCCCGGCACCGTGGACGGCCGGCCGTTGAAGGAGATCTCCCCCGGCCGGTTCGCCCTGGACGGCAGCTCCGACGACGAGTGGGTCGACATCGAGATCCCGCTGGACCAGGTGGCCGGTGGCAGCGTCGGCTTCCGGTTGCGCTACCAGACCGACGGTGGTGTCTCCGAGGGCGGCTTCTTCGGCGACGCGGTCACCCTGACCGCCGACGGCGAGACGGTCTTCACCGACGGCGCCGAGTCCGGTGCGGACGGCTGGACGTTGGCCGGCGGGTTCGAGGTGGTCGAGGAGAGCTACACCCGGAGCTTCGCGAACTACTACATCGCGGGCACCCGGCAGTACATCTCCTACGACAAGTACCTCAAGACCGGCCCCTACTTCTTCGGGTACGCGAACACCAAGCCGGACTACGTGGACCACTACCCGTACCAGGAGGGTCTGCTGATCTCGTACTGGAACACCCGGTGGGCGGACAATGACACGTTCGCGCACCCGGGCGAGGGCCGGAACCTGATCATCGACGCCCACCCCCGGCCGATCTACAACCTGACCGGGCAGCCCTGGCGGGCCCGCATCCAGGTCTACGACGCGCCGTTCAGCCTGAAGAAGGCGGACTCGTTCACGCTGCACCTCAACAGCCAGCCGCAGTACATCCGCGGGCAGGCCGCGCAGCCGCTGTTCGACGACACCAAGCAGTACTGGTTCCCGGAGCTGCCGAACCACGGCGTCAAGCTTCCGGCCACCGGCACCAAGATCAAGGTGCTGGAGCAGGACGGCATCTACACCAAGGTCCGTTTCTCCTGAGCCACTGAACCGCGACGTGATGCCCCGGGCAGGTCACCTGCACGGGGCATCACCCGTCTGACACGGTCACGGACCCGGGTCCGCCGGGAACCGGCGCGACCGTGGTCACGTCGTACCCTCGTGCCCACCACCATCCGCACCCGAGCGCCGGCGGCCTGCCTCGCCACGCTGCTGGTCCTGGCCGGATGCGGCGAGCCGGACGGAGGCGCCGTGACCGCCGACCAGAGCCCCGCCACGGCCGGCAGTACGCCGGCTGACTCCGCTGACGGCGTCACCGCGCAGCCTCCCGTCGGACGCACCGGCAGAACCCTGTCGCCCACCGAACCACCGCTGATCGGCACCCCGACGGCACCGCCGAGCCAACCCACCGAGCTGCGCAAGACGAACGTCCTCGCCGGCCGGCTCAGCCGTGGCGGCAGCGGCCCCTGCTACACGCTGGTCACCGACGACGGCCGGGAGTACGCGTTGCACGGTGTCGACAAGGGCACCTTCGTCACCGGCACGTGGGTGCGGGTCACCACCGCACCCGCGACGGCCGAGGTGGACTGCGGCCCGGGAATCCAGCTCAGCATCCTCAAGATGAGCCCGGTCGGGTGACCGAGCGGCGGCGTCCGCCGACAGCGCCCGGTCGGGTGACCGGCACCAGGGGCCTAGGCTGTCGGTCATGACCGAGCAGCGTGGCGATGCCGTCGACGAGTCCTGCGTGCTCACCGAGGGGCCGTGGACGCACCGGTTCGTGGGTGCCAACGGCAGCCGCTTCCACGTCGTGGAGGCGGGCACCGGTCCGATGGTGCTCTTCCTGCACGGCTTTCCCGAGTACTGGTGGGCGTGGCACCGGATGCTGCCGGCGGTCGCCGACGCCGGCTTCCGCGCCGTCGCCATGGACCTGCGCGGTTACGGCGCCAGCGACAAGCCACCCCGGGGGTACGACGGCTACACCCTCGCTGCCGACGTCGCCGGGCTGATCCGCGCCCTGGGCGAACGCTCGGCCACCGTGGTGGGGACCGGTGCCGGCGGGATGATCGCCTGGACGGCTGCGTCGTTCCACCCCAACCTGGTGCGCCGCCTGGTGGTGCTCGGTGCCCCGCACCCGCTTCGGCTACGCGCCGCCATCTTCGCCGACCCGCGCGGGCAGTTCGCCGCGTCGACACCCGCGCTGAAGTTCCAGTTGCCCCGGTACGAACATCTCCTCACCCGGGATGACGGCCGGGCGGTGCAGGAGATCCTGCGCCGCTGGGGCGGCCACCGCTGGGTGGCCGGCCAGGACTTCGCCGACTACGCGCGGCGTTACCGGGAGGCCATGCGGATCCCACAGGCCGCCTTCTGCGCGCTGGAGGGTTACCGATGGGCGTTCCGATCGGTACTGCGGCTGCACGGCTACCGGTTCGTGAAGCTGATGCAGCGCCCGCTGGCCGCTCCCACCCTGCAACTGCACGGCGCCCGGGACCTGGCGTCGTTGCCGCGCACCGCCCAGGGATCGGGGCGTTACGTCAGCGGGCCGTACGAGTGGCGGCTGCTCGACGACGTCGGTCACTTCCCGCACCTGGAGGCGCCGGACCTGGTGCTCGGCGAGATTCTCCGGTGGGCGAAGTCCTGACCCGGCCGGTCGGTTTCAGACCCGCTGCTCGCGTACGTCGGTGACCTCGCCGGCCGGTGCCCACCCCTGGTAGACGCCGAAGTCGAAGGCCTCCAGCCGCATCGCCTGCGCGACCGGCCAGCGGCCGCCCGTGTACTCGACCCGCAGCCACCCGTCGTGCTCGGCCAGCACGATGAACGGCTGCCCCTTCCAGGTGCAGGTCGTCCGGACGTACGCCAGTTCCTCGATCTCCTTGGCCGGGACCACCCGGACGTGCCGGCCGGGACGCACCTCGGTGAACCCCTCGCCCGCCTCCGGCTGGTACAGCCGGACGTCGCCGCCGTCGGGGCTGGCCTGGTACTCCCGCCCGCGCCAGCGCGCCACGTAGCCGTCACGTATCACGGCTCACCGACCTCTTGCCAGGAGGGCGTGTCGGTGTCGAGAACGGCGATCAGCCGCTCGGTGCCCGAGGCGTCGATGCGTACCAGCTGGGCGCCGTGCGGCAGTCGTACGCTGTCCACCTTGAACTCGGCCAGCACGTCACTGCCTTCGCCGGGCGCGAAGCCGTTGCCCCGGAACGGAGGCCGTTCGATGACCCAACCCTCCATCGCTCGCATGGCCGCCTCGTTCTGCCCGCCGTACGGGATCCGGTAGAGGCTCGGCCGGTAAGCCGGCCACCTGAGCACGTAGATCTGCTCGGCGTCCGCCGCGAAGGGCGACTCGGGGTGGTTGAGGCCGAGCGCCTGGTAGAGGGCGGCCGGCGTGGTGAGGTGCGCCAGCTCGCTCGCCCGGTGGACGAACCCGGAGACCCGGTCGTAGCCGCGTTCCAGGTAGTAGCCGAGCTGGCTCGGGGCGATCGCCTTCTGCATCACGATCGGCCGGGCCAGGTCGGCCGCCGGTGCCGCCTGCCATGGGCTGCTCGCCGGTGCCGGCGCCTCGGCGGCCGGATCGGGCTCACCCTCGGCGTCGTCGCCGAGCCCGAGTTCGGCCGCCCAGTTCGCCAACTGCACGATCTGCTCGCCGGGCAGCTTCGCGCCGACCGGTGTGCCGGGGTTGATCGCGAACGACCACGAGGTGTCCGGCCATCTGCGGATCAACTGGACGAACCGCACCTGCACCGTCTCGGCCGCCGGATCGGCGTGGTCGGCGAGTCGCTGCGGGGAGGTGTAGGCCAGCACGAAGGTCTGCCCGTCCAGTTGCACGGTCGGCCAGACGAATCCCGGGTCACCCGGGCGGCTGCCCGGGGCGGAGTCGGCCGCGACCGGCATGAGAACCCGGGCCAGCAGCAAGGTGGACAGGAAGGTGTCCGTGCTGCCGGCGCCCGCCGCACCGTACAGGTCCTCCTCCACCTCATTGGCCGGCTGGAAGGGCGGGACGGCGGCGGATGCGGTCGCGCCGGGAGCCGACGATCCGGCCGGGTCAGCCGGTGGAGCCGCCGACGACGGCGCGGTGGAGGCGGGCGTCTCGGTCGGCGCGGTCGCCGTCTGCGCGGTCGAGGCCGGCTCGAACATCGAGGGCGTCTTCGTCACCGGTACGGACGCGGGCTGCGCCGCCGTGCCGGCGTCGGCCTCCGTCGCCGCTGTCGAGGGTTGGCCAGCCGGCTCGGGGGCGACCGGCGGAACCGGGACGGTCGGCTCGGGGGTCACCGTCCGGACCGGGACGGTGGTCTCGGGCGTCGCTGACGAAGCCGCCCCGGTCGGCCCGGATCCCAACACCGTCGGCTCTGGCTGGGGAGTCGGAAAGCGCACCGTCGGCTCGGGGTCGGGGGCCGTGATGCGCACCGTCGGCTCCGGTGACGGCACGGGCGGGGCCGACACCGCGGCCTCCTCCGGTACCGGACGTGCCAAGGGGGTGGCGGCTCGTGTCGCGTGGTCCGCTCCGCCGTCCGGCGACCCTTCGCCGCCGGCCTGGCGCGGCTGCTGGCCTTGCGCGACGCCGTTGGTCAGCGTCAGGTCACGGGCCTCGATGATGGTGCCCTCGATGACGATCGGCGTGAAACCGCGGCGCGGCGCGGGTGGAGCGGAAACCGGCTCGGCCACCGACGTCGGCTGCTCCTCCGTCGACCGGCGGCGGGGCAGTGCCTCCGTCGGATCACCACCGTTGCCTGCCGTCGGGTCACCGCCGCCCGGTGCCGCCCAGCCGGCGGGGGTGCTGACCCGCAGCGGCCGGACCGGTCCGTCGGGCGACGGGAGCGGCTGGGTCGCCTCCGCGTTCGCGTCGGGCCGCGCCCTGGTGGCCTGGTCGTTCTCGCTGAACACGAAGGCGCGGCTCTGCCCGTCGGACGGCGCCTCACCGGCCGGCCCTCGCCGCGGGAACGGCTGACCACCCCGGAACCGGGACGGTGGTGCCGCCCGCTCGGCCAGGCGGTCACCGCGATGTGCCGTACGACCGTTCGCGGGTTCGAAGAAGGAACGCTGGCCGGCCTGCTCGATGCCGGCGTCGGCCGGACGACCGTTGGACGGTTGCCCGGTCCGCTCCGGTGCCGTCGACCAGCCCGGAGCGGCGGACGCCGGTTCCTCGCTCGGGCTCGGCGTCGACCGCCGGCGCGACAGACCACCCGCACCGTCCGGTCGGGCGCCACCGAGACCGCCCGGTCGCTGGCTCTCGGCAGCCCCGGCACGCTCTGCCCCGTTGCTCTCGGGATGCGACGGGGGCGGGCGGCCAGGCACCCAGCCGGCGGGCTCCGGACGGTGCGGAGCGGCGGTCGTGCCCGACGCCGCCGGGGGCACCTCGGGAAGCTGGAAGGCCGCCGGCACAACCGGCGGTGCCGGGGCGAGCGGGCTGGGTCGGACCGGGCCCGGCGATCGCGGTTGGGGTGGTGCGCTCGGCGTCGTCCGGCCCGGCGGGGGCGGAGCGGGCGGCGTCGGGCCAGCCTCGCGGGCCCGGTTCAGCGCCTCCACTCGTTCGAGCCGCGCGCGGGCGCCCACCGTACGCCCGGGCAGCCGGACGTCGCCTCGGGACAACTGGGAGACGTACCAGGCGGGCAGGTATCCCTCGATGGGCAGGCCCGGGTTCACCGCCAGCCACCACTCGTGGTTCGGCCAGCTCGCGGCGAGCTCGGCGTAGCCGGTGCGTCGGCTGGGCCCGGCATGCTCGCCGAGACAGGCCCGCATCGCCTCGGCGGAGGTGAACGCCAACACGTGCGTCCGGCCGCCGGTGGTCCAGGTGCCCCAGCCCACCGGTGTCCGCCCTGCGGCGGCCTGTGCGGAAACCGGCAGCAACAGCTCGACGCCGGACAGAATCCGGAAGTAAAGCTGCTGGTCATTGCCGGCCAGCGCGTCGCGCATCGCCGCCTCGGCCCCGGTGGCCGGCTCCCAGTCGGTCACGGCCACCCCTCCTCCCGGGCACAGGCCATAGGTATCGGATACAACCTACAAGGTGATGGCAAGATCACAATGTCAGGCCGGCGGTGGCACGTCCGGTTCACCAGCAACCGATAACATCCCGTTCCGGTGTCGACACGATACGGAGGCGGTCGATGTTCCGGCACTCGCCGCGTACCCTCCTGGCGGGTCTGGCCGCGACCCTGGTGGCCGCCCCGGTCATGGCGGTCGCGCTGCTGTCGGTGCCGGCTCGGGCCGCTCCGGGATGCGCGTCGCCGCCCGCGCCGGTCCGCCCGGTCTCCGCGACACCGTGGGCACAGCAGCGGTACGCCCCGGAGCGACTCGCTTCCCTGGCCACCGGCGCGGGGGTGGTCGTGGCGGTGGTCGACTCGGGCGTGGATCGACGGCATCCCCAGTTGGCCGGGCAGGTGCTCGCCGGCATCGACCTGCTCGACCCTGACGGTGACGGCAGCCTCGACTGTGTCGGCCACGGCACCGGCGTGGCGAGCGTGATCGCCGCCACGCCACGCCACGGGACCGCCTTCCGCGGGCTGGCACCCGAGGCCCGGATCCTGCCGGTCCGGGTCAGTGAACAGCAGGTCGTGGACGGGCACGGGACGGGCCGCACGGCGTCGCCCCAGGAGTTCGAGCGGGCGGTCCGCTGGGCGGTCGACCAGGGTGCCGCCGTGATGAACCTCTCCGTCGTGCTGTACGCGGACCATCCGGCGGTACGCGCGGCGGTGGCGTACGCGGTCAGCC
Source organism: Micromonospora aridisoli (assembly GCF_056150025.1). Lineage (NCBI taxonomy): Bacteria > Bacillati > Actinomycetota > Actinomycetes > Micromonosporales > Micromonosporaceae > Micromonospora > Micromonospora aridisoli. The sequence continues at coordinate 524,341 of NZ_JAXCFK010000002.1, read as the reverse complement.
GGGACGTGGTCGTGGTGGCGGCCGCCGGCAACCTCTCCGGCGGCGACGAGCGGCGCCCCTACCCGGCGGCGTACGACGGGGTGCTCGGCGTCGGCGCGGTCGACGCGGACGGGGTGCGGGCCGACTTCTCGCAGACCGGCGCCCACGTGGACCTGGTCGCCCCCGGTGTCGACGTGCTGATCGCCGCCCCCGGACAGGGGCACCACCGTGCCGACGGGACCAGCTACGCCACGCCCTTCGTCGCCGCCACTGCGGCCCTGCTGCGCCAGTACCGCCCCGACCTCAACGCGGTCGAGGTGATCCGGCGGATCCTCGTCACCACCGATCCGGCACCCGGCGGCGGGTACGGCGCGGGGGTGCTCAACCCGTACCGGGCGGTGACCGAGACCGGCCCGGTGACACGGCGCACTCGGCCGGTTACCGGAATCGGCGAGGACCGGCCCGATCCGGCGCTGCTGGCGCAGCAGGAACGTCGGGCTGCCGCCCGCGCCCACGCCCTGCAACTGGCCGGCGTCGGGGTGCCGACGGTGGCCGCCGTGATACTTGCCGCGGCGCTGGCGCCCCGGGGGATCCGACGGCGGTGGCGCCCGGCCGACCGTGACGACGACGCGGGGTGACGCCGACCGCTGCCGGCCGGCGTCACCCCGGGTCCGTGCTCACTGGAAGAGGACGGCGTTGCGCTTCTCGGTGTCGAGATAGTCGGCTGCGGACTCGTCCACCGCGAGCTTGATGTCGCGCAGCATCACCTGAAGGTCCTGCGAGGCGTTGCGCCACCGCGCCTGCCGCTGCTCGTACGCCTGCTGGGCCTCACCGGACCAACTGGCGACCAGTGGCGCCGCGTCACGCTCCAACTGACCGAGCTGCGCGTCCAGTGTGTTCAACGCCCGCTGGATGTCCGCGCCGGCCTGCTGCAACGCGGCGAAATTGACGACCAGCACACCGTGTTCCATCGGATTTCTCCCCTGGGTCGTGGCCTAGAGCGGCAGCTGGATGCCGCCGCGGTTGGTGGCGGCCACCCGGGCGGCCGCCTCGGTGTCCGACGCGTCGTACCGCGTGCCGGCGGTGCGGATCGCGCCCGCCGTCTCCCGCAGCGCCTGCTGCAGACTGGCCTGGTCCTCCGCCCACTTCCGTTTGACCTGCTCGAACGATCGACCGCCAGCCCCGCGCCAGGCCTGCTGGAGGATCTCCAACTGGGCCAACAGTCCACTGAGCATCGACTGCAACGACTGGTCGGTCTGCTCGAACTTCGCCGCGGTCTGCTGCATCACCGCGGCCTCTGCCTGGGTCTGGGACACCCCGGACGTCACCTCGTCTCCTCGATCGTGGCTGGCCCTACGGCGGAAACGCACCACCCACGACGCCGGAGGGCGAGCACGACGCGGGATGGGCCAACGAGAACTCGTCGCTGACAGTAGCGACACCATCGCGTTTCTGCTACCCCGCAGCGCTCCCCTGTGGACAACGGGATCGCTCGCCGGTAATTACGATGGGCGGCGGCAAGGTTGCGATGAGTGATTGACAAGGGAGGGTCCGGTGGCGACGACCTCCCTTCCGGCCCACCCGGACATCCAGGCCCGCTCCGCCGCCCCGCCGCCGGGTCCCGGGCGCCGGATCCGTCCCGACCCGCCACCGCGACGGAACGGCCGACGGTGGCGGCCGATCCGCCCCCGGGCCGGCCAGATCGTCAGCACGCAGGTTACGGCGGCGGCCCTCGTCGCCGTGTCGGGCCGGGGATCCCTCGGGACGGTCCTCGCAGCGCTGCTGGGGGCGGTCGTGCTCGCCCTGACCTGGTGCCGCGTCCGCCAGCGATGGCTGCACGAATGGCTGGTCACCGGCGTCGGCTACCTGGCTCGACGGCGGACGACCGGACTCGGCGGTGGGCCGGTCGACCTGCTCGGCCTGGTGGACCCGCACGCCGAGGTCCGTCCCGTCGAGCTGGCGGGTGGCCCGGCCTCGGTTCTCGAGGACCCGGGCGGCCTGGTGGCGTTGCTGGAGATCGGCGATCCAGCCGACCTGCTCGGTAACGGCGAGCAGTCGCTGCCGTGGCCCGGGTCGTTGCTCCCCGTCGAGGCCGACCAGGCACCGCCCGTACGTGTCCAACTCCTCCTGACCGGTACGGCGGCACCGGCGGTCGGCAGCGGCGGCGGCGCGGCGACCGCTTCCTACCGTCAGCTCAACGACGGGCGACTGGCGGGCTGGGAGCGGGCGGTGCTGGCGGTACGGGTGGCCCGGCTGCCGGGCTGGCCGGAGGAGGCGTTACGGCAGGCCCTCGCGGGTACCGTCCACCGGATCGTCCGACGGCTGCGGCCGGTGACCGTACGACCGCTGGGCGAGCAGCCGATCCGGCGGGTGCTCGCCGAGTTCGCCCATCACGACGGGCCGCCGGTACGGGAGTCCTGGCAGGCGGTCCGGTGCGGTGGTCTGCTGCAGAGCACCTTCCGGTTGAGCCGATGGCCGGCCGGCGACGGCATGTCTCAGCTCGTGGCCCGGATACGCAGGTTGCCGGCGACCGCGGTCACGGTGTCGCTGCACGGCGGGACGCAGCGGCCGACAGCCGACGGGCTGACCGTACGGCTCGCCGCGACGACGCCCGGGGAGCTGTCCGACGCCGCCCGGCAACTGCGACGGGCGGTGGCCGCCACGGGCGCGGCGGTGGAGCGGCTCGACGGCCGGCAGTTGGCCGGGCTCGCCGGCACGCTGCCGTTGGCGCTGCCCGGGGCGCCACCGCCCGCCTGCACCGAGGACGTGAAGCTGGAGCTGCCGTACGGGTCGGCGGGGTTGATGCTCGGTGCCAACCGGCACGGGCAGGCCGTCACCCTCCGGTTGTTCCGACCGGAGAGCACCCGGCTGATGCTCGTCGGTGGGGTGCCCATCGCCCAACTGGTCGCCGTGCGGGCGATGGCACTCGGTGCCCGGGTGGTCGTCCAGACGCTCCGGCCGCACGCCTGGGAGCGGTTCGTCCGGGGCACCGGCAGGCCGGGCGGGACCGTGCCGCTGACCCCACCGGGCCGGCCGGTCGCGGATGAACCCGCGACGCCGCTGTCGCCGGTGCTCGTGGTGCTGGACGCGCCACCGCCGGCCGGTCCGCGGCCCGGCATGGCCTGGCAGACCACACTGCTGGTTCGCGACGAGCTGACGCAGGCCGACGCGGACGCGTTGAGCCGAGCCGACCTGGCGGTGTTCCAGCCGCTCAGCCGGGCGGAGGCCACGGTCGCCGGTACCGCTCTGGGTCTCGGCGACGCCGCGGAGTTGCTGACCCGGATGCGGCACGACATGGTCGCCGTGATCAACCGGCGGGCGTTGCGCTGGGTGCTGGTCGCCCACACCCCGATCGAGGCGCAGCTCGTCGGCGCGGCGGCCCCCGCCGACCTGGTTGATCTCGCGGGTTCCGCCCGCGCGCCCGCCGTGGCACCATGCCCGCCATGGGTTTTCTGAAAGGTCTACTGATCCGGGTCGGCGCCACGGCGGTGGCCTTCTGGCTGGCCACGCTTGTCATTCCCGGCATCTCGTTGAACGCGGACTCGGTCTCCGAGACGGTACTGACGCTGGTTCTCGTCGCGATCATCTTCGGTGTGGTCAACGGGGTGCTCCAGCCGATCATCAAGACCGTCGGTTGTGGCTTCTACCTGCTCACCCTCGGCCTGATCGCGCTGGTGGTGAACGGTCTGCTGTTCCTGCTCACCGGCTGGATCGCCGACCAGGTGGGGCTCCCCTTCGACGTCGACGGCTTCTGGCCGGCGGCGGTGCTGGGTGCGCTCTTCGTCGGCATCGTCACCTGGATCCTCGGCGCCATCCTCGACCGCGACTGAACTTCTCTCCACCCGCCGCCACCCTCCGGCGGTCACCGTCGCACCGGTGACCGCCGGGGCTCGGGGACGGTCCGGCCATATCGCGGGAATTGGCTGCTGAACCCGGCCAGGTGAGGCACTAGCTTCGGCGGCGTGTTCACCCTCACCCGCGACGACGGCTACACCATCAGCACCGACCCGGCCCGGCTCGATCTGGATCTCGTACACACCTGGCTGAGCCTGGACGCGTACTGGGCCCTCGGGCGGGACCGGGCGACGGTGACGCGGGCGTTCGCCGGTTCGATCGGGTTCGGCCTGTACCGGCCGGCGGACGGCCGTCAGGTCGCCGTCGCCCGGGTCGTCACCGACCGGGCCACCTTCGCCTACCTCTGCGACGTCTACGTCGACCGGACCGAACGGGGTCGTGGGCTGGGCACCTGGCTGGCCGGCACGGCCCGCGACCACCTTGCCGAGCTGGGCGTACGGCGGATCCTGCTGGCCACCAACGACGCCCACGGGGTGTACGAGAAGGTCGGCTTCGGCAGCGTGCACGCGGACCGGTGGATGGAGCTCGACCAGCGCGACCAGGCCGTGAGCCCGCTCACCGGCAAGGATCAAAAGGCGGTTACGCCCCTTACGGTGGAGCCGTGACGTCGCTCCGCCTCGGATACCTCTACGGACTTGGTGCGTACCTGCTGTGGGGGTTCTTTCCGCTCTACTTCAAGCTGCTGCGCCCGGCCGGTCCGTTGGAGATCCTGGCCCACCGGGTGGTGTGGTCCGTCGCGTTCGTCGCCCTGCTGCTCGTCGCCCTGCGCAACGTCGGCTTTCTCCGGGCCCTGCTACGTCGCCCCCGGGCGCTGGCGGGGATCGGCGTCGCCGCCGCCCTGATAGCCGTGAACTGGTTCACCTACATCCACGGCGTCAACTCCGACCGGGTGGTGGAGACCGCTCTCGGATACTTCATCAACCCGCTGGTGGTGGTCCTGCTCGGGGTGCTGGTGCTGCGCGAGCGGCTGCGCCCGGCGCAGTGGGCGGCGCTCGGCGTCGGCGCGCTGGCGGTGGCCGTGCTCACCGTCGACTACGGTCGGCTGCCCTACCTCGCCCTCATCCTGGCGTTCAGCTTCGGCGGGTACAGCCTGGTGAAGAAGCGCCTCGGCCTGCCCGCGGCGGAGGGCCTGTTCGTCGAGTCGGCGGTGTTGTCGCTGCCCGCGTTGGGCTACCTCGGTTGGCTCGCCGCCACCGGTGACGCCGCGTTCGGCCACGTGTCGGCGGGGCACACCGCCCTGCTGGTGCTGGCCGGGGCGTTGACCGCCATCCCGCTGCTGCTCTTCGCCGGTGCCGCCAACCGGCTGCCGCTGACCGCCCTGGGCATGCTCCAGTACGTGGCGCCGATCCTCCAGCTCGGCTGCGGCGTGCTGATCTTCCACGAGCCGATGCCGCCGGCCCGCCTGGCCGGCTTCGCCCTGGTCTGGCTCGCCCTGATCATCTTCACCGCCGACGCCGTACGCCAGGCGCGGCACACCCGCCGCCAACGCCCGGGCGGCACCGTGTCACCCACGGCGGCGATCGCCACCACCCGCTGAGATTCCGATCAGCGGACCTCGTACGCGAGCACGGGAGTGCCGTCCGCGCGGATCAGTTCCAGCCGGACCAGTTCGGCGTTGGTGAACCGGGTCGCCCCGGTGATCCGCAGGTCGTCGCCGGGTGCGGCCAGCCAGGAACCGATCTGCTCCTGCGAACCGTCCCCGGCATGTGCCACCAGCCGGAAGGTGTTCGCCTTGCCGTAGCCGGCCCGCTCGTCGTAGCCACAGTGCATGGTCACCTCGGTGCCCCAGTTCGTGCCGGTGAGCCCGATCTCGGCGTGCACCGGAACCGACCCGGCGACCGGTTGCATCTGCACCATCCGCACCTGTGCCACCGGCGGGTTCGGCCCCTGACCGGGCAGCATCGTGGCCACCCCGAAGCCGACCACCAGGGCGAACGCGGCCGCAGCCAACCCGGTGACCGCGTACCGCAGCCGGTTGGCCTGCCGCTCGCGGCGCCGGCGGTCCCGCGCGGCGTTGAGCAGCTCGGGCACCCGGGGGTTCTCCGGCGGTGGCAGGAACTGCTCCAGGCTGGCCGGATCCAACCGGCCGAGCAGGCCGGGCAGCACGGCGATCTCGGAGACCGACTGCTGGCAGGCCGGGCAGTCGACGAGGTGCCGTTCGTAGGCCACCCGGTCCGCGGGAGAGAGCGCGCCCAACACGTACGCCCCGTCGTCGTACGCGAACTCGCAACGGTTCATCCGGTCACCCCCATCTCGGCCAGGACCAGCCGCAGGGAGCGCAGCGCGTAGTGGGTGCGGGATTTCACCGTGCCCGGCGGCACCCCCAGCCGGGAGGCCGCCTCGGAGACCGATCGCCCCTGGTAGAAGCACTCCACCAGGACGTCGCGGTGCGACGGGCTGAGCCGGTTGAGCGCCTCCGCGACCGTCCACGCCTCGACGGCGCGCTCGGTCTCGTCGACGACCTCCGGCGGCTCGGGCAGTTCGTCGGTGTAGACCTCGCCGACCCGGGTGGACCGCCGCCGCCAGGCGTCGATCGCGAGGTTGCGTGCGGTGGTGAAGAGCCAGGCCCGAACCGAACCGCGCCGGGGGTCGAGCGACTCCGGATGCCGCCAGGCCCGCAGCAGCGTCTCCTGCACCAGGTCCTCGGCGCGCTGCCGGTCGCCGTTGACCAGCCGCAGCGCGTGCGCGTACAGCGCCTCGGCATGCTCGTCATGCAGGGCGCGCAGCAGGTGGGCGTCGTGGTCGCTGATGGTTCTCTCCTCGCTCTCGGCGCGAGCGGGCGCGGTGTTACGACCAGAGATACGTGCTGTCACGCCGATCGGTTCATTCCCAGGTCAAACCCGGGATTCCCAGGGGTGGAGTTCATCGCTGGTTCACATCGAGGCCGACCCTCGCTCACCGCGCCGCCCTAGCGTCCGGCGGGTACGCGTCGGTGACCTGCACCGACGTGCACCGACCCTCAGGAGGATCCTCCCCATGAGCGACCGTCCTCGGCTGCTCCCGCTGCTGGGCACCCCCCGCCACGGCAGCCGTGACGCCATGACCTGCCTGTACCGCTGCGGCAACGCCTGTGACCACCCGGTACCCAACACCTCCGACAACGCGTACTTCGGTGACGTGGTGAACGCCGAGGTCAGCCGCCGTGGCGTGGTCCGCGCCGGGGCGGTCGGCGCACTGGTGCTCGGTTTCAGCGGCGCCGCGGCCGGCGCCCTGGCCGGTGCCGCTCCCGCCGCTGCGGCCCCGGTGACCCCGGTGCCCCCGGCCGGCCAGCCGGCGGCCGCCGGCCGTCGTCCGGGCAGCGGTGCCCTCAGCTTCAAGCCGATCCCGCCGAACACCCTGGACACGTTCGTCGTGCCCAACGGCTACGACCACGCCGTCGTCATCCGCTGGGGTGACCCGGTGGTGCCCGGGGCACCGGCGTTCAACCTGCACCGGCAGACCGCCGCCGCGCAGGCCAGGCAGTTCGGTTACAACAACGACTTCGTCGGCGTACTGCCGCTGGACAAGGGCGGCAAGCGGGCGCTGCTCGTGGTCAACCACGAGTACACCAACGAGGACCTGATGTTCCCCGGCTTCACCAGCCAGGACGCGCTCACCGTCGAGCAGGTGAAGGTGGCGATGGCCGCGCACGGCATGTCGGTGGTGGAGATCGAGCGGGTCTCCGGCACCGGTCAGTGGCGGGTCGTCGCCTCGGGCCGCCGCCCGTACAACCGCCGCGTCGACGCTCTGAGCAGCGTCTTCGAACTGACCGGCCCGGCCGCCGGCTCGTCGTTCGTGAAGACCGCCGCCGACCCGAAGGGTCGTACGGTCATCGGCACGCTGAACAACTGCGCCGGCGGCGTGACCCCGTGGGGCACCGTGCTGTCCGGCGAGGAGAACTTCAACCAGTACTTCGTCGGCGGCGACGCCGTGCCGGAGGCGGAGAAGGCGCGGCTGGCGCGCTACGGCATCAGCACCACCGCCCGCTACCCGAGTGGCAGCCGCAAGTGGGAGCGCGCCGCCGACCGCTTCGACCTCGCCAAGCACCCCAACGAGGCCAACCGGCACGGCTGGATCGTGGAGATCGACCCGTTCGACCCGCAGAGCCGCCCGCGCAAGCACACCGCCCTCGGCCGGTTCAAGCACGAGGGCGCGAACGTCATCATCGCGCGCAGCGGACACGTGGTCGCGTACATGGGTGACGACGAGCGGTTCGACTACCTCTACAAGTTCGTCTCGGACAAGAAGTTCATGAAGGGTGACTCCTGGGTCGCCCGCAAGCACAACCTGACGCTGCTGGAGTCGGGCACCCTCTACGTCGCCAAGCTCGACCAGACCAGCGCCGGCGAGATCGACGGCTCCGGCACCCTGCCCAGCGACGGTGCCTTCAACGGCAAGGGCCGCTGGGTCAAGCTGGTCAGCGGCACCCGCTCGTACGTGGACGGGATGACCGCCGCCGAGGTGCTGACCTTCACCCGGTTCGCCGGTGACCGGGTGGGCGCGACCAAGATGGACCGCCCGGAGGACGTCGAGCCGAGCCTGCTCACCGGCAAGGTGTACGTGGCGCTGACCAACAACAGCAACCGTGGGGTCGGCAACAACCCGGCGCCGGACGAGGCCAACCCGCGTACCGCCAACCGGCACGGGCAGATCCTGGAGCTGGTCGAGGACCGGGGAGACAACACCGCAGAGACGTTCAACTGGTCGCTGCCGATCGTCTGCGGTGACCCGGCGGACCCGTCGACCTACTTCGCCGGGTACGACAAGACCAAGGTCTCGCCGATCTCGTGCCCGGACAACGTGGCCTTCGACGCCACCGGCAACCTGTGGATCTCCACCGACGGCAACGCGTTGGGCAGCAACGACGGCCTCTTCGCCACGGCGACCGAGGGCCCGGAGCGTGGCCATCTGAAGCAGTTCCTGACGGTACCGGTCGGTGCGGAGACCTGCGGTCCGTTCATCACCGAGGACAACCGCTCGGTCTTCGTGGCCGTGCAGCACCCGGGTGAGATCACCGGGGCCACGGTCGACAACCCGGCCTCCACGTGGCCCGACGGCGACTACGCCAAGCCGGGCGTCGTGGTGACCTGGCGGCTGGACGGCGGACCGGTCGGTAGCTGACCCCGCCCCGGCACCGCGCCGGCCGCCGACCCGACGGCCCTCTCCCCACCAGGGAGAGGGCCGTCTCGGCTGGACGTGGCGGTCAGTTGTCCGCGGCGAGACCGTCGGCGATCGTGCGTGCGGCGGCGAGCAGTTTCGTCCGGACCACCCGGGCGGAGGTCATCATCTCGCTGGCCGGCAGGGCGCAGGCCAGCACCGTCCGCCGCTCCATGTCCTTGTCCGGGCTGACCAGAACGGCGGCACAGGCCACCCCCTGGCGGAACTGGCCCAGCTCCAACTGCATCCCGCGTCGCTCCCCGGCGGCCAGGTCGACCTCGAACGCCTCAGGGGTGGTGAGGGTCGCACTGGTGAACGCCCGCATGCCGTACTCGCGCAGGTATCGGTGGCGCTGCTCAGCGGTGAGCGTGGCCAGCAACGCCTTGCCGAGGGCGGTGGCGTGCGCGCCCTCGTCGAAGCCGGGCACGAGATCCTCCAGGTACGGCGAACGGTTTCCCTCCGCCACCGCGGTTACCGCGACCTGGCCACCCACGAACCGGCCCAGGTAGTGGCTCCACCCGGTCTCCAGAGCCGCGCGACGCAGGCTCTCCCCGACCGCGGGTGAGCCGCGGAACGCGGCGACCAGCTCGCGGTAGCGGTCGGCCACCTCCAGCCCCACGATGTACGTGCCGTCCTCCCGGCGGATCACGTAGCCCTCGTACGCGAGGGTGCGGACCAGGTGGTAGGTGGTGGCCACGGTCAGCTCACAGCGACGGGCGATCTGTTTGACGGTCAGACCGCGTGGGGCACGGCCGACCGACTCGAGCACTCGAAGCGCGCGGGAGACACTCCGGATCAGGTCCGAAGGTTCCGCCAGGGGGTCACGCACAACCACCTCCGCCACCGGGGACTTACACCATATGAAAAAGTGGCCCGCCGCGAAACGCCTGATCGGGTGGAGGATCCAAGGTCGTCGGATACCGCATGTGAGCGCCATCGCACTTTCCGTCGCCGGAACGTGGCTGGCGTAGGTTGGCCGCACCATGACCAACATCGCCCCTCCGCACACCACCGGTACCGCCGCACGACCCGTCCGGGCCAGCGCCGTCGCCGTCACCGTCACGATCGCCTGCGTCCTGCCGGTCTTCCTGGTCGGCGGCCTCGCCGTGCAGATGCGGGAGGAGTTGGGCTTCTCCCCGGCCGGCCTGGGGCTCGTCGTGGCGGTCTACTTCGGTGTCGGTGCCCTCGCCTCGGTTCCCTCCGGCGCGCTGGTCGAACGGTGGGGCGGTGCCGTGGTGGCCCGGGTGGGCATCCTGGTCTCCGCCGGCAGCCTGCTCGCCGTGGCGGTGGCCGCCCGCTCGTTTCCGGTGCTGGTCGGCCTGCTGGCCGTGGCCGGCACCGCGAACGCGCTCGGTCAGCTCTCCAGCAACGCCCTGCTCGCCCGGCACGTCCCGCCCCGCCGGCTAGGCCTGTCGTTCGGCGTCAAGCAGGCGGCCATTCCGCTCTCCACGCTGCTCGCCGGTGTGGCGGTGCCCACCCTCGCGCTGACCGTCGGTTGGCGGTGGGCCTTCGTGGCCGCGGCCGGTGCCGCGCTGGCCGCCCTGCCGGTCGTACCCGCACACAGCACCCGGTCCACCCGGCGGCCAGCCGGAAGGACCGGCAGCGCGAGCCCGGGACTTGTCCTCGTCGGGGTGGCCGCGACCCTGGCCGCGGGGGCGGCGAACGCCCTCGGCACCTTCGTGGTCGACGCCTCCGTCGACCGGGGTCTCGGACCGGGAATGGCCGGGCTCACCCTGACCCTCGGCAGCGCCGTCTGCGTCGCGGCCCGGGTCGGATTGGGCTGGGTGGCCGACCGTCGTTCCGGCGGACATGTCGCGGTGATCGCCGCCCTGTTGCTGTCCGGCGCGGTGGGGCTGGGCCTGCTCGCGTTGGCCGGCCCGGGGCCGCTGGTGGTGGGTGTGGTGCTCGGCTTCGGTTTCGGCTGGTCCTGGCCCGGGCTGATGAACTTCGCGGTGGTCCGACTGCATCCGCAGGCGCCGGCCGCCGCTACCTCGATCACTCAGACCGGGGTGTACGCGGGCGGCTGCCTCGGCCCGCTCTCCCTCGGTCCCCTCGCCGCCACCGCCGGCTATCCGGCGATGTGGCTCACGGCCGCCGCCGCCATGCTCGTCGCCGCCGCCCTCATGCTCACCGCCACCCGCCTCCTCCCGCACGGACCTGCCCCGTCTTGATCAAGAAGTGCTGGTCTGGATCCGCGCTTCCGGCGACCAGAACTTCTTGATCAACACAGTTGATCAGAAAGCGGGGTCAGCTGGTGCGGTCGGCGATGTGGTCGCAGAGGGATTCGAGGGCGCGGCGGGCCGGGCCCTCTGGCAGGGGGGCCAGCTGCGCCCTGGCGTCCTCGGCGTGGCTGCGGACGGTCTCCCGGGCGCGCTTGAGCGCCGGGCTCTCCCGGAGCAGGCCGAGCGCCTCGGCGTGCAGGGCGTCGTCGGTCAGCGGACCGAGGGCCAGGATCTCCCGCAGCCGTACGGACGATGCGTCCGCGTCGTCCGACGCGAGGGCGTAGAGCACCGGCAGGGTGGGCACGCCCTCCCGCAGATCGGTGCCGGGCGTCTTGCCCGACTCCGTCGACTCGCTGGCGATGTCGAGCAGGTCGTCGGAGAGCTGGAAGGCCACCCCGATGGTCTCGCCGTAGCCGGCCAGCGCCGCCACGTGCTCCGGCCCGGCGCCACTGAACTGGGCGCCGAAATGGGCGCTGGTGGCGATCAGCGAGCCGGTCTTCTCGGCGATCACCCGCAGGTAGTGCGCCACCGGATCGTCGCCGGCCCGGGGACCGATGGTCTCGGCGATCTGGCCGTGCACCAGTCGGGCGAACGTACGCGCCTGGAGGCGTACCGCCTCGGGGCCCAGCTCGGCCGCGACGTCCGCGGCGCGGGCGAAGAGATAGTCGCCGACCAGAATGGCTACGGAGTTGGTCCACCGGGAGTTGGCGCTGGGCGCCCCCCGGCGCACCGCCGCCTCGTCCATCACGTCGTCGTGGTAGAGCGTCGCCAGGTGGGTCAGCTCGACCACCACCGCCGCCGAGACGACCTCGGCCCGCGTCGGGTCGCCGAACTGCGCGCCCAGGGCCACCAGCAGCGGCCGGAACCGCTTCCCGCCGGCCTCCACCAGGTGCCCGGCCGCCTCGGTGACGAACGGGTCGGCGCTGGCGATGCTGGCCCGCAGTTCCGTCTCCACCGCCGCCAGCACACCGAGCACGGACTCCTCGCTGCGCGGGTCGGCGAGGTGGAGGCCGAGCGCGCCGAACTGAGCCGTGCCGGAGCGGCTCCGGCGACCACCGGAGCCGGTGACACCTGAACCCTCGCCACCCCTAATCACCACGCCTCCACCATGCCACACACGTTCTACCTGCACCGGACCGGGGATACGCGGCGAGGGCCGGCCCACAGCGCGTGGGCCGGCCCTCGATCGCAGGGCGTCGCCTACCTGACGAAGTCGGCCGCCGAGGAGGCGAGATCGAGCAGCGGTGCCGGCGCGACACCGAGCACCAGCGTGGCGATCACCCCGATGACCAGGGCGGCCGAGGTGAGCCCGCCGGGGACGGCCACCGTCGGCGTGCTCTCACCCGGCTCGGAGAGCCACATCAGCACCACGACCCGCAGGTACGGGAAGGCCAGCACCATGCTGGTCAGCACGCCGGCGATGACCAGCCACACCTGACCGCCGTCCAGCGCCGGACCGAAGACCGCCACCTTGCCCATGAAGCCGCTGGTGACCGGGATGCCCGCGAAGGCGAGCAGGACGAAGGTGAAGACGGCGGCGTAGAGCGGCGAGCGCCGGCCCAGCCCGGCCCAGCGGGACAGGTGGGTCGCCTCGCCGTCGGCGTCGCGCACCAGCGTCACCACCGCGAACGCGGCCAGCACGGTGAAACCGTAGGCGACCAGGTAGAACATCGTGCCGGAGAGGCCTTCGCTGCCCGGCGCGAGCACACCGATGAGCAGGTAGCCGGCGTTGGCGATGGACGAGTACGCGAGCAGCCGCTTGATGTCGGTCTGGGTCACCGCGAACAGGGCACCGACCACCATGGTGAGCACCGCCACAGCCCCGAGCACCGGGGTGAAGTCCCACCGGGCCCCCTCGAAGGCCACGTGGAACACCCGCAGCAGGGCACCGAACGCGGCGACCTTGGTGCAGGCCGCCATGAAGCCGGTCAACGGGGTCGGAGCGCCCTGGTATACGTCCGGCGTCCAGACGTGGAACGGTGCCGCGGCCGCCTTGAACAGCAGGCCGATGGAGACCAGCGCCATGCCGGCGAAGAGCAGCACCGGGCTGGCGGTCGAGTTCGCCACGGCCGCGTTGACGGTGGCGAAGTCCACACCGGCGGCCCGGTCACCCAGGCCGGCGGTGAAGCCGTAGATCAGCGCCAGCCCGAACAGGAAGAAGGCGGAGGCGTACGCACCGAGCAGGAAGTACTTCATCGCCGCCTCCTGACTCAGCAGCCGCCGGCGGCGAGCCAGCGCGCAGAGCAGGTAGAGCGGCAGCGAGAACACCTCGAGCGCGATGAACATGGTCAGCAGGTCGTTCGCCGCGACGAAGATCAGCATGCCGGCGATGGCGAACGTGGTCAGCGGGTACACCTCACCCGCGCCACCGGCGCTCTCCGCCTGCCGGCGGTCCTCCGGCGAGTCGGCGGTCACCGCCGCCTGGGCGACGAACGCGCCACCCCGCTCGATCGCGCGCTCGCCGAGCAGCAGCAGAGCCACCGCCGACAGCGCGAGGATCGCGCCCTGGAGGAAGAGCGTCGGCCCGTCGACGGCGATCACCCCGATGGTGATCACCCGCTTGTCGGCGTTGACCACCACCATGGTCAGCGCCGCGAGCACCGCCAGCACCGCCAGCGGCAACTGCACCGGGTGTCGCAGCCGCCGAGGCACGAACGCCTCGACCAGCACCCCGACCACCGCCGCGCCCAACATGATCAGGATCGGCGCGATCGCCGCGTAGTCGATCGGCGGCAGTTCCAGCTCGGTCACCAGACCAACCTTTCGTTCGCGACTGCGGGGCTCGCAAGCTCACTCCTCGCGCTCACCGGCTCGCCTCCTGGACGGTGTCTACCGACGGGGCCGGGTCGCTCCGGCCGACGTCCTCCATGGTCGCCTGGATGGCGGGGTTGATCACGTCCGTCACGGGCTTCGGGTAGAAGCCGAGCACCACGATCAGCGCGATCAGCGGGGCGACGACGACCTTCTCGCGCAGGTTGAGGTCACGCTTCATGCCGTCGATCTCGGTCAGCGCCGGGTTGAGCGTGCCCTGGGTGGTGCGTTGCACCATCCACAGCACGTACGCCGCGGCCAGGATGATGCCCAGCGTGGCGATCACGGCGACCGGCTTGTTCACCGTGAACGTGCCGATCAGCACCAGGAACTCGGAGACGAACGGCGCGGTGCCGGGCAGCGCCAGCGAGGCGAGACCGGCGAAGAAGAGCACCCCGGCCAGCACCGGCACCAGCTTGCCCGCCCCACCGAAGTCGCTGACCAGCGCCGAGCCCCGGCGGGCGATCAGCATGCCCACCACCAGGAAGAGCAGGCCGGTGGCGAGTCCGTGGTTGACCATGTAGAGCACCGCTCCGGTGCCCGCCTGGGTGGTGAAGGCGAAGATGCCCACGCCGATGAAGCCAAAGTGGGCGATCGACGTGTAGGACACCAGCCGCTTGAGATCGTTCTGCCCGACCGCCAGCAGTGCCGCGTAGATGATGCCGATGACGGCCAGGGCCAGCGCCCACGGCGCGAACCACTGGGCCGCGTCCGGGAACAGCGGCAGGCAGTACCGCAGGATGCCGAAGGTGCCGACCTTGTCCAGCACACCGACCAGCAGCGCGGCGGCACCGGCGGGCGCCGCACCACCGGCGTCCGGCAGCCAGGTGTGGAACGGGAAGAACGGCGCCTTGATCGCGAAGGCGATGAAGAAGCCGAGGAACAGCCAGCGTTCCGCGCCGGTGGAGATGTCCACCTCCGACAGCGCCACCCAGTCGAAGGTCTTACCGCCGACCACCCACAGCCCGATCACCGCGGCCAGCATGAACAGGCCGCCGACCAGCGAGTAGAGGAAGAACTTGACGGCCGCGTACTGCCGCTGGTGGCCGCCGTAGCTGCCGATCAGGAAGTACATCGGCACCAGCATGACCTCGAAGAACACGTAGAACAGGAAGACGTCGGCGGCGGCGAAGACGCCGATCATCGTGCATTCGAGGACGAGCAGCAGCGCGAAGTAGACCGGCACCGACCGCTTCGAGGACTCCGCGTCGTGCCAGGAGGCCAGGATCACCAGCGGGACCAGCACCGCGATCAGCATCAGCATGACCAGCGCGATGCCGTCGGCGGCGAAGGTGAAGTTGACGCCCCAGTTCGGGATCCACGGGTACGTCTCACGGAACTGGAAGCGCTGGCCGTCGACCTGCCAGGTGACCCACATGACCACCGACAGCGCCAGCACCAGCAGTGACCAGCCGAACGCGACCTGCTTCGCCAGCGTCGGCCGGCTGCGCGGCAGGAGGGCGACGACCACGGCGCCGACCAGCGGCGCCACGGTGAGCACCGAGAGGAACGGGAAGTCGGACATTATGCGGCCTTACCTCCGTCGTCACTGTGCGGTCCGCCGGCGACGGCCGCCTGAGAGGCCGACAGCCTCTTGAGGTCGATCACGCCAACCACCCCGCCTGCACGGCCAGGAAGGCGGCCACCACCAGCAGCGCGCCGGTCAGGATCGAGGTGGCGTACGACCGGACGAAGCCGGTCTGCAGCCGCCGGAGCCGGCCCGATCCGCCGCCGACACCCGCGGCCAGTCCGTTGATCAGACCGTCGATGCCCCGGTTGTCCAGGTAGACCAGCGCCCGGGTGAGGAAGATGCCCGGCTTCTCGAAGACCGCCTCGTTGACCGCGTCGGTGTAGAGGTTCTTGCGGGCGGCGGTGACCAGCACCCCGGCCGGCTGCGGCGAGGTCGCCGTGCCGCCCCGGAACAGGAACCAGGCCAGCGCCACCCCGGCGACGGTGACCAGCGTGGCGAGCACCGTGATCGCGAGGTGCGAGAGCACCGCCTCGTGGCCCTCCTCCTGCACGCCCAGGCCGTAGGTGGCGGTCAACCAGTCCGGTACGGAGGTCGCCAGCAGCCACCCCGCACCCAGCGAACCGATACCGAGCAGGATCAGCGGGACCGTCATCAGCGCCGGGGACTCGTGCGGGTGCTCGATGTCCTCGGTCCAGCGCTTCGGCCCGTGGAAGGTCAGCACGAACAGCCGGGTCATGTAGAACGCGGTCAGCGCGGCGCCGAGCAGCGCGGCCCCGCCGAACAGCCAGGCCGTCCAGCCCTCCCGGGCGAACGCCTCGACGATGATCGGCTCCTTGGAGAAGAAGCCGGAGAACGGGAAGAGGCCGATGATGGCCAGCCAGCCCGCGCCGAAGGTCAGCCAGGTGATCTTCATGTACTTCGACAGACCGCCGAAGCGGCGGATGTCGACCTGGTCCTTCATGCCGTGCATGACCGAGCCGGCACCGAGGAACATGTTGGCCTTGAAGAAGCCGTGCGCCAGCAGGTGCACGATGGCCAGCGCGTACGCCGCGCCGCCCAGCCCGACGCCGAGGAACATGTAGCCGATCTGACTCACCGTCGACCAGGCCAGCACCCGCTTGATGTCGTCCTTGGCGCAGCCGATGATCGCGCCGAGGAGCAGGGTCAGCGCGCCGACGCTGACCACCACCAGTTGCAGGGTGGCGTTGGCCGAGAAGATGATGTTGGACCGGGCGATCAGGTAGACGCCCGCGGTGACCATCGTCGCGGCGTGGATCAGGGCCGACACCGGGGTCGGGCCCTCCATCGCGTCCGGCAACCACGCCTGGAGCGGGAACTGGCCGGACTTGCCGCACGCGCCGAGCAGCAGCAGCAGGCCGAGCACCAGCACGGTGCCGCCGGCCAGCGCGCCGACGCCGTTGAACACCTCGTCGTACTGGGTGGTGCCGAGGGTGGCGAACATGATGAAGATGGCGATGGCCAGACCGGCGTCGCCGACCCGGTTCATCAGGAACGCCTTCTTACCGGCGGTGGCGGCGGCCGGCCTGGTGTACCAGAAGGAGATCAGCAGGTACGACGCCAGGCCGACGCCCTCCCAGCCGAAGTAGAGCATCACGTAGTTGTTGCCGAGCACCAGCAGCAGCATCGCCGCGATGAACAGGTTGAAGTATGCGAAGAAGAGCCGCCGACGCTCGTCGTGCGCCATGTACTCGACCGCGTACAGGTGGATCAGGAAGCCCACGCCCGTGATCAGCAGGACGAAGACCCCGGCCAGCGGGTCGAACAGCAGGCCGAAGTCCACGTGCAGGCCGCCGACCGCGATGAAGTCCCAGAGGCTCAGCTCGACCGACTTGTTCTCCAGGCCGCGCAGGCCGAGGAAGTAGCTCAGGCCGAGCAGGAAGGCGGCACCGACCGAGGCCACCCCGAGCCAGTGGCCCCACCGATCGGCCCGCCGGCCGAGCAGCAGCAGGATCGCCGCGCTGACCAGCGGGATCGCCACCAGCAGCCAGACGCTGCTCAGCAGCCCGTCCGCCGTCGCGTACGAGACGGTCTCGGCCGGAGCAGCCTGGGCGTACGTCATGATTTCGTCCACCGGTGGGCCCCTCTAGTACTTCAGCAGGTTGGCGTCGTCGACGCTGGCGGAGCGTCGGGTGCGGAAGATCGCCATGATGATGGCCAACCCGACCACGACCTCGGCCGCCGCCACCACCATCACGAAGAACGCCATGATCTGGCCGTTGAGGTCACCGTTCATCCGGCTGAAGGTGACCAGCGCCAGGTTGGCCGCGTTGAGCATCAGCTCGACACACATGAACAGCACGATCGCGTTGCGCCGGACCAGCACCCCGGCGGCGCCGATGGTGAACAGCACCGCGGCGAGGACCAGGTAGTAGTTCGGCTCGACCGTGAAGAAGTCACTCATTTCTCAGTGCCCTTCAGCGTGGTCTCCTCGGCGGTCAGCTCCCGCACCGGCAGGATGTCCGGCGTGCTGCGGTCGCTCAGCCGCCCGTCCGGCAGGCGGGCCGGGGTGGCGACCGACGACGAGGTGGCGAAGACACCCGGGCCGGGCTTCGGACCGGGGTAGTTGCCGGGCGCGAAGCGGGCCTTCATGGTGGCCACCTGGTCGCGCTTGTCCTCCTTGCGCCGCTCGACGTGCGCGAGGATCATGCCGCCGATGGTGGCGGTGATCAGCAGCGCCGCGGTGAGCTCGAAGGCGAAGACGTAGTCCGTGAAGAGCAGCCGGGCGATGCCCTGCACGTTGCCGCCCGCGTTGGCCTGCTCCAGGCCGACCGGGACGCTGCCCTGCGTGGCCCGGTAGACCCCGCTGCCGAGCAGGCCGGCGAAGCCGAGGCCCAGCCCGAGCGCCGCGATGCGCTGGCCGCGCAGCACCTCGATCAGCGAGTCGGACGATTCCCGGCCGACCAGCATCAGGACGAACAGGAAGAGCATCATGATGGCGCCGGTGTAGACGATGATCTGCACCATGCCGATGAACGGCCCCGCCTGGAGCACGTAGAACACGCCGAGGCTGAGCATGGTCAGCACCAACCAGAGCGCCGAGTGCACCGCGTTGCGGGCGGCGACCATGCCGATCGCGCCGGCGAGCGCGAGCGGAGCGAGGATCCAGAAGGTCACCGCCTCGCCGCCGGAGACCGCGCCGGAGGCGGCGAGCAGCGTCGCGGTGCTCATTCCGACTCCCCCTTCTCCGCCGCGGCCCGCTGGGCCGCCTGCTCGGCACCGGGGAAGGTGACGCCCGGGTGCTCGTCGATCTGGTAACGGCCCGGCCCCATCGGAGAACGCTCCGCCCCGGCGGAGGTGCCCGGGTTGGTGAGGCTGCCGATGTAGTAGTCCTTCTCGCTGTCACCCAGGCGCATCGGGTGCGGCGGCTGCTCCATCCCCGGCAGCAGCGGCGCCAGCAGCTGCTCCTTCGTGAAGATCAGGTCCTTGCGGTTGTCCCGGGCCAGCTCGTACTCGTTGCTCATCGTCAACGAGCGGGTCGGGCAGGCCTCGATGCAGAGCCCGCAGAAGATGCAGCGCGCGTAGTTGATCTGGTAGACGCTGGCGTACCGCTCACCCGGCGAGAAGCGCTGCTCGTCGGTGTTGTCGCCACCCTCGACGTAGATCGCGTCCGCCGGGCAGGCCCAGGCGCACAGCTCGCAGCCGATGCACTTCTCCAGCCCGTCCGGGTGCCGGTTGAGGATGTGCCGCCCGTGGTAGCGCGGCGCCGGCTTCGGCGGGGAGAACGGGTAGTCGGTGGTGACGACCTTCCTGAACATGTGCGAGAAGGTGACCCCGAAGCCCTTGAACGTTCCGGTGATCGCGCCCACGTCACACCTCCTCAGAGTCCTGGCCGGCGGGAGCGTTGGCCGGCTCCCGCTCGGCGACCATGCGCCGGGTGCGCGGGCTCGGTGGTACCTGGAGATCCATCGGGGGCAGCGGGAAGCTGCCCTGCGGCCGGTTGTCGACCTGCTCGACGAGCGTCGGCTTCGGCTCCGTCTTGCGGCTCGGCCAGAACAGCGCGGCGAGCAGCACGATGCCGGCCGGGATGCCGATGGCGTACATCCGGCTCTGGGTGTCCCAGTCGTCGATGGTGCGCAGGCCGGCGAGGAGCACGATCCAGACCAGGCTGATCGGGATGAGCACCTTCCAGCCGAGCCGCATGAACTGGTCGTACCGCAGCCGGGGCAGCGTGCCGCGCAGCCAGACGAAGACGAAGACCAGCAGGATGACCTTGGCGAAGAACCAGAGCAGCGGCCACCAACCGGAGTTGGCACCCGACCACATGGTGATCGGCCACGGTGCGTGCCAGCCGCCCAGGAAGAGCGTCACGGTGAAGGCCGACATGGTCACCATCGCGACGTACTCGCTGAGCATGATCAGCGCGAACTTGAGCGAGCTGTACTCCGTCATGAAGCCGGCCACCAGCTCCGACTCCGCCTCCGGCAGGTCGAACGGCGGCCGGTTGGTCTCGCCGACGATGGAGATGAAGAAGACGATGAAGCTCGGGAAGAGCAGCAGCGCGTACCAGCCCGGTGCCGGAATGTCGACGCCGAACAGGCTCAGCTGGGTCCCGCTGCCCTGGGCGGCCACGATCTCACTGGTGGACATCGTGCCAGCGAGCATGAACACCGCCACGATGGACAGACCCAGCGCCACCTCGTACGAGATCAGCTGGGCCGCAGAGCGCAGACCACCGAGCAGCGGGTAGGTCGAACCGGACGCCCAACCGGCCAGCACGATGCCGTAGACCGCCATCGACGAGCAGGCCAGCACCACCAGCACCGCCACCGGCACGTCGGTGACCTGCAACGGCGTCTGGTGGCCGAAGACGCTCACCATCGGGCCGAACGGAATCACCGACAGCGCGGTGACCGCGCAGATCACCGAGATGGCCGGGGCGAAGAAATAGACGACCTTGTCCGCCGAACGCGGGAGGATGTCCTCCTTGAAGGCCATCTTGAGGCCGTCGGCGAGCGTCTGCAGCAGGCCGAACGGGCCGAGCTGGTTCGGCCCGGGCCGCACCTGCATGAAGCCGACGACCCGCCGCTCGAACCAGACGCCGAGCAGCGTGCCGAGCAGGGCGACGACGAACGCGAAGACGATCTTGCCGAGGATCAGCCACCACGGGTCGTGGCCGAAGTCGCTCAGCGACGGCGCCTGGGCAAGGAGCGTTTGACTCACTGGTTACCCCCGGAGGAGTTGAGGAGCGGGCCCGGGCGGCCGGCCGCGTCGGCGGCGACCGACCCGGCCACCGCCGGTGCGGAGATCCGTACCACCGCGCCGGAGGTCGCGCCCAGGCTGCGCCGCACGGTCGCGCCGGGCGAGTTGGTGGGTAGCCAGACCACACCGTCCGGCATCTCGGTGATCGCCGCCGGCAGGGTCAGCGCCCCGCGGTCGGTTTCCACCGTGACCGGGTCGCCATCGGCGACACCGAGCGCCTCGGCGCTGCCCTTGCCCAGCCGGACCACTGCCGGACGGGCCGTGCCGGCCAGGTGCTCGTCACCGTCGGTGAGGCTGCCCAGGTCGATCAGCTGGTGCCAGGTCGCCAGGATCGCCTCGCCGGCACCGAGCTGCCGGACCGTGCCCGGCTCGACGCTGGGGGCGGCCGGGCGGCTCACCCGGGTCGCCGGCAGGCTGCCCAGCTCACGCCGGACGGTCAGCACGTCCCCGGTGCCCAACCGCACGTCCAGCTGGGCGGCGAGCGCGTCGAGCACCCGGCCGTCGGTCATCGCGGCCGTGTCCAGCACCGCGTCGAACGGGCGGAGCCGGCCCTCCCAGTCCAGGAAGCTGCCGGCCTTCTCGACCACCGGCGCCACCGGGAGGACCACGTTCGCCCGGCGGGTCACTGCGCTGGCCCGCAACTCCAGGCTGACCAGGAACGGCACCGCGTCCAGGGCCTGCTCGGCCAGCCTCGGGTCGGCCAGGTCGGCCGGATCCACGCCGGCCACCACCAGCGCGCCCAGCTGTCCCCCGGCGGCGGCGGCGAGGATCCCGTCGGTGTCCCGGCCGGCCTGGCTCGGAATCACCCCGGCCGGAATGTCCCACGCCTCGCCCAGTTCGGCACGGGCGGCCGGCTCGGTGACCAGACGGCCGCCGGGCAGCAGGTTGGGCAGGCAGCCGGTGTCGACGGCGCCGCGGTCTCCCGCGCGTCGCGGCACCCAGGCCAGCTTCGCTCCGGTACGGGCGGCCACCTCGGCGGCGGCGGAGAGGCCACCGGGGACGGTGGCCAGCCGCTCGCCGACGATCAGGATCGCCCCTTCGACGCTGAGCGCCTCGGCGACCGTGGCGTGCTCGGCGAGCACCCCGGCCTCCTCGCCCGGCACCACCCGCGCCAGCTTGGCGCCGAGCTTCTCCAGCCCACGGGTGGCGAACGGAGCGATCGCGTACACCTTCAGCTTGTTCTTCAGGTACGCCTTGCGCAGCCGCAGGAAGAGGATCGGGCACTCCTCCTCCGGCTCCAGTCCGACCAGGACCACCGCCGGGGCGTTCTCGACGTCGGTGTAGGTGACGTCGGTGCTGCCGGCGACCGTGCTGGCCAGGAAATCGGCCTCCTCCCGGCTCACCGGCCGGGCCCGGAAATCGATGTCGTTGGTGTGCAGCGCGATCCGGGCGAACTTGGCGTACGCGTACGCGTCCTCGACGGTGAGTCGACCGCCGGTGAGCACCCCGACGCCCTGACCGGTGTCCCGGGCGGCGCGCAGCCCCTCGGCGGCGACGCTGAGCGCCTCGCTCCAGGACGCCTCGCGCAGCTCGCCGGTGTGCTCGTCGCGTACCAGCGGAGTGGTGAGCCGGTCGACGGCGCGGGCGTACTGGAAGCCCCACCGCCCCTTGTCGCAGTTCCACTCCTCGTTCACCTGCGGGTCGTCGCCGGCCAGCCGGCGCAGCACCTTGCCCCGCCGCCAGTCGGTGCGCTGGGCGCAGCCGGCCGAGCAGTGCTCGCAGACGCTCGGGCTGGAGACCAGGTCGAACGGGCGGGCCCGGAAGCGGTACTGGGTGCCGGTGAGCGCGCCGACCGGGCAGATCTGCACGGTGTTTCCGGAGAAGTAGGAGTTGAAGGGGACGTCCCCCTCGTCGCCCTCCTCACCGTACGCCTCGTCCCGGTAGATGTTGATCTCCTCGGCGGAGGAGCGGTTCATCAGGTCGATGAACTTGTCCCCCGCGATCTCCTCGGAGAACCGGGTGCAGCGCTGGCAGAGCACGCACCGCTCGCGGTCGAGCAGCACCTGCGTGCTGATCGGCAGCGGCTTCGGGTACTCCCGCTTGTGCTCGTGGAACCGGGAGTCGCTGCGACCGGTCGACATGGCCTGGTTCTGCAGCGGGCACTCACCGCCCTTGTCACACATCGGGCAGTCGAGCGGGTGGTTCACCAGCAGCAGCTCCATGATCCCCTCCTGCGCCTTCTTGGCGACCGGGGAGGTGAGCTGGGTACGGACCACCATGCCGTCGGCGACCGTCTGGGTGCAGGAGGCGACGGGCTTGCGCTGCCCCTCCACCTCCACCAGGCACTGCCGGCAGGCGCCGGCCGGAGCCAGCAGCGGGTGGTCGCAGAACCGGGGGATCTCGGTGCCCAACTGCTCGGCGACCCGGATCAGCAGCGCCCCCTTCGGGGCGGTGACCTCGACGCCGTCGATGGTGAGGGTGACCGTCTCGGTCTGCTTGGCAACGTCCGTCATTAGTGGGCTCCCACCAACTGCTTGTCGGACAACTTCGGCGCGGTCCGTCCCTCGATATAGTCGAGGTAGTCCTGCTTGAAGTACTTCAGGGACGAGGTCACCGGGCTGGTGGCGCCGTCACCCAGGCCGCAGAACGAGCGGCCGAGGATGTTGTCGCAGGTGTCGAGCAGGGTGTCCAGGTCGGCCTGGGTGCCCTGGCCGGACAGGATGCGCCGGTAGACCCGGACCATCCAGTAGTTGCCCTCGCGGCACGGGGTGCACTTGCCGCACGACTCGTGGTGGTAGAACTCCAGCCACCGGTAGGTCGCGTAGACCGGGCAGTCCTGGTCGGAGAAGATCTGCGTGGCGGTGGTGCCGAGGATCGAGCCGGCGGCGGCCACCCCCTCGAAGTCCAGCGGCACGTCCAGGTGCTCGGCGGTGAGCAGCGGGGTCGAGGAACCACCCGGAGTCCAGAACTTCAGGTTGTGCCCCGGCTGCATCCCGCCGGCCAGCTCGATCAGCTCGCGCAGGGTGATGCCGAGCCCGCACTCGTACTGGCCGGGGTTGGCGATCCGGCCGGAGAGCGAGTAGATCATCGGCCCGGAGGACTTCTCCGTGCCCATGCTCTTCCACCAGTCGGCGCCACCGAGCACGATGTACGGCACGCTGGCGATGGTCCCCACGTTGTTGACCACGGTGGGGCTGGCGTACAGGCCGTGGGTGGCCGGGAACGGCGGACGCAGCCGGGGCTGCCCCCGGAAGCCCTCCAGCGAGTCGAGCAGCGCCGTCTCCTCGCCGCAGATGTACGCGCCGGCACCCGAGTGGACCACCAGGTCCAGGTCGAAGCCGGAGCCGAGGATGTCGCGCCCGAGGTAGCCCTTGGCGTACGCCTCGTTCACCGCGTTGCGCAGCCGCCGGGCGGCGTGCACGGCCTCGCCCCGGATGTAGATGTAGGCCCGGTTGGCCCGGATCGCGTACGAGGCGATGATCACGCCCTCGACCAGCGAGTGCGGGTCGTGGGTCATCAGCGGCAGGTCCTTGCAGGTGCCGGGCTCGCCCTCGTCGGCGTTGACCACGAGGTAGTGCGGCTTGCCGTCGCCCTGCGGGATGAAGCCCCACTTGAGACCGGTGGGGAACCCGGCACCGCCACGACCGCGCAGCCCGGAGTCCTTGACCAGCTGGATGAGGTCGTCCGGGTGCGCCTTGACCGCCTTGCGCAGCGCCGCGTACCCGTCCAGCTTCTCGTAGGTGTCGATCCGCCAGGCGTCCGGGGAGAGCCAGCGCTTGGTCAGCACGGGCGTCAGCTTGGCCAGGGTCTCCGGCGCAGGCGTGGTCACTTCTGAGCCCCCTTGTCGTGCGCGGAGTCCCGACCACCGCCGGTCGACTCCGCTTCCCTGAGGTTGCGCTCCTGCGCCCCGGTGTCGTCACCGGCCGGCTTGGCGTCGCCCGCCGGCTTGTTGGCCGCCACCCCGGCGGCCTCGGCGGCCCGGGCGTCGTCCGACGAGGGCGGCGTCCCGTCGACCGGAACCTTGGTGCCGGGGGCGTCCGGTACGGCGGTCTGCGCGTCCGGCTGCCGGGTCTCGGCGGTACGCACCTGCGGCGACTTGCGGTCCGGCGCCGGCACATCGGGTGCCGTGCTGCCGGTCGGCGCGGCCTTCGCCGGGGTGGCCGGCGCGGGCTTGTCGCCGTCCCGGCCGCTGCGGATCGGGGTGTTCGGGTCGAACCCCGGCGCCGAGATGCCGTGCTGCTGGGCCAGCCGCAGACCGCGCAGGGTCGGCTCGCCCGGCACCCCGTCGGCGACGGCGCCCTCCCGCTCGTCGGCGAAGCCGGCGAGCTGGACCGCCATCTCCTTCAAGGTGCAGAGACGGGCACCGCGGCTCGGCGTGGGCCGGCCGCCGGAACGCAGTTCGTCGACCACCCCGACCGCGGTCTGCGGGTCGACGCCGTCGAAGAAGTCGTAGTTGACCGTCATCACCGGGCCGTAGTCGCAGGCGGCCAGGCACTCGGCGTGCTCCAGGGTGATCTTGCCGTCGGCGGTGGTCTCGTCGTGTCCGACGCCCAGGTGTTCGGTGAGGGTGTCGTAGACCTCCTGCCCACCGAGCACGTTGCACATGGTGTTGGTGCAGACGCTGACCAGCCAGTCACCGGTGGGCCGGCGCTTGTACATCGTGTAGAAGCTGGCCACCGCCCCGACCTGGGCCTTGTTCAGGCCGAGCACCTCGGCGCAGAACGCCACGCCGGCCGGGGACACGTAGCCCTCCTCGGCCTGCACGAGGTGCAGCAGGGGCAGCAGGGCCGAGCGGGACCGGTCGGCCGGGTAACGGGCGATGATCTCCCGCGCCCGGGCCTTGGTCTCGTCGGTAAAGACCGTGCTCACCGGTCACAACCTCCCATCACGGGGTCCAGCGAGGCGCCGCCGGCGATCACGTCGGCGATCAGGCCGCCCTCGGCCATCGCCGGCAGGGCCTGGAGGTTGACGAAACTCGGCTCCCGGTAGTGCACCCGGTACGGCCGCGTCCCGCCATCGGAGACCGCGTGCACGCCCAACTCGCCACGGGGCGACTCGACGGCGACGTACACCTGGCCCGGCGGCACCCGGAAGCCCTCCGTCACCAGCTTGAAGTGGTGGATCAGGGACTCCATCGACTGGCCCATGATCTTGGCGACGTGCTCCAGCGAGTTGCCCATGCCGTCGACGCCGATGGCCAGCTGCGCCGGCCAGGCGATCTTCTTGTCGGCCACCATCACCGGGCCCGGCTTGAGCCGGTCCAGGGCCTGCTCGACCAGCTTCAGCGACTCCCGGATCTCGGCCAGCCGGACCAGGTAGCGACCCCAGACGTCACCGTCGGGGTGGGTCGGCACGTCGAACTCGTACGTCTCGTAGCCGCAGTACGGCATCGTCTTGCGCAGGTCCCAGGCCAGCCCGGCCGAGCGGAGCACCGGACCGGTGACGCCGAGCGCGACGCAGCCGGTCACGTCGAGCACCGCCACGTTCTGCGTCCGCTCCAGCCAGATCGGCTGGCCGGAGAGCAGGTCCTCGTACTCCTTGAGGCGCTTCGGCATCACCTTGAGGAACTCACGGATCTTGACGATCGCCTCGTCCGGTACGTCCTGGGCGACGCCGCCCGGCCGGACGTAGGCGTGGTTCATCCGCAGGCCGGTGATCAGCTCGAAGATCTCCAGGATGTACTCACGCTCCCGGAAGCCGTACAGCATGATCGAGATCGCGCCCAGCTCCATGCCCGTGGTGGCCAGCCACACCAGGTGCGAGGAGATCCGGTTCAGCTCCATCATGAGCACCCGGATGGTGTTGGCCCGCTCGGTCACGTCGTCGGTGATGCCGAGCAGCTTCTCCACCGCGAGGGAGTACGCCGTCTCGTTGAAGATCGGGGAGAGGTAGTCCATCCGGGTCACGAAGGTCGAACCCTGCACCCAGTTGCGGTACTCCAGGTTCTTCTCGATACCGGTGTGCAGGTAGCCGACGACCGAGCGGGCCTCCCGGACCGTCTCGCCCTCCAGCTCCAGGATCAGCCGGAGCACGCCGTGCGTGGACGGGTGCTGCGGGCCCATGTTGACCACGATCCGACCCTCGTTGATCGGATCGACGCCGGAGACGACGTCGTCCCAGTCTCCACCGGTGACGGTGAAGACCCGGCCCTCGGTCGTCTCGCGCTCGGTGGCGTAGTTCGACGCGCTCATTGGTACGACCTCCGCTTGTCGGGCGGCGGGATCTCGGCGCCCTTGTACTCCACGGGCACACCGCCGAGGGGGTAGTCCTTGCGCTGCGGGTGGCCCTCCCAGTCGTCCGGCATGAGGATGCGGGTCAGCGCCGGGTGGCCGTCGAAGATGACGCCGAACATGTCGTACGTCTCCCGCTCCTGCCAGTCGGCGGTCGGGTAGACGGAGGTGACGCTGGGCAGGTGCGGCTCCTCGGCGGTGACGGCGGCCTCCAGTCGGACCTGCCGCCGGTACGTCATCGAGGTGAGCTGGTAGACCACGTGCAGCCGACGGGCGTCGGCGCCGAGGTAGTCCACCCCGGAGACCGAGGAGCACAGCTCGAAGCGCAGCGCGGGATCGTCCCGCATCACCTGGCAGACCTCGGCGATCCGCTCCGGGCGGATGTGCAGGGTCAGCTCGCCCCGGTCGACCACGACCTTCTCGATCGCCTCGCCGAAGGCCGGGTACGCCTCCTCCAGCGCGTCCCGGACCTCGTCGAAGTAGCCGCCGTACGGCCGTGGCGAGTCCTCGATGGTGTGGTGCCGCCGGACCAGCCCACCGAACCCGGAGACGTCGCCGGTGCCCTGGTTGCCGAACATGCCCCGGCCGGCGGGCGCGGCCGGCGGGAACTCCGCCGGTGCGCCACTGGTCGCTCCGGCCGGCGTCACCGGGACCGGCACGCCGCCGGTGGTCGGCTTGTCGTCAGTCACTTGATCCCCCCGTACGGGTGGAGGTGGTTCTGGGCCTTCATCCAGTTCTCGATCCGCAACTGCTCCTCGCGGCCCTCGCGGACGGCCTTCGTCCACTCGGCCCGCCGGGCCTTGTCGCTGCGGTACGACGACGGCATCGAGCCGTACGGCACCACCGGCACGTCACCGCGCGCCTCGCGGGCCGCCAGCATCTTGCGGCCGTTCGGGCCGAGCGGCTCGTGGCCGATCTTCTCGCGGAGCTTGAGGATGGCGTCGATGAGCATCTCCGGCCGGGGCGGGCAGCCGGGAAGGTACATGTCGACCGGCACGACGTGGTCGACGCCCTGCACGATCGCGTAGTTGTTGAACATGCCGCCGCTGCTGGCGCAGACGCCCATGGAGAGCACCCAGCGGGGCTCGGCCATCTGGTCGTAGATCTGGCGCAGCACCGGGGCCATCTTCTGACTCACCCGCCCGGCCACGATCATCAGGTCAGCCTGCCGGGGCGAGGCCCGGAAGACCTCCATGCCCCACCGGCCCATGTCGTAGTGCGGGCCACCGGCGGCCATCATCTCGATCGCGCAGCAGGCCAGGCCGAACGTGGCGCCCCAGACCGACGACTTGCGCGACCAGTTGACCAGCTTCTCCACCGAGGTGAGCAGGACGCCGGCGGGAAGTTTCTCCTCGATACCCATAGCCGTTCCTCCCTCAGTCCCAGTCCAGGCCGCCGCGCCGCCACTCGTAGGCGTACGCGACGAAGACGGCACCGATGAACACCAACATGGCGACGAACCCGAACACCGGCAGGATGTCGAAGGAGACCGCCCACGGGTACAGGAAGATCATTTCCACGTCGAAGACGATGAAGAGCATCGCCGTCAGGTAGAACTTGACCGGAAACCGGCTTCCACCGATCGGCTGCGGGCTAGGCTCGATCCCACACTCGTAAGCTTCGAGCTTGGCCTTGTTGTAGCGATGGGGGCCGGCGAACCGGGCAGCGGCTATCGAGAACAGCGCGAAAC
This sequence comes from Micromonospora aridisoli, assembly GCF_056150025.1. Classification (NCBI taxonomy): domain Bacteria; kingdom Bacillati; phylum Actinomycetota; class Actinomycetes; order Micromonosporales; family Micromonosporaceae; genus Micromonospora; species Micromonospora aridisoli. The sequence goes on along the minus strand of NZ_JAXCFK010000002.1, from coordinate 495,787 downwards.
CCGCGGCGAGGGCGAACAGCCCGATGATGGGTACGTAAGGCGAGAGCGACATTTCTTCTCCTGCTCGTCCTTCCCTGCCCTCGGTGGTTGGCGAAATTCACACTATTCACATCCCACCCCGCCACCTTCGGCGGGGGTGGACCTTGCCTGTTCCGCGCCGCTACACCGCGGGCGCGACCCGGGTCATCGCGTTGATGACCCGGTCCATCGCGTCACCGCCGCGCGGGTCGGTGAGGTTGGCCAGCAGCTTGAGCACGAAGCGCATCAGCGTGGGGTGGGGCATGCCGTGCTTCGTCGCCACACGCATGACCTCCGGGCGGCCGATCAGCTTCACGAAGATCCCGCCCAGCCGGTAGTAGCCGCCGAACCGGGTCTTCAACTCCTGCGGGTACGCCAGCAGCGCCCGCTCCCGCTCCGCACCGGCCGGCCGCGCGAGGGCCTGGACCGCGACCTCCGCGGCCAGTTCGCCGGACTCCATCGCGTACGCGATGCCCTCGCCGTTGAACGGGTTGACCATGCCGCCGGAGTCACCGACCAGCATCACGCCCCGCGTGTAGTGCGGTACCCGGTTGAACCCCATCGGCAGGGCCGCGCCCAGGATCGACCCCTCGGCGTTCGCCTCGTCGGTCATGCCCCACTCCGGCGGGGTGTTGGCCAGCCAGTCGGTGAGCAGCCGCCGATAGTTGGTCTTGCCGAAGGCCGAGGACGAGTTGAGGATGCCGAGCCCGACGTTGACCCGGCCGTCACCGAGACCGAAGATCCAGCCGTACCCGGGCAGCAGCTCGTTGGTGCCCTTGGCCCGCAGCTCCAGCCAGGACTCCAGGTAGTCGTCGTCGTGGCGGGCATCGGAGCGGTAGTAACGCCGGACGGCCACGCCGATCGGGCGGTCCTCCCGCTTGGCCAGGCCGAGGGCCAGCGGGAAGCGGCCCGAGACGCCGTCCGCGGCCACCACCAGGGGGGCGTGGAACGTCACGGGCGCCTTGTCCGGGCCGTCCTCGGCCTCCACCCCGGTCACCCGGCCGTCCTCGTTCAGCACCGGGCCGATCACGTTCACACTGGTACGCAGCTTGGCACCGGCGGCCACCGCGCGCTGGGCGAGCAGGTCGTCGAAGTCGAGTCGGGTGCGCACCAGGCCGTAGTTCGGGAAGCTGGCCAGATCCGGCCAGTCCAGCTCCAGCCGGACGCCGCCACCGATCACGCGCAGGCCGCGGTTGTGCAGCCAACCGGCCTCCGGCGAGGTGTCCACGCCCATCCGGATCAGCTGCCGCACCGCGCGCGGGGTCAGCCCGTCGCCGCAGACCTTCTCCCGGGGGAATTCGGTCTTCTCGAGCAGCAGCACGCGCACGCCGTGCCGAGCCAGGTGGTACGCGGTCGCCGAACCACCGGGACCGGCGCCCACGACGATCACGTCGGCGTCGTTCTCCACCGCGGTCATCCGCGCCTCCTCCCCACCATGCTCGTGAAATGCTTCACAAGCCAGCCGGGACGAGTCTATGACCGGCGGCGTACGCTCGCCTTGTTAGGTCGACCTAACCTGCCTGGATGCAAGGAAGGGCCCCCTGTTAACGCCTCAGGTAGAGCAGGGGCCCCTTCTTAACATCCGCCGAACAGCGCTCGCGCTCGGCACTCAACGGCGCACCGGCTCGGCGGCATCGAGGCCCGCGCGGATGGTCTCCGGCAACTGCTCGCGCAACGTACCGCCAGCGGCCCGGTCGAGGGCCGCGAGCACCTCGGTCACCACCTGGCGCACGTCGGCGGGATCCGCTCCGGCCAGGCCCCTGAGCTGTTCGACCAGCTCGGCGGCATCCCCGATGGCCACATTCTTCGGATCCGTCATGTCGGCCAGCCTAAGCGGCAAAGACGACAAAATCGCCACATTCGCCTAAATGGCGACGTTCACGTCCGCACCGCTCGGTGCAGGGCCACCACCCCGCCGGTCAGGTTGCGCCATGCCACCCGGCCCCACCCCGCCGCGGCCACCCGCGCGGCCAGCGCCGGCTGGTCCGGCCAGGCCCGGATCGACTCGGCGAGATACACGTACGCGTCGGGGTTGCTGGAGACCGCGCGGGCCACCGCCGGCAGGGAGCGCATCAGGTACGACAGGTACACGGTGCGGAACGCGGGGTTGACCGGGGTGCTGAACTCACAGATCACCAGCCGGCCGCCCGGACGGGTCACCCGAGCCAGTTCGCGCAGCGCCGCGGCGGTGTCGTTGACGTTGCGCAACGCGAAGGAGATGGTCACCGCGTCGAAGCTGGCGTCCGCGAAGGGCAACCGCAGAGCGTCCCCGGCCAGCAACGGCACATGTGGACGGGTGCGCTTGCCCGCGTACAGCATGCCGAGGGACAGGTCGGCACCGACCGCGTACGCCCCGGAGTGGGCAAGCTCCTCAGTGGAGACGCCGGTTCCCGCCCCCACGTCCAGCACCCGGTCGCCGGGGCGCAGGTCGAGCGCGGACCGGGTGGCCCGTCGCCAGAACCGGTCCTGACCGAAGGACAGGACGGTGTTGGTCAGGTCGTAGCGGGCCGCGACGCCGTCGAACATCGCGGCGACCTCGTGCGGCTGCTTGTCCAGGCTGGCGCGCTGGCCCTGCGGGGTACGGCTCACCCCTCCACTCTGCCAGCCCGGTCTCCGCCGGTCGGGGCAGGGTCGGAGACACAGTGAGGGCGGGATGGTCACCCATCCCGCCCTCACTGCCGTGCGTTATGTGAACGGCCCGCGCGGGCCGATAGAGGACGAGCCTCAGGCGTTCGTCTTCTCGTCACCCGGGGTCACCAGGACCACCCGGCGACGACGGGACACCAGGAACATCGCCACACCGGCGGCCAGCACGCCCGCGCCGATGCCACCGATCAGGCCGGCCTGCACACCGGTGACCGGCAGGCCACCGCCACCGCCACCGCCGCCGGTCGGGGCGGTGACAACGACGGCGAAGTCGTCCTTGTTGTCGGTCGGGTCGAGGTCGGCGAACTCCGGAGCGTCCGGCACCGCGGCGACGAAGGCCGGCCGCTTGGCCTGCGCACTCACCCGGGCACCCGGCTCAAGCGTTCCGAGTGCCTGGATCTCCGCCCAGCCATCCTTGAGGGTGACCGGTGCGTCGAGGTCCGCGTCCACCTCGACCGGCAGCCCCAGGAACTGCGGCTCGTCGGGCTCGATCAGGAACGTCTTGTCCTCGCAGGCACCAGCGCGCGTCGCAGCGTCGAAGTCGCAACCCTCGATCGGCAGCGCGGTCACGCCCGCCGGCAGCTGGTAGGTCAGCTTAAAGCCCTTGGCCGTCCGGTCGCCCTGGTTAAGGACGAGACCAAAGACGAGGGCGGTGTCGCCCGGCCGCAGCGGGCCCTCCTCCTCGTAGGTGTCGAGGTCAATGCGGGTCTTCACGTCGGGTACGACCACGCTCAGGTCGGCGCCGCTCTCCGGGGTCAGCTCAAGGTTGACCTCTTTGCTGTTGTTGCTGTCGTCGGTGTCGTCCGGCGACTCGATGGTGATGGTCACCGGAGCGCTGTACGGCTCAGTGGCGCCCTTGGCGAGGTTGCCGATGAGGAGCATCACCTCGACCGTCTCGCCCGGCCCGGGAACCTCCTCCTCATCGAGTTCGCAGGCGAAGACCTTGGGCGTGGGGGCGGCATCGACGGCCTCGCATCCGCCCCAGGTCAACGGCATGACGGTGAGCTTGGTGTCGTCCACACTGGACGCATCGGTCTTGACAACGACCTTGCTCGGGGTGCCCTCGCCCTGGTTTGAGATCTTGATCCAGGCGATCTTGCCCTCGACGCCGCTGGCAAGGCGGGTGCCGGCGGCGGTGATCGCCAGGTCCGTCTCGGTGCCAGCGGCGTAGGCCGGCGCACCAAGGGCGGTGAAGGTGCCCGAGGCGAGCAGTGCGGCCGCGGCCAGGCTGGCGGCACGGCGGGTTCGGAAGATCATGGGATGGTCTCCCCCGTAGGGTGAATGAAAACGTACGGGCGGGGACGTTAGCGGTCAACGATCACGTGCGCCACCCCGGACCACACCCGTCACAAGCTGCTCAGCTAATGGAGACTTAAAGATTGTCCGGATTGATGGGTCTTGCTGCCTGACCACGCACCACCATCCGGTCGGGGCGGCTCGACGCTTCGAGCCGGATGGATGACGCGTCTCGACCATTCGGACGAGTGGCAGCGCGTCTGGATCATGACTTCCTGTCGGCCGGCCGATCACTCAACGCGACGCCGGGCGAACATCGCCTGCACGTGAACAGCATCCCAATTCGCGGCAAACTGGACGCTCTGCGGGCGTGGATGACCCACTCGCCGCTACGGAGGGTCTCCCGCCGACCGGACACCCCAGGTTACGGCGTCCGGGGACGCGAGGTTCGATCAGCGGGCCTCGACCAGGGGCAGCGACCGGCCGGCGCCGCCGCCGGGAAGGGCGATCGACGAGAAGTGCGAGACCACCCGGTCGTCGCTCGGGTCGTCGTCGGGCGTGTGGTGCACGGCCAGCCGGTTGTAGAGCGTGTCCCGCTGGGCGGGGATCCGGTCGGCCGAGCGGATCATCCCGATCAGCTCGTGCAGGTTGGAACGGTGCCGGGCGCCCGCCGAGGAGATGACGTTCTCCTCCAGCATGATCGAGCCGAGGTCGTCGACACCCATGTGCAGCGCCAGCTGGCCGACGTCCTTACCCGTGGTCAGCCAGGACGCCTGCAGGTGCGGCACGGTCTCGAAGAACAACCGGGCCACCGCCACCAGCCGCAGGTACTCCAGCGTCGTGGCCTGGGTGCGGCCCTTGAGGTGGTTGTTCTCCGGCTGGTACGTCCACGGGATGAAGGCCCGGAAGCCGCGCGTACGGTCCTGCACGTCGCGGATCATCCGCAGGTGCTCGATCCGCTCGGCGGCCGTCTCGCCGGTGCCCATCATCATCGTGGCGGTCGACTCGACGCCCTGCCGGTGCGCCAGCTCCATGACCTCCAGCCAGCGCTCCCCGGACTCCTTCAGCGGCGCGATCGCCTTGCGGGGGCGTTGCGGCAGCATCTCGGCGCCGGCACCGGCGATCGAGTCGAGCCCGGCGGCCTTGATCCGGGCGATCGCCTCGTCCAGGCTCACCCCGGAGACCTTGGCCATGTGCAGGATCTCGCTCGGCCCGATCGAATGGATCGCCAGCTGCGGGTACGCCTTCTTGACCGAGGAGAACAGCTCCTCGTAGTACTCCACGCCGTAGTCGGGGTGGTGACCGCCCTGGAGCATGACCTGGGTGGCACCCAGCTCGACCGCCTCGCCGCAGCGACGCAGGATCTCCTCGGTCGGGTGGGTCCACCCCTCCTTGTGCTTCGGCGCGCGGTAGAAGGCGCAGAACTTGCACGCCGTCACGCAGACGTTGGTGTAGTTGATGTTGCGGTCGATCAGGTAGGTGACGACGTTGTCCGGGTACCGCCGCCGACGCACCGCGTCCGCCGCCTCGCCGAGAGCGTGGAAGGGGGCGTCGGTGTAGAGCCGCAGGGCCTCCTCGGGCGTGATCCGCCCGCCGTCCGCGCCGCGTTGCAGGATGTCGTCGATCTCCCGGTTCACCGTCACGCCCCCGAGCCTACGCCGACCTCCCGCCCAGCTCTCAGGCGCGCGCCCGACCTGTGACCCATCCTTCTCGCCGACGCGGTCCGGTCGCACGGCGTGGCGCGGAGGTACCTCAGGTGGCTCCGCGGTCGTTGAGCCAGGTGACAAGCTCCTCGGTTTCCTGCTCTCGACGGAGCAGCTTGATGACGGCTGCCGAGTCGAGGTAGATCACCAGCGTTCCTCGTCCCGCGACGCGGCGAGCACCGCTGCCACGTCGACCGTGGGGTCGCCGAAGACCGGGGGCAGCGGCAGGGGCCCGGTGGAAGCAGGGGCGGTCGCTCGGCCCTCCGCCACCAACCGCCCCAGCAGGGCGTCACCCGCCACAACCGGAACCAGCCGGGCGATCGGCTCACCCCGGTCGGTCACCTCGACCGTCTCTCCGGCGCGCACCCGTGCCAACACCCCGCTCGTGTGCTGGTTCAGCTCCCGTACCGCGATCTGCTCCACGGAACGAGTGTGGAACGAGATGTTCTACACGTCACGCGTCGTAGTCGATGGAGAGGGTGTCGGTGAGCGGGCTGGACTGGCAGGTCAGCACGTAGCCGGCGGCCACCTCGTCGGGCTCCAGGGCGTAGTTGCGGGCCATCTCGACCTCGCCGGAGACGACCTTCGCCCGGCAGGTCGAGCAGACCCCACCCTTGCAGGCGTACGGCAGCTCGCCGCGAACCTTGAGCGCCGCGTCCAGCACCCGCTCGTCGCGGCGCATGGTGAAGCTCGACGAGCGCCCGTCGAGCATGATCGTCACGTCGGTGCCACCCGACGCGTCATCCGTGCGGCGCATCGGCTCGGGCGGCGCGTCCACGTGGAACAGTTCGGTGTGCACCGCCGACTCGGCCACGCCCCGCTCGGCGAGCACCGCCTTGGCATCCACCACCAGTCCGTACGGGCCGCAGAGGAACCACTCCTCGATCGCGTCACCGGGCACGATGGTGTCCAGCAGGCGACGCAGCCGCTCCGCGTCGATCCGGCCCGACAGCAGCGGCGAGTCGCCCTGCTCACGGGAGAGCACGTGCACCAGGTGCAGCCGGGTCGGGTAGCGGTCCTTCAGGTCGGCCAGTTCCTCGGCGAACATCACGCTGCCGGCCGTGCGATTGCCGTACACCAGGGTGAAGGTGCTGGCCGGTTCGACGGCCAGCGCGGTGGCGACCAGCGACAGCACCGGAGTGATGCCCGAGCCGGCGACCACCGCGCCGTAGCGTCGGACCCGGTCGGGCCGGAACGTCGTGGTGAAGTGCCCCAGCGGCGGCAGCACCTCAACGGTGTCCCCGTGCCGCAGCGCCCCGCAGGCGTAGCTGGAGAAGGCTCCGCCGGGGATCTCCCGCACGCCGATCCGCAACCGGCCGTGCCGCTCCAGCTCCGCCGGGGTCGAGCAGATCGAGTACGAACGGCGCACGTCCGCACCGGCCGCGCCGGCAGCGTCGCGCTCCGCGCCGGTGGCCACGGCCGGCAGGCGTACGGTCAGGTGCTGGCCGGCGCGGAAGGCGAACGTCTCGCGCAGTTCCTCGGGCACGGCGAAGGTGATCGCGACGGCGTCGGAGGTGAGCCGGTCCACGGCGACGACGGGCAGCGGGTGGAACACCGGCCGGCGACGGACCGGGCGGGTGATGGTGACAGTCACAGGGCCTTCACATGGTCGAAGGGTTCGGAGCAGGAGCGGCAGCGCCACAGCGCCTTGCAGGCGGTGGAGCCGAAGCGGCTGAGTTGTTCGGTCTCCGGCGAACCGCAGCGTGGGCAGCGCACCGCCAGGGTGAGCGGCACCACCCCGTCGCGCCGGACCGGGGCGGGTGGAGCGATGCCGGCGGCGGCCAGCTTGGCCCGCCCGGCGTCGCTGATCCAGTCGGTGCTCCAGGCCGGGCTGTGCACCGTACGGATCTCGACCTCCGGGTGACCGGCAGCGGCCAGTGCGCGACGGATGTCGGCGCGGATGACGTCCATCGCGGGGCAGCCGGTGTAGGTGGGGGTGATGGTCACCACCACCCGGCCGCTGGCCGGATCCTCCTGCACCGACCGCAGGATGCCGAGATCGTCGATGGTGACGACCCGGATCTCCGGGTCCACCACCGCCGCCACCGCCTGCCTCGCCCTGCTCATGTGTTCACCAGCGCGCCCCGGGATGGGCGCGGTGCAGCACCTGCATCTCCGCGAGCAGGTACGACAGGTGTTCGGTGTGCACCCCGTCGCGCCCGCCGGTCGGCGTCCAGCCGGACTCCGGCATGGTCAGCGTTGCCTCGGCGAGCACCGCGGTCACCGTGTCGTCGAATTCGGACCGCAGGTTCGCGGGGTCGACCGGTGCGTCCGGCCACGGGGTGAACAACTCGTCGGCGTAGGGCCAGATCTGGTCCACACCGGCCTGCATCCGCCGGTGCGACTCCTCGGTCCCGTCGCCCAGCCGCCGCACCCAGAGCGCGGCGTGGTCCAGGTGGTACGCGGACTCCTTGCGGGCCTTCGCGCCGATGGCGGCCAGCCGCTCGTCCGGACAGTCGGCCAGCGCGGTGTAGAGCGGCACCTGGTACGCCGCCAGGACGAGCAGCTTGGCCATGGTCACCGCGAAATCACCGTTCGGCAGCTCGACCAGCAGGCAGTTGCGGAACTCCCGGTCGTCGCGCAGGTAGGCCAGCGCGTCCTCGTCCCGGCCGGCACCCTCCAGCTCACCCGCGTACGACAGCAGGAGGCGGGCGGCGCCGAGCTGGTCCAGGGCGATGTTGGCCAGCGCGATGTCCTCCTCCATCTCCGGTGCCCGGGTGGTCCACTCGGCCAGCCGCTGCGCCGCGATGAGCGCGTCGTCGCCGAGGGCGAGGGTGAAGGCGAGGGGCTTCTTCACAGGTGGGCCACCCCTTCTGGCACCTCGTAGAAGGTGGGGTGGCGGTACACCTTGTCGGCGGCCGGGTCGAAGAAGGCGTCCTTCTCGTCCGGGCTGGAGGCGGTGATGGCGCTCGCCGGCACCACCCAGATCGACACGCCCTCCTGCCGTCGGGTGTAGAGGTCGCGGGCGTTACGCAGGGCCAGTTCCGCGTCCGGCGCGTGCAGGCTGCCGACGTGGGTGTGCGCCAGCCCGCGCCGGGCCCGGACGAAGACCTCCCAGAGCGGAGTGTGTTGCTGACTCACGCGGCCACCTTCTCCTTCTCCGCCCGCTTGGCGGCGTACGCCTCGGCGGCCTCACGCACCCAGGCGCCCTCGGTGTGGGCGCGGCGCCGGTGCTCCATCCGCTGCCGGTTGCACGGCCCGTTGCCCTTGATCACCCGCATCAGCTCGTCGTAGTCCGGCTGGGTGAAGTCGTACGCCTGGCGCTCGTCGTTCCAGCGCAGGTCGGGATCGGGCAGGGTCAGCCCGAGCACCTCGGCCTGGCCGACGCACATGTCCACGAAACGCTGGCGCAGCTCGTCGTTGGAGAAGCGCTTGATCTTCCAGGCCATCGACTGGGCGGAGTGGGTGGAGTCGCCGTCCGGCGGTCCGAACATGGCCAGCGACGGGTACCACCACCGGTCGACCGCGTCCTGAGCCATCGCCTTCTGGGCCGGGGTGCCGTGTGCCAGGGTGTGCAGGATCTCGTAGCCCTGCCGCTGGTGGAACGACTCCTCCTTGCAGACGCGGATCATCGCGCGGGCGTACGGGCCGTAGGAGCAGCGGCACAGCGGCACCTGGTTGACGATCGCGGCGCCGTCCACGAGCCAGCCGATCGCACCCACGTCGGCCCAGGTCAGGGTGGGGTAGTTGAAGATCGAGCTGTACTTCTGCCGACCGTTGAGCAGCAGGTCGACCAGTTCGTCCCGGCTGACCCCGAGGGTCTCGGCGGCGGCGTAGAGGTACAGGCCGTGCCCGGCCTCGTCCTGCACCTTGGCCAGCAGGATCGCCTTGCGCTTGAGGGACGGGGCGCGGCTGATCCAGTTGCCTTCCGGCTGCATGCCGATGATCTCGGAGTGGGCGTGCTGGGCGATCTGCCGGATCAGCGTCCGCCGATAGGCCTCCGGCATCCAGTCGCGCGGCTCGATCTTCTGGTCGGCTTCGACGACCTCGGCGAAGTAGGCGGCCAGGTCCTCACCAGGCTCGGCGCCACCGCGACCGCGTTCCGCGGCCGCGCGCAGCGCCGCCTCCGCGGCCTCGACCTCGCCGAGCAGGCCGCCGGGCGGGTCCTCGCCCGGGAAGTCATTGCCATACATGCCCTAAGTGTTACAGCTAGCGGTCTAGGACACCAGAGGGTGTCATACACTTCCAGGACTTCCCACAGTCACCGGGCGATCGCCATCGGTACGACCGGTGACTATGAGTTAGGTCACCAAGCCGCGACAAATCCTCGCAACAGATGCATAGCGGTTCGTTATCCCGCCTTCACGGCGAGTTGCCCAGTGTCGAGTCCTGGCATAACGCCGATCCGCACGTAGACTTCCTGCGTCACACCGATCGGCTGACGACGATCGCCGGCTGACAGGGCCACTTCCCCCGGCCCGGGCGATCCGCACCGGTCAGTCCTGGCAACAAGCCGGTCCTCCCGGCCCCGACATCTGGAGCTCACCCGCTCATGCGATCTCGCGTGACCATGGTGCTCGCCGTCACGGCGGTGCTGCTCGGCGGCGTCATGCTGGTGCCGGCCGCATACGCCCGGCTCGCGGCCGGCGAGGAGAACGCCCGCCAGCAGAGCGTCGCCGCGCCCGCCCCCACCCCACCGCCGCCGCCGACCCTGGCCGCCGGCAAGGTGTCGGTGAACTTCAAGGGCGAGTTCTTCTCGTGGGCGCTGCTGGACCGGGAGACCGATGAACTCTCCGGTTCGAAGAACATGGCCGCGACCAGTTCGACCGAGTCGATGATCAAGGCCTGGATCGTCGCCGACTACCTGCGTCAACTCGGCGACAAGGAGCCACCCGCGGCGATGAAGAAGGCGGCCAGCCTGGCCATCCGGGACAGCGACGACGACGCGACCAACCTGGTCTACCGCGCCGCCGGCGGCTCGTACGCGGTGCCGGCCGGTGGCCAGCCGAACCCGGTGATCAAGCGGGCGATCAACACCTGCGACCTCACCGACACCAAGCGCGGCAACGTGAAGGGTTACGAGGGGTACTGGAGCTTCACCCTGATGTCCCCGCGGGACGCCGTCCGACTCGGCGACTGCATCGCCGACGGCCGGGCAGCCGGGCCCAAGTGGACGAAGTGGCTGCTCTCGGAGATGAGCAAGGTTCGCGGCAGCACCGCGGCCAAGGACCAGGGGCCCCGCTCGGGCGGCGGAAAGTGGGGCATCATCGACGGCCTGCCCGAGTCGATCACCAGCCAGGGGCCGGTCGGCATGAAGAACGGTTGGACGGTCCTCAACTACGACGGCAACTGGCACGTCAACTGCCTGGCCGTGACCGAGAAGTGGAGCCTCGCGGTGATGCTGCGTTACCCCCGTGGCAACGGGCTCGACTACGGATCCGACGTCTGCGCCAGCGTCGCCAGCCAGTTGGTGACGCCGCAGCCCGGCGGGGCCCTCAAGGTGCCCCAGCAGCCGGTCGGGAAGCTCTGATGGCCGGCCGCAGCCGCCGCGACCGCAACGGTGAGACATCGCCGCTGCGCCTGATCGCCATCGCGGCCGTGCTGATCGGGCTGGTCCTGGTGTCGCTGCGCCTGCTGCCCGGTTCACCCTTCGAGTCCACCGCCGCCGCCCAGTGGGGCCGGGGCGAGTCGCCGGCGGCCCGGGGCGGCACCCTGACCGACCGCAGCGTACGGCCGTCACCGTCGCCCAGCCCTTCGCCGGAGCCCGAGCCGCTGCCGTTCGAGGCGAAGGAGATCGACCTGGACATCGACGGCTGGTACGCGTGGAGCGTGCTGGACCGCCGGTCGGGCGAGATCATCGGGTCGGACAACATGTCCGAGACCAGCACCACCGCCTCCCTGATCAAGTCCTGGATCGTCGCCGACTACCTGCGCCGCACCGCCGACGCCGGGCAGACGCCGAGCGACGCGAAGCTGGACGATCTGACCCGGATCATCCGGGACAGCGACAACACCCGTACCGAGCAGCTCTACACCCAGATCGGCCGGTCCGCCTCGATCAAGCGGCTGTTGTCCACCTGCAAGCTGACCGACAGCAAGGTGTCCAGCGATCTCGGGTGGAGCCGTACCGAACTCTCCCCCCGCGACACCGCCCGCCTCGGCAACTGCATCGCCGACGGCACCGCCGCCGGCCCGAAGTGGACCAAGTGGCTGCTCAGCGAGATGCGCCAGGTACGCGGTGCCGGCGACTTCGGCATCCGCAAGGCGTTCCCCGCCGCCGAGGCGAAGAAGATCGCCATCAAGAACGGCTGGGTCGACCGCACCCGCGAGCAGGAGATCCACGTCAACTGCCTGGCGATCGGTGACACCTGGACGATGGGCGTGATGCTCCAGTACCCCATCAACAAGGGCTACGAGTACGGCATGGACAACTGCCAGAAGGTCACCGAAGCCCTGCTCACCACTGCCCCCTGATCCGCGCCGCACCCTGACCCGCGCCGATCTTGCAATTTCAGTCGCCGGAACACGGCTTGTCCCCGAAAAGCGGCGACGAAAAGTGCAAGATCGCGGGGAGATTGGGGAGGGCTGGGGTCAGCGGGTGAAGAAGGTGGGGCCGGCGGGGGGCAGCGCGGGGGTTTCGTTGAGGGCCGCCGCTCGGCGGGCGAACTCGCGGATGCCGGCGATCTGACGCTCGCCGAGGGAGAAGTCCAGGGCACGGAAGTACTCCGCGAGGGTGGCCGCGTCGAAGGGCTCCCACCGGGCCGCCGACTCGGCGACCTGGTCCAGCTCGGCCAGGCACAGGTCACGCGAGCGCAGGAACGCGTCGTGCACCTCCTTGACCAGGCCGGGATGGGCCGCGGCGAAGTCGCGGCGGACCGCCCAGACGGCGAAGACCATCGGCAGGCCGGTCCACTCCCGCCACGCCTGACCCAGGTCGGTCACGGTCAGCCCCTGTCGGGGTGCCTCGTACATCGCCCGCAGGGCCACGTCGCCGATGAGCACCGCGGCGTCGGCCTCCAGCAGCATCTGGGTCAGATCGGGCGGGCACCGGTAGTACTCCGGGCGGACCCCGTACCGCTCGCGCAGCAGCAACTGGGCAAGAAGCACCCCGGTCCGCGAGGTGGAGCCCAGCGCGACGCGGGCACCGTCGAGATCGGCCAGCGGCACGGTGCTGACCAGGTTCACCGACAGCACCGGCCCGTCGCTGCCCACCGCCAGGTCGGGCAGGAGCAGCAGCTCGTCGGCGTGTCGCAGGTACTCGACGAAGGTGATCGGCCCGATGTCCAGGTCACCGGCGACGAGCTGGGCGCTGAGCCGGTCCGGTGAGTCCTTGCGCAGGTCGACGTCGAGCAGGGCGCCGGAGCGCATCAGCCCCCAGTAGATGGGCAGGCAGTTGAGGAACTGGATGTGCCCGACGCGGGGGCGGGCGAGGCGCTCGACCATGCCCCGACCGTATCCCCGCCCCCCGTGACCTGCTCAGCCGGACGCCGTCGAAGTGGCCAACCCCGCACCCGCCGGGCTCGACGACGGAATCTGGCGGGCGCGGGCCCGCTCGGCCCGGACCGCCCGGCGGACGGGCACGACGAAGCCGAGCAGCACGAGCAGGCCGGCCGTCCCGCAGGCGACGATCAACGGCCGCGGCTGCGTCACCTCCAGCAGCAGGCCACCGAGCAGGTAGCCGAACATCGCCGCACCCTGCACCGCGGCACCCACGGCGGCGAAGGCCCGCCCGCGCGCGCCCTCCGGCACCCGCCGCGCCAGCACCAGGTTGTGGAACACGTTGTCGCCGCCGTTGCAGATGCCGCCGACGAGCCAGATCGGCACCAGCAGCATCGCTGCGGGGACCGTCACCGACACCAGCACCATCAGGCAGCACCCACCGAGCAGGAGCAGGCCGCCCTGGATCAGTGCGGCGTCGTCGGCGAACCGCCGAGCCAGCCGGGCGAAGATCCAGGCACCACAGAGCACGCCGAGCGTCCACGCCCCGGTCACCAGGCCGTAGGCGGTGGCCGAGGCACCGAGGGTCTCGCGTACGTAGAAGACCTCGATGACGTTGATCGCGCCGATGGCCGCGATCACCCCGGCCAGGGTCGCCACCATCGCCACCAGCAACGGGTCCCGTCGGAGCCGCCAGCTCCGCGCCTTCGCGACGTCGTCCTCCGCCGTCGTGGCGGGCACCGCGTCCACCGGCGCGGCACCGCCGGTCACCGCCGCGCGTCGCCGACCGCCCCGGCGGGTACGCACCAGCAGGCCGGCGACGACGAGCGCCAGGTAGCCGACCGCGGCGATCAACAGAGGTACCCGGGCGCCGAAGCCGCCGACCAGGAACCCGGCCATGGCCGGCCCGGTCAGCACCCCCAGCATGCCGGCGGTCTGGTTGAGCGCCGTGGCCCTGGGCAGGTCCACCGCGCGCACCATGGCGGGCACCAGGGCGGCGAGCACGGGCTGGGCGACGGCCAGCCCGGAGGCGAGCAGCGCGACCAGGCCCACGACCAGCAGCGGGTCTCCGGCGTACGCCAGCGCGAGGCAGATCACCGACTGGGCCAGCCCGGCACCGACCAGCAGCGTCCGGCTGTCCACCCGATCGGCGAGCCGCCCGGTCAGCGGAGCCAGCACCACGAGCGGCAGGGCCGCCGCCAGCAGCAGACCGGCGACGGCACGGCCACCGGCCCCGCTGCTCTGGAGGGTCAACGTCAACGTGGTGGCCGCGAGGAACTGCCCGCAGGTGGCGAGGCCACGGGCGGAGGTGGCCAGGGCGACGTCGGTCCACCGTGACTCCCCCGATGTGAAAGACATGCTTCGAAAGTAATGCTTCACATCTTGTCGGTGCAAGCGCGTCAGGCCAGCGGCAGCGCCCGGTACTGGACGGCCACCCGGCGCGCGCCCGGCGGCGGATCGGTCCGGGTGCGTTTCCGGTACGGCTTGAGCAGGGCGGTCACGGCCTCGTTCAACTCCGCCAACTCCTCGGCGGTGAGCAGCAGCAACGACTCGCTGATCATCGCGCTGCGGTACCACTCCTCGGACTCGTCCGGTGCCCGGCGCAGCCAGTCCCGGCTGCGCTCCAACTCCCGGGCCAGGAACACCTCGACCAGGGTCTGCTCGGCGTCGCGTACCGACGGGTCGGCGTCCCGGCCGGCGTCGATGGTCCATTGCTGGATCGCGGCACGCCACAGCCGTTCACGGGCGTCCCCTCGGCTCGGCGCCTGCTCCACCAGCCCGAACCTGGCCAGTGCCCGCAGGTGGTAACTGGTCGCGCTCGGCGACAGGCCGACCACCTCGGCGCACTCGGTGGCGGTCACCGCGCCCTCGGTCGTCGCCAGGTGTTCCATGATCGCGAGCCGGGCCGGGTGGGCGAGCGCCCGCAGCGTCTGCGGGTCGCTGATCGTCACCCGGGGCGGCTCGGGGTGCGCCTGCGTCATGCCCCCATGATCCCCGGCCGGGCGGAAAACCGGTTGTCCACGGCACGCCCGGGAGTAGGCTGTTCGTTCCGCCCGACGGCCGCGGTGAGTAGCACCGCAGCGGACGTCCCCGCGCCGACCCACGAGTCGGAAACGCGAGCGGCAGCCTTCTTCCCGTTTCGAGGAGTACGTGGATGAGCCTGCACGCCCAGAGGGGTTCCCTGGAGGACGAACTGGCCGCGGAACGGGCGCACCTGTCCCGGTCCCGCGAGGCCCTGCACCGGATGCGGGAACGCGCCGAAGCGCTCTTCGCCACCGGCGACAAGGTGGCCGGGGACGCCTACACCGCCGAACAGCTCGGCCGGCACCTCGCCCGGCGGGTCGCCGAGCTGGCCGACGACCCCCGCACCCCACTCTTCTTCGGCCGGCTCGACTTCGGCGACGCGGAGGCCGACCACGCCGGTCGGCGCTACCACGTCGGTCGCCGGCACGTCACCGACGAGCAGGGCGAACCGCTGGTGCTGGACTGGCGGGCGCCGGTCTCCCGCGCGTTCTACCGGGCCAGCGCCCGGGACCCGCAGGGTCTCGCCGTGCGCCGCCGCTTCGGGTTCGGCGACGGGGTGCTGACCAGCTTCGAGGACGAGCATCTGGACCGGGGCGAGGAACTCGGCACGGCCAGCCGGATCCTCACCGCCGAGATCGAGCGGCCCCGGGTCGGACCGATGCGCGACATCGTCGCCACCATCCAGCCCGAGCAGGACGAACTCGTCCGAGCCGACCTGGCCGACTCGATCTGTGTGCAGGGCGCACCGGGCACCGGGAAGACCGCCGTGGGGCTGCACCGCGCGGCGTACCTGCTCTATCTGCACCGCGAGCGGTTGCGGCGGTCGAAGGTGCTGGTGGTGGGTCCGAACCGGGCCTTCCTCGGCTACATCGCGGCGGTGCTGCCCGCGCTGGGCGAGGTGGAGGTGGAGCAGGCCACCGTGGAGGATCTGGTCGACCGGGTGTCGGTGCGGGCGGTGGACCCCCCGGTCGTGGCCACGCTCAAGCACGACGCCCGGATGGCCGAGGTGCTGCGCCGGGCGGTCGACGCGTACGTCGGCGAGCCGGTGGAGCCGATGGTCGTCTCCGACGGCTCGCTCCGCTGGCGGATCGGGTTGGAGCCGCTGCACCGGCTGGTCCACGAGACCCGGGCGGAGCGTCCCCCGTACACCGTGGGACGGGAGCGGATCCGCGCCCGGGTGGTCGGGTTGCTGCAACGGCAGGCCGAGGCGCGGCGGGCGGAGTCGCCGAGCGACGCGTGGCTGCGCCGGATGAGTCGCTCGAAACCGGTCACCGCGTTCCTGGACGCGGTCTGGCCGGCGCTCACCCCGGAGGGCCTGCTGCATGCGTTGTACACGGATCCGGACCGGCTCGCCGCCGCCGCCCACGGACTGCTCGATCCGGCCGAGCAGGCCCTGCTCGGCCGGGTCGGCACCGGCCTGGGGCGTACGCCCAGGGCGACCCGATGGACGGCGGCGGACGCCGTCCTGATCGACGAGGCGGCCGGCCTGCTCGAACGGTCGACGGGCTACGGCCACGTCGTGGTGGACGAGGCCCAGGATCTCTCCCCGATGCAGTGCCGGGTCGTCGCCCGGCGCAGCGAGCACGGCTCGCTCACCCTCCTCGGCGATCTGGCGCAGGCCACCGCGCCGTGGGCGGCCACCGACTGGCGGGAGACCCTGCGTCACCTGGGCAAGCCGGAGGCGACCGTGGTGCCACTGACCATCGGCTTCCGGGTGCCCGCCGCCGTGCTCGCCTTCGCGAACCGGCTGCTTCCGGCGTTGGCCGTCGACGTGCCGCCGGCCGAGTCGCTGCGCGGCGACGGCGCGCTCGAGGTGCGTACCGTGACCGATCTTTCCGGGGAGACGGTGGCCGAGGTACGGGCGGCGCTCGCGCACGAGGGGTCGATCGGCGTCATCGCCGCCGACGACGCGGTGGACCGGCTGCGCACGGCGCTGGCCGAGGCGGGGATCGAGACGGTGACCGCCGACGAGCCGACCGGCGGCGCGCGGGTCACGGTGATGCCCGCGACCCTGGTCAAGGGCCTGGAGTACGACCACGTCATCGCCGTCGAGCCGGCCGCCATCGTGGCGGCCGAGCCACGCGGCCTGCACCGGCTGTACGTGGTGCTCACCCGGGCGGTGTCCCGGCTGTCCGTGCTGCACGCCGAGCCGCTGCCCGCGCCGCTGCGCTGAGGCCTCCGCCGGCACGGCCGGGGGGTCGCCGGTTCAGTTGACGTTCGGCCCGTTTCCGCCCCGGACGACGGCGGACCGGTGCCACCATGCCGGGGAGGGTGGCCCGCCGGTGGTCCCCCGGGGGTGAGAGGGGTGGCCGTGGTCAGCGTCGCACCGGGTACCCCCTGCTGGGCCGACCTGGCGACACCGGGACTCGACGCGGCCCGGCGGTTCTACCCGGAGCTGTTCGGCTGGACCGGCCGGGTGGACCCCGAGCCGGAGACGGGCGGGTACACGGTCTTCCTGCTGGGCGGACGGGCGGTGGCTGGAGCAGGTCCACCGGCGGTGCCGGACCAGGTGCCGATCTGGTCGACGTACGTCGCCACCGACGACGCCGACCTGGTCGCCGGCCGGGTGGAGCGGGCCGGCGGGCAGGTGGTGGTGCCGCCGTTCGAGGTCTTCGACCGGGGTCGGATGGCGGTCTTCACGGATCCGGCCGGGGCCGCCTTCAGTGTCTGGCAGCCGATGACCTTCGCCGGTGCCGAGGTGTTCGACGTCCCCGGCGCGATGAGCTGGACCGAACTGGTCACTCCCGACCCGGACGGGGCGAAGGTCTTCTACGAACTGGTCTTCGGGTGGCAGCCGGAGGAGGAGCCGATGGGCCAGGCCGCCTACACCGGTTGGCGCCTGGGTGACCGGGTGGTGGCGGGCATGATGCCACCGCTGGGTACCGAGTTTCCGGACGACTCACCGGCCTACTGGACGGTCTACTTCTCCGTCGCCGACGCGGATGCCACCGCGGCGCACGCCGCCGAACTGGGCGGCACGATCCTGGTCCCGCCACGCGACATTCCCGCCGGCCGGATCACCGCCCTGCGCGACCCGCACGGTGCCCTCTTCTCCCTCATCGCCCTCACCCCCTAGCGGGACGCGTGGGCAGGACCAGCGGGCCGTGCGGGCCGGGGATGACCGTCACGTGGGCGCGGTAGTGGCGGGAGAGCAGGTCCTCGGTGAGGACCTGCTCTGGTGGGCCGGTGGCGACCACCCGACCGTCGGCCAGCAGCACCATGCGGTCGGCGTACTCGCCGGCGATGGAGAGGTCGTGCATGGTGGCCAGCACCGTAAGGCCGTGCGTGCGGCGTAGCTGGTCGACCAGTTCGAGAACCTCCTGCTGGTGACCGATGTCGAGAGCGCTGGTGGGCTCGTCGAGCAGCAGCAGGGTGGCGCCCTGGGCCAGCGCCCGGGCCAGGAAGACCCGCTGCCGTTCCCCGCCGGAGAGGGTGGCCAGTTCCCGGGCGTGGAAGCCGGCGAGATCCAGTCGGTCGAGCACCTCGTGCACCACGGCGAGGTCGGCGGCCGACTCCCGACCCAGCGGAGGGATGTACGGGGTGCGGCCCAGCAGCACGTAGTCCAGCACCGCCATGCCGGGCGGCACGACGGGTGACTGGGCGACCGTGGCCACGACCCGGGCCCGTTCCCGGCGGCGCAGCCCGTTGAGCGGCGTACCGAAGAGCCGGACGGCGTCGGGCGCGGGGAGCAGGCCGCCGACGGCGCGCAGCAGCGTCGACTTGCCGGCACCGTTGGGACCGATCACCGTGACCCACTCGCCGGTGCTGACGGTCAGGTCGACGCCGTCGAGGATCGACGCACCGTCCAGGCTGATCCGTAGCTTCCGGACCTCGACGGCGGGTGCGGACGGGGTCATGTGAGCACCCGCCGGACGGAGCGCAGCACCACCACGAAGAACGGGCCGCCCAGCAGGGCGGTGACCACCCCGATCGGTATCTCCTGCGGCGCGGCGGCGGTCCGCGCCACCACGTCGGTCAGGGCCAGAAAGGCGCCGCCGAACAGCAGCGACAGCGGCAGGATCACCCGGTAGCTCGATCCGGCGAGCATCCGGACGGTGTGCGGCACGATGATGCCGACGAACCCGATCAGGCCGGAGGCGGAGACCGCGGCGGCAGTACCGAGCGAGGCGGCGGCGATCAGCAGGTACCGGGACCGCTGCGGGTGCAGGCCGAGGCTGGCCGCCTCGTCGTCACCGACCGAGAGCACGTCCAGCTCCCGCCGGTGCAGCAGGATGATCACACTGGTCAGCAGGAAGTACGGCAGGACCAGACGGACGTCCTGCCAACCGGCGGTGGCCAGTCGCCCGAGCAGCCAGGAGTACACCTGCTGGATGCTCTCCGCGTGCCGTTGGAGCAGGTACGTCTGCCCGGCACTGAGGAACGCGGAGACGGCCACCCCGGCGAGGATGAGCGTGGCGGGTGATCGGCTGCGCCCACCGGCGGAGCCGAGCAGGTAGGTCATCGCCACCGCGCCGAGCGAACCGACGAAGGCCGCCAGCGGGATGGTGACGGGCAGCCCGGTGAGTGCACCGCCGGCCCCCACGCCCAGGGTCAGCACCACGGTGACCGCCAGCCCGGCCCCGGCCGCGACGCCGAGCAGGTACGGGTCGGCCAACGGGTTGCGGAACACCCCCTGGTAGGCGCCGCCGGCCAGCGCGAGCAGCCCGCCGACCAGCAGACCCAGCACCACCCGGGGCAGCCGCAGCTCGGTGACGATGGCGATCTCCCGCTCGGTCAGCCCGCTCTCCAGGTGCACCCCGGGCAGCAGGTTGAGCAGTTCGATCGCGACACTGCCGGGCGGCAGGCTGACCGGGCCGAGCGAGACCCCCGCCACCAGCGCGACGAGTACGGCGAGTACGCCGGCCGCGAGCCAGCGCCGCCGCAGGCCCGCCGGCCGGGACGCAACCGCCGCCCCGGCCGGGGTGAAGGAAGGGCCCCTTCTTAACGCCTGGTGCATAGGAAGGGTCCCCTGTTAACGCCTGACCTCGCTCACTCGGACGCCTTGGCGGTGGCGTCCACGATGGTGCGTAGCAGGTCCACCACGCGCGGCCCCCAGCGGGAGGCGACGTCGTCGTCGAGCTCCACGATCTGGTCGTTGCGTACCGCGTTGATCCCGGACCAGCCGCTGCGCGCCTTGACGGTCTCGGCGCTCTGCTGGCAGCACCTCACGTCGGAGAGGAAGACGAAGTCCGGGTTGGCCTTGACGATCACTTCCTGGGACAGCTGCGGGTAACCCCCGCTCCTGCCGTCGGCGTCGGCCGCGTCGGCGATGTTCTCCAGGCCGGCGAGGGCGTAGATCGAACCGATGAAGGTCTTGCTGGTGGCGGTGTACAGCTCCGGCCCCAGCTCGTGGAAGTAGGTGGGCGCCTTGACCCGCTGCGGCACCTCGGCGACGATCTTGGTGATGTCGTCCTTCATCCGCTGGACCACGTCGGCCGCCGCGTCCGCATTGCCGGTGAGCGTGCCCAGCTCGCTGATCTGCCGGTACGAGTCGTCCAGGGTCTGCGCCGCCGGAGTGACGTAGACCGGGATCTTCAGCGCGCCGAGCTGGTCGACGATCTTGTTACGGTCGTCGCTGAGCACCACCAGATCGGGATCCTTGGCGGCGACCGCCTCGGCGTTCGGCTGGTAGCCGGAGAGGTCCGTCTTCGGCGCGTCGGCCGGGAAGTTGGACTGGTCGTCGACGGCGGTGACCTGCGGACCGGCGCCGATGGCGAAGAGCATCTCGGTGGCCGTCGGCGACAGCGAGACGATCTTCTCGGGCCGCTCTTCCAGCGTCAGCGAGCCGACGGTGACGGGAAAGGCGGCGGCGCCGGGGCTGCCACCGGTGGCGGGGGTGTCGTCGGTCTTCTCGGCGCAGGCGCCGAGAGCGATCGCGGCCACCGCGAGGCTGGCGGCGAATAGCCTGGGGGTACGTCTGGACATCGGTCCTCCTGTCGGTCGAGGAGTGTGCTGCTTCGCCGACAGGGAGCCGGGGCGCCCGTCCGCGAGGCGCCCTTCCTCGAGAGCGCGGATCGCGACCGCGCCCCAGGCGACCTGGCTCGTCCCCGGGAACGGGGCATCACAGTTGCGGGACAGCGCCGGTGTCGCACCGGCTTCGCTGGGGCGGGTCGCTAAGACCGTAGCGCACCCCGCGACCGGGTCCCGTTGAGAAGGTCGTCGCCCAGGTGGGGACCCGATCACGGACCACCGGAAGAAGCCCGGTCTGTCCGTTTGGTCCTGCGGCGGGGCCCCGCGCGAGGGGGGTGGCGGGGCCCCGCCCGACTCAGGAGGCGGTGATGGTGACGTTGTCCACAGCAGCCTCGACGAGGCTGGCGGTCGAGGCGTCCGCGGCCTCCACCAGGATCCGGATTGACTGACCGGCGTACGGCGTGAGGTTGAGGTTCGACACCGTCCAGGCACCGTTGCGGTTGCTGGCCGCACCGGCCTGGGTCAGTAGTGCGGTGGTGCCACCGTTGTGCACCACGCTGACCCGGAAGTAGTCCGCCGAGGACGAGTTCGAGCCGTGGGCCAGGTACCAGGCCAACGACAGGGTCAAGGTGCCGCTGGACGGCAGCGTGACGGCCGGGGACCGGGCGCTGGTCACGCCGCCGTCGACGTCGTGGTCACCGGCGGCGCTGCCGGCCAGCCGGCCGGTCACCAGGTCGTTGCTGCCCGCGTACGGGGTGAGCTGCTTGGCCCCGCTGGAGTTGGTGGCCTGCGCGGCACCCCGCTCCCACTGACCCAAGGTCGCGGTATCGGTGCCGTTCGGGTTGATCGTCCAGCCGGTCGCGGTCTCGAAGGTGTCGGACCAGACCGTGGTCCCCCCGCCACCGCCGCAGTACTGCGCCTGCTTGCCGATCGCCCGGTACGGGCAGTCGGCGTACTCGGAGAGGATCAGCACCGCCTCGCGGTTGCGCGAGGTCTGCGCGGGGATCACCTCGTCGGGCGGGTAGAAGCCGCCGCCGGAGGCCGAGCCCGGATACAGCTCGAAGGTGTACGCCCAGATGCCGTGCACCGCCCACATCCAGTCGATGCTGCTGCCGTCGGTGATGTACAGGTCGCTGGACTGCTGCGGGGTGAAGCCGTTGGTCGCCGCCATCTGCCGGCCGATGGTGGCGAAGGTGTTGTACTGATCGGCGTTCATCCCGGTCGCGGTGTCGTTGTAGGTGTAGCCGTAGGGCCAGAGCACCAACTGCGAGTAGGTGTGGAAGTCGATGTTGGCCTTGATCTGCTGTACGCCGCCGACCACCCGGCTGTTGACGAAGTTGCGCAGCGCCTGCGTCTCCGGGGCGGAGAACGCCGACGGCCCGCGGTAGGTGTCCGAGGAGGTGGAGCCGGAGGAGCCACCGCAGCAACCCCAGTTGTAGCTCCAGTTACGGTTCAGGTCGGTGCCGACGTACGAGGATCCGCTGTTGGGTTGGCGGTTCTTGCGCCACGACCGGTAGGAGCCGGTGGCGATGTCGTACTCGCTGCCGTCCGGGTTGACCGACGGCACGATCCAGATCTCCCGGTTGTTGACCAGGCTGGTGATCCGGGAGTCGGAGCCGTAATTGTCGGTGAAGAGGTCGAGCAGGTAGAGCGCCATCTCGACGGTCAGGTGCTCACGGGCGTGCTGCTGGGCGTTGAACAGGATCTCCGGCTCGTTCTCGTCGGTGGCGACGTTGTCGGAGATCTTCACCGCGACCAGGTCGCGACCCTCGTACGACGTGCCGATGCTGATCTTCCGCGCGATCGTGGGGTGGTCGGCGACCACCTTGTTGACCGCCGCGATCATCTCGGGATAGTCGTGGTAGTTGGAGTCGGCCGGCGGGAAGCCGAGGATCCCGACGTCACCGTCGGCCTGACCGGGGTCGACCCGACCACGGTCGGTCGGCAGTGCGGCGATCGCCTCCAGCCGGAAGCCGAGCCGGGTGATGGCGGCTGCCTCGGCCCGGGTGGCCGAGACGTGCAGCACCCCGTGTTCGGAGTAGTCGATGGCGGCACCCGTTCGGGCGACCGCGTTGCGGTCGGCGAGTGTCTTGGGGCCGAGCACCCGGTAGGGCACAGCGGCCGGTTGGGCGTCCCGGTTGGGCGCCGGTTCGGCCGACACCGGTGGCGCGGCGATGGTGAGCAGGCCGAGCCCGGCGGCGACGATGAGCGCCAGGGCACGGCGGACGGGGATGGAACGGAAGGCCATGGACAACCTCCTGGAGGCGCGGGGATCCCCCGCTCGGTAGCGGACAGCCCACCACCGGTCACATGGTCATATCAATATCGATCGCTATTTGGTCCATCCCAGCCGGATCCTCATGCCGGCAACATGTTTCCGCCGACCGACACTCCACGAAGCCGAGCGACGCTCAGCTCTTCCCGTCGGCGGGCCGGTCGTCACCGTCGCCGCCCGCCTGGTCGTCGCCGGCCAGGGCGGACCGCAGGCGCTCCTTTTCCGAACGACGGCGCTCGGCGGCGGCGGCCATTTCCTCGGCCATCTCGTCGCGCCACCCCTTGAGCAGGAAGAACGAGACAGCGGCGGAGAACAGCAGCGCCAGGATCAACTTCAGGAAGATGTCCATGTCGACCGGCCAGAGGGCCGCCACCACGGCCACGAAGAGCCCGATCCGGCCGAGCGTGTACTTCACCGCCGCACTCACGTTCGTTCGCTCCGCTCGCTCACGTCGCCACTCCTTCTCCGCCGTCCCGTGACGGCGCCCTCAGTCCCACCCGACCGGTCCGGTGGCCTCAGCCCGTCCGGTTGGCCAGCCAGCGCACTCCGGGAAACCAGACCAACGCGTACACCACGGTGAACGTGGTGGCGGCGAGCGCACCGGACAGCAGCGGCGGCAGCGCCGTCGCCGTCGCCACGCCGGCCGCCAGCAGCCCGGAAACCACCGCCAGCGCGACGGCCATCAGCGCGGCCACCACCCGGGCCGCGCCGAACTCCCAGGCCCGGAAGTCCTCCCAGAACAGCCAGACCGGCAGGATCACGGCCAGCCAACCGTTGGCCTGACCGAAGTCACCGGCACCGAGCCACGCGAAGGCCACGTCGAAGAGCAGCAGCACCAGCAGCCCGATCACCACCCCGGCCAGGCCGACACCCAACAGGTCGCCCAGGGTCCGGATACGCCCCTCCTCGTCCCGGCGAGGAAACGCGCTCTGCTGCTCGGTCATGGTCGTGCCAGGGTACGCGTCGGTCAGGCCCAGACCTGCTGCGGCTCGGCGCGGCGCTCCGCCAGCGTGGGGGCGGCATCGTACTCGCGGACCACCTCGTAGCGGGTGTTGCGCTCGACCGGGCGGAACCCGGCGTCCCAGATCAGGTGCAACAGGTCGTCACGGTGCATGGTGTTCGGCGTGCCGTAGGAGTCGGCGTCGTGGGTGATCTTGTATTCGACGACTGAGCCGTCCAGGTCGTCCACGCCGAAGTTGAGCGAGAGCTGAGCCACCGACAGGCCGTGCATCACCCAGAAGCACTTCACGTGCGGGACGTTGTCGAACAGCAGGCGGGAGACCGCGAAGGTCTTCAGCGACTCGGCCGGCGAGGCCATCGTCGTCCGGGCCTGGATCCGGTTACGGATCTTGCCGTCCGCCGAGTCGACGAAGTCGTGCTGGTAGCGCAGCGGGATGAAGACCAGGAAACCGCCGGTCTCGTCCTGCAGCTCGCGCAGCCGCAGCACGTGGTCGACCCGGTGCCGGGGCTCCTCGATGTGGCCGTAGAGCATGGTCGACGGGGTCTTCATCCCCTTGCTGTGCGCCAGCCGGTGGATCCGCGACCAGTCCTCCCAGTGGCAGGCGTGATCGACGATGTGCTGGCGGACCTCCCAGTCGAAGATCTCCGCGCCGCCGCCGGTCAGCGACTCCAGACCGGCGTCCATCAGCTCGTCGAGGATCTCGTCGGCACCGAGCCCGCTGATCTTCTCGAACCACTGCACCTCGGTCGCGGTGAACGCCTTGAGCTTGACGTTCGGCAGGGCGGCCTTCAGTTCGCGCAGCACCTTGGGGTAGTAGCGCCAGGGCAGCGTGGGGTGCAGGCCGTTGACGATGTGCAGCTCGGTGAGCTGCTCGTCCTCCATCTCCTTGGCCTTGCGGACCGCCTCGTCGATGCGCATCGTGTACGCGTCCTTCTCGCCCGGCTTGCGCTGGAAGGAGCAGTACGCGCAGCTCGCGCTGCACACGTTGGTCAGGTTCAGGTGCCGGTTGACGTTGAACATCACCCGGTCGCCGTTCATCTCGGTGCGCCTGTGGTGGGCCAGCCGACCCAACCAGGTCAGGTCGTCGCTGGAGTAGAGGGCGATCCCGTCCTCCCGGGTCAGTCGCTCCCCCGCGTACACCTTCGCTTCGAGCTCACGCTTGAGTCCGGCGTCCATCGAAAGCCCGTCCCTCCCACCTGCGGTTGCGACCGGGTCCCGGTCGCAACCCGAGCCTACGTCGGCCGCACCCGCAGCTCACACCGTGGTCTGCCGAAAGTGCGCCGGACACCGGACTCTCAGCCTCCTGTTACCCGGGCAGACATCGACATCACTGCGTCCGGTGAGGTAAGACAGGGTGGGGCACGACACACCCTGGTAGCGTCCCGAACCGCCGCGCCGACCCGGCGTGGCAGTGCAAGACAAGCGGGGAGCGGAATGATCGACAGCGCGGGCGGACGGCAGCGGCGACGGGATCCGGTGGTCTCGCCGGTGCTACGGCCGGCGCTCTGGTCCACACTGCTCGCCGCGGTCGCCAGCGCGGTCCTCGCCGCACCGGCGTACGCCGAGCCGGGCGTACCCGTCACCGTGCCCGACACCGGCTCCCGCCCGGTCGTCACCGGCCCCCTCCAACTGCCCGGCGCGCCCGCCGGAGCCACCCCGGGCCTGGTGACCCCGCCGCTCGGCACCCCGGGTGCCAGCGCACTGGAAATCCAGATCAACGCCGCCGAGGCGCGCGTCGCCGAGCTGGGCACCCGGCTGCTCGAACTGGAGCAGCAGCGCAACGACGTGGAGAC
Source organism: Micromonospora aridisoli (assembly GCF_056150025.1). NCBI lineage: Bacteria > Bacillati > Actinomycetota > Actinomycetes > Micromonosporales > Micromonosporaceae > Micromonospora > Micromonospora aridisoli. The sequence goes on along the minus strand of NZ_JAXCFK010000002.1, from coordinate 469,843 downwards.
CCAGTTCCGCACCGCCGAGCGTGACCTCGAGTTCGCCCGGGGTGCGGTCCAGCAGGCGCAGCAGCGCGCCGACCAGGTCGCCGCCGAAGCGATCAAGGCGGCGGCCGCGCTGCCGCCGGGGGACTTCGCCACCGCCCTGCGCGACCTCGACCTGCTCAGCCGGGCGAACCGGGGTGAGAAGGTCGACCACGCCACCGGACCGGCATCGGGCGCGCTGGCCCGCACCCGGGCCGAGGAGCAGGTGGCGACGCAGGCTTACACGGCCGCCCAGTCCCGGTTCCAGGGTGTCCAGGAGCAGTACACCGCCACCCAACGGGCACTGCGTGACGAAGAGGCGAAGCTGCTCAAGCTGCGCGAGGACAACGCCGCGCAGCTCATCGAGCTGGCCCGCCAGCAGGAGGCCGCCGAGCAACAGCTCGGTGCCGACTACGTCGACCAGTCCGCCGGCGGGCTGGTCGCCCACCCCACGGCGCTGGCCGCCGTCGCGTACGCCCGGAAGCAACTCGGCGACCCGTACGTCTGGGCGGCCGAGGGACCGAACGCGTTCGACTGCTCGGGCCTGATGTGGGCGGCATACCGTTCGGCGGGTCACTACCAGTTGCCGCGGGTTTCCCGCGACCAGTACCGCGCGACCAGCTCGCGGACGGTGCCCCGCACCGCCCTGCTCCCCGGCGACCTGCTCTTCTTCGCCTCCGGCAGCAGTTGGACGAGCATCCACCACGTGGGGATGTACATCGGCGGCGGCAAGATGATCCACGCACCGACCACCGGTGACGTGGTGAAGATTTCGACCGTCCGGTGGTCCCGGCTGTACGCGGCGACCCGGGTGGTGGGCGCGGTTCCGGGACCGACATCCTCCCCCACACCGTCGCAGCCGCCGGCGCCCAAGCCCACGCCCAAGCCGACGTCGACGCCGAAGCCCACGCCGAAGCCGACCACGACGCCGAAGCCGACCACGACGCCGACTCCCTCGCCCACCCCGTCGGGCAGCACCTCGCCGTCACCGACCCCGTCGGGATCCACCACCCCGACACCGACGCCGTCGGGCTCCACGACTCCCTCGGCGACCCCGTCGGCGACCAGCTCGCCGTCGGGCGAGTCCTCACCGACGCTCGGTGCCAGCAGTCTCGCTCCGACCACGTCCGCCACCAGCACCGGTCCGACCATGGCGGCCAGCAGTGGGGCGCCGGCGGAGAGCGTCTCGGCCGGCCCGTCCGCCGACGACTGACGCTGACCGGCGCGGATGGTGACGGCGGCCATCGCGCCGCCTACCAGGAGCCACCTGCGGCTCGGCGGGACCGACGCGTCGGCCGTCGCCCGGTGACCATCCGGCCGGCGGCCGATGACACCCGGTGCGCTGTCCGTGCTCCGGGTGTGCCGCACGGGCGGAATGTGGCACGGTGTCTCTCAGGCACTCCCGGTCCGGCGGCACGGGTCCGGTGGCAAGCGTGGCGTGGAGGCGACGATGACGGAGCACGAGGTTGCGGCGGGCCCGGCCGGGCCGGTCCCTACCCCTACCGCAGCCGCCGAGCCCGAACCGGCCGCTGCTGCCTCGGGTCCGGCCACCGATGACGCCCACGGCACCGCCCAGGGCGGCGTACGACCCGCGGGTTCCACCCCGCCCTCCGCCCGTCGCCAGACGGGCGGCACGGACCACTCGGCGGGGCCGGCCCGGGGGCGGGCAGGTGTCGCCCGGGTGACGGTCCCCGGCGGCGTGTCCCAGCGACCGGCCGACGCCGGACCGCCCGGCTCACCCGGAGGCACCACGTACCGGGCCACGGCCACTGCCGGGCCGGCGGGTACGAGCGGAGGTGTCGCCGCTGCCGCGACGGGCAACCCCGACGTTCCCGGTCAGCGGGCTACCGGCCGGCCCAGCGGCCAGGCCGGAGCGCCGAGACCGGCGCGGGCCAGCGTCCGGGTTCCTGGAGTCAGCCAGGTGAGCGTGGACGAGGCACAGGCCGCGGGCAGCGGCGGCAGGGCCTCCGGTGTCTACCGGTCCACCCCGGTCGACCCCCGACCGGTCGAGCCGCCGGAGCCCGCCCGGCCACCGGAGCCGGCCGAGCCGCCGACGCCCCCCGCACCCGAGCCGGATCCCGCACCCCATCCTCCGGTGCCCGGACCGACTCCACCCGGACCGACCCCGCCCTCGCCGGCACCGCCCTCCCCGGCCCCGGCACCGCCGACTCCCGGGCCGTACCCGCCGGGACCGGCACCAGCTCCGCCGCCCGGCCCCCGACCCGCACCACCGGTTCCGGGCCCGCCGACGCCGCCTCCCGGTCCGCCCGTGCCGGCACCACCGCCGCCGCCCGGGCCGATGCCGGCACCGCCGTTCCCGCCGCCGCCCGCGACGGCCGGCGCCGCCCCGGCCGGGACGTCCGTGGTCGGCGTGCCCCGCAACGTCCCGCCCGGCGGCGAGGGCGGCGAGCCGGCTCCTGTCGTACCGGCACCGGCGCTGCCCGTCTGGCCGCCACCGGCCAGCCCCGCCGGTCGCCGGGACGAACCCTCGCCCAGCTCGACGGGTGCCGCACCCCGGCCCTCGTCCCGTCCGGGACTGCTCAAGGGCTCGGCGGAGACGCACCGTCCCGGTGGGTCCGACCTGAGTGCGTACTACGCCGGAACGGAGAGTTCGGCGACCCTGGCCTTTCCCACCGGCGAGCAGGAGAACTCGGGCTCCTTGACCGGGCACATCCTGGCGCAGGGCTGGGCGGACACGGCAGCCGAGAGGTCGAGCAGCACGCTCCGGGTCGTGATCCTGATGGGGGTCGCGATGGCGGTGCTGGTGGCGATCAGCGTGCTGGTGGTGTTGTTCGCGAACGACGCCCTGGCCGCCGCGAGCAGCGTCCCGCCGGAGTGACGGACGGATCGCGCAGCGCGGGTGAGTCCGCCCACTACCCGGCCACGAGACGCGTGGGCGCGGGTCAACCGCCGTACACTGGTCGGTGATCATTGACCTGGCGCGTGACCACGCGCCCATGGGCGTTCTTGCGGAAGATCCGGCGGCCACGGCCGCAGCGGGACATCGCGAAGATGCGCCCCGCTCGAAAGGCATTTCTTGACCACCTCCGCCGACCTCGGCATGCCCCCGTTCTCCACCGACCTTCCCGCCGACCCTCAGTCGGCCGGCACGACCGCCCCGGTCACCTTCGACTCGCTCGGGCTTCCCCGACCGCTGGTCCGGGCCCTGGACCGGCAGGGCATCACCACCCCGTTCGAGATCCAACAGGCCACCGTGCCGGACGCCCTGGCCGGACGCGACGTGCTGGGCCGTGGGCAGACCGGCTCCGGCAAGACCCTCGCCTTCGGGTTGCCGCTGCTGGCCCGGATCGCCGCTGGCGAGCGGGCCCGGCCCCGGCATCCACGGGCTCTGGTCCTGGTGCCCACCCGGGAGCTGGCCATGCAGGTCAACGACGCGCTGCTGCCGCTCGGCAAGGCGGTCGGCGTGTTCCTCAAGACCGCGGTCGGCGGGGTGCCCTACGACCGTCAGGTCGACGCGCTGCGGCGCGGCGTGGAGGTGGTGGTGGCCACCCCGGGCCGGCTCGCGGACCTGATCGACCGGGGTGTCTGCCAGCTCGACGACGTCGAGATCACGGTCCTCGACGAGGCCGACCAGATGGCCGACATGGGCTTCCTGCCCGAGGTCACCGAACTGCTGGCCAAGACTCCGGCGCGCACCCAGCGCCTGCTCTTCTCGGCCACTCTGGACGCTGACGTCGACGCGCTGGTGCAGCGGTTCATGACCGACCCGGTGACCCACTCGACCGCGCCGCCGACCGCAGCGGTGTCCACCATGGACCACCACCTGCTGCTCATCCCGCCGCACGACAAGTTCCCGGTGACCGCGTCGATCGCCGCACGTTCCGGCCGGACCATCGTCTTCGCCCGTACCCAGCTGGGGGTTGACCGGTTGGTCACGCAGCTCGCCGCCGTCGGCGTACGCGCCGGAGGGCTGCACGGCGGCAAGACCCAGCGGATGCGTACCCGCACCCTGGCGGAGTTCCGCGAGGGACGGACCAACGTCCTGGTCGCCACGGACGTCGCGGCGCGAGGCATCCACGTCGACGGGGTCTCGCTCGTGTTGCACGTCGACCCACCGAAGGACCCGAAGGACTATCTGCACCGCGCCGGGCGTACCGCCCGGGCCGGGGAGGCGGGCGCGGTGGCCACCCTGGTGCTGCCGAAGCAGCGCCGCAGCACCCTGGCGATGCTGGAGAAGGCCGGTGTGGAGCCGGCCCAGGTCCGGGTGCGCGCCGGTGACCCCGTGCTCGCCGAGCTGACCGGGGCGCGGGAGCCGAGCGGAGTGCCGGTACGCGACGAGCCGGAGCAGCCCCGCCGTAGCGGCCGGCCGGGTGGCCCCCGCCGCTACGGCGACCGGCCCGGCGGCTACGGCGACCGGTCCAGCAGCTACGGCGACCGTGCGGGCGGTGAGCGCCGTTACGACCACGGCCACCGGGGCGAGCGCCGCTTCCCGGAGCAGGCACCCGGCGAGCGCCGCTATCACGACCATCCGCGCGGGGAGCGCCGGTTCGGCGGTGAGCGGGGCGGCCGGTCGGAGGGCTGGAGCACGCACGACCGGCCACGCGAGGAGCGGCGCGGGGCAGGCGGCCGGCCACGGGCCCGTAGCTACTGACCGCAGCACGCCACGAGGCATGATGCCGCCCGGCCCTGGATCGGGCGGCATCACCATCGCTGCGGTGCCCACCCGATTCGCGGCGGGCGCGTCACGGCGGCGCGGGCGGCGGTGTGCTGGTCTTCGGCGCATCCGCTGCCCTGCTCCCTCGGGTGGCGTAACGTCCGGCTCATGCCGACCACGCCGAAGTCGCTGCTGTGGACCCGTACGGATACCGCTGGGGCCGAACACGCCCTGGTCGACGACGGCCACGGCCTGACGGCGCAGGGTACGCAGGTGGCGGTCGACCCGGTTCCCTACACGTGTCGCTACCAGGTGACCACCGACGCGGACTGGACGAGCGTCCGGCTGGAGGTCGAGGTCGAGGGCGCCGGATGGCGGCGCAGCGTACGGCTGGAGCGGGCGACGCAGCGGTGGCGGGTGACCGCCGCCGAGCAGGGTGACCTCGACGCGGTCCTGGTCGCCGGTGGGCACGCCCCGGCCGGGCTGCCCGGCGTGGAGGACCCGGACCGGCTGGCCGACGCCCTCGACGTGGATCTGGGCGGCTCGCCGCTGTTCAACACCCTGCCGCTCCGCCGACTCGGGCTCACCACCGCGCCGGCCGACACCGCGCACCGGATCAGCGTGGCCTGGGTGCTGCTGCCCAGCCTCACGGTGCTCCCCACCGAGCAGGTCTACACCGGGCTGGGCCCGGGTCGCTTCCGGTACGCCAGCAACGGTTTCAGCGCCGAGGTGGAGCTGGACGCCGACGGCTACGTGCTGCGCTACCCCGGTCTGGCCGAACGCGCGGCGGCGCGCTGAGGTCTGGCGTAACCGATCGGGCCGACGTACGGGCCACGGTGCCGGGCCCCTTCGGCTGCACACCACCGGCCGATGGCTCCACGCCCACCCGCTGCGGGGACGGCACGCTCCTCCTTGTGGGTGCCCCTCCGGCACGTCTGATGGCTGCCCGGCCACGATTGGGGAAGCGCTTCCCACGGTTCACTGATTGACAGCGTCAATTGCTGAACAATATCCGGAGACAAATGTCAGGATGTCACTTTCCCGACAGTCCTGCCGATGGGACTGGATCGACTGCCGGAGTATGGTTCGCGTAATCAATTCGCGACAGCCTTTATCGCTCCGAGCCTCCGAGCCGCACGAGATGCAATTCCTCGCGCGGCTCGGACGGCCGACACCCAAGCGTCCGCAAGGAGGGGAGTAACGTGACGGAGCATTCCGGAGTCACACAGATACGGGTCAACCGTGCCACATTGTGGATCGGCGGTGACGTTTATCAGCTCAGCAGCATCGCCCGCGTCCGGTCACTGATGTCCGAACCGGATCGTCGGGGCGTCGGGCGTGCTATCGCCCGCGCCTGCGGTTGGTTCGCTGGCGGCGTGCTGCTGCTCTGCTGCGTCGGGCAGACGGAAGCTCCAGGTGTCGTGTTCCTACTGGTCGCCGCCGCCGGCCTGGGCGTGGTCGCGTACCACGTCCGGCAGGCCATCAGAATTGCCCGCCAGGCGACCCAGTACGCGCTCGTGGTCGAGACCAACGGTGCGACCAGTGCCGCGCTGGTGAGTACCGATCGCGCGATGGTGGAGGGTCTGGTCAACCTGATCGCGGACGCCCTCGAGAACCCGCCGGCCCGGGAGATCGTCCAGAACATCGACAACCGGAAGTTGGTATTCGGCGACGAAATCAACATGATGGGCGGCGGCGTCCAGATCGGGAAGGTGGCGCGCGGTGACTGAGCATGTCGACGGCGATCAGATAAACATGTACAACGGCCAGGTGCAGATCGGAAAAATTGTTGGACCAGCTCTTTCCGAGCTGATGCAGCTGATCACCGCGCTTCAGGAGAAAGGGCACGTCGACAACCACGGCAACCTCGTCGACCCGGCGGCCGCCACCGCTCACGTCGACGCGGAAAAGTCCCGCTTCGGCAACCTCGGCCGAGCGGTCAGCAACGGTTTCGGCCCGGTGTTGCAGAACACGATCGCCGGCACCGCGGCCCAGTTCATCGTGCGGTTGTTCCAGTGAGCGCGCTGGCCGGCAGCTCAGGCCGGCCAGCTGCCGTCAGCCAGGAAACGCTCGACGGTGGCCAGGTGCGGCGACAGGTCGAGTCCCTGCCCGGCGACCCACTCGTCGGCGTAGTAGGTGTCGGCGTACCGGTCACCGGCGTCGCAGATCAGGGTGACCACCGAGCCCGTCCGGCCGGCGGCCAGCAGTTCGGCGATCAGACCGAAGGCACCCCACAGGTTGGTGCCGGTCGACCCGCCCACCCGTCGGCCCAGTACCGCCGAGGCGGCCCGCATGGCCGCCAGGGAGGCCGCATCTGGCACCTGCACCATCCGGTCCACCACCGAGGGCAGGAAGGACGCCTCGACGGTCGGCCGGCCGATTCCCTCGATCCGGGACCCCCGACCGGTCCGCACCGACCAGTCGGCCGCCTGCCAGGCCGGGTAGAACGCGGAGTTCTCCGGATCGACCACGCAGAGCTTGGTGGGCAGCCGCCGGTAGCGGGCGTACCGGCCGATGGTGGCGCTGGTGCCGCCCGTACCCGCACCAACCACGATCCAGGCCGGCACGGGATGCCGTTCCAGGGCGAGTTGCGCGTAGATCGACTCGGCGATGTTGTTGTTGCCGCGCCAGTCGGTGGCCCGCTCCGCGTAGGTGAACTGGTCCATGTAGTGCCCGCCGGAGTCCTCGGCGAGCCAGCGTGCCTCGATGACCACCTTCGCCGGATCCTGGACGAGGTGGCATCGGCCGCCCTGGAACTCGATCTGCGCGATCTTCTCGGGCGAGGTGGAGGCGGGCATCACCGCGATGAAAGGCAACCCCAGCATCCGGGCGAAGTACGCCTCGGAGACCGCCGTGGAGCCCGACGACGCCTCGATGATCGTGGTCTCCGGCCCGATCCAGCCGTTGCAGAGCCCGTACAGGAACAGCGAGCGGGCCAGCCGGTGCTTCAGCGACCCGGTCGGGTGGACCGACTCGTCCTTCAGGTAGAGGTCGATTCCCCACTGCCGGGGCAGCGGGAAGGGCAGCAGGTGGGTGTCGGCGGACCGGTTCGCGTCCGCCTCCACGGCCGCGATCGCGTCGGTCACCCACCGCCGGCTGGCCTCGTCGCACCGGTCGAGTTGAGTCACGCCGGAAACCTAGCAAGCAGGCCTGCGGCGCCGGGGCTCAGGCCGACGGCGGAGCGACCGGCTGCGGGCGGTTCTCCCACTTGGTAGACAGGGCGATGCCGGTACGGGTGGAGGCGACCCCGGGTGTCCGGTTCAGTCGTACGATCAGCTGCTCCAGCTCGGCGATGGTGCCCACCCGGGCCTTGAGCAGGAACGACTCGACGCCGGCCATGAAGTAGCAGGACTCGATTTCGGGCATGGCCCGGAACGCCTCCAGCACGTCGTCGGTGTCGGCGCCGGAGTCCTCCACGATGCCGATCAGCGCGGTCACGCCCAGCCCGATGGTCTCCGGCTCGACCTCCGCCCGGTACGCCCGGATGACGCCGCCGGACTCCAGCTTGCCGACCCTCTCGTGCACTGCCGGAGCGGAGAGGCCGACCTGGCGGGCGAGTTCGGCGTACGACAGGCGGGCGTTACCGCGGAGCAGGTCCACGAGATTGAGGTCGATGGCGTCCACGGACTGTAGACCCTAGTCGGCACGGCGTGACACTCGGACTCCGGTATCCGTTTGAACTGGCAGCGGGTGACAGTTCGCATACCCGGGGTTTGAAGGGCGCGACGCCGGTACCATTTACTAACTTCCCACTCAGTGCGTTTTTCGCGTTTGGCGGACAGGCCAGGTCGCTGGTGCTGTAATTGCCATACGTCCCTCATGACGGCTCTGGGCTCGCACCGGCCGGGGGCAGTGTGTTCAGCCGGGGGCTTCGTCGACGCGAGGAGGGGGCTGTGGACACTGGAGATCGCCTGCTGACACCGGGTGAAGTCGCCGCACTGTTTCGGGTGGATCCCAAGACTGTGACGCGATGGGCGGCGGCGGGCCGGATCGGGAGCATCCGGACTCCAGGAGGGCATCGCCGGTTTCGGGAATCCGAGGTGCGAGCCCTGCTTGAAGGGGAGGGCATGCTGGACGAGGCGGATGAGATGGGTAGACCGCGCAATGCGGGCCCGGCCGCCTCGACCGGCCCTGCGGGGCCGGCAAACGCCGGCATGTACTGAAGGGTGCGGGTCGGGACGCGGGCCGGCCGTCAGGTCCGGTCCGCGTTCAACTTCCCGGCCCACCGCTTGAACAGCGTGTGCGGCACGCCGAGGGCGTCGAGCACCTTGCCCGCCACGAAGTCCACCAGCTGGGCCGCGGAGGCGTCCGCTCCCGCGCCGTAGAAGCCGGGACTCGCCGGCAGCACCACCGCGCCGGCGTCGTGCAGCGCGATCAGGTGCTCCAGGTGGCTCCGGGTCACCGGCGTTTCGCGGGGCACCACGACCACCCGCCGACGCTCCTTGAGGTTCACCTCGGCCGCCCGCTGCAACAGGTCCTTGGACAGGCCGATGGCGATTCCGGCGCAGGCGGCCGTGCTGGCCGGCACCACCGCCATCCCGCGCACCGGGTAGGAGCCGCTGCTCGGTCCGGCGGCCAGATCACCGGCGGGCCAGTGGCGCAGGTCCGCCGCACCGATGTCCCGCCCGAGCCAGGCGGCCAGGTCCTCGGTCCAGTGGGCGTCCCGGAACGGCCGTCCCGTCTCGTCGAGGACGGTCAGCCGGGCGGCCCGGGAGACGATCAGGTCCACCGGCTGTCCGGCGTCGAGCAGCCCGCGTACGACCGCGGCCGCGTACGGCGTGCCGGAAGCCCCGGAGACCCCGACCACCCATGGTTCACGCATGCCCTCAGCCTGCCTGGTCACCGTCCGTCCCGGTCAGGCACCCCGGAAAGCATGTGCAACCTGCCCCTGATCGCCAGCGGGTGGACCGTTACGCCACCGATGCCCGGTGGGTCTGCGGGGGTCGCCGGGAGCTGGCATGCTGCCCCGGTACACATGCGCGGTGGTGCCGGAGAGGAAGGGTGTGGGATGAGCGACGAGATCATCTCGTCGTCGGCCGCTCCCGCCCACCAGGTCCTGACCTGCCTGCGTGCCGCCTGCCCCATCCCGCCGCAGCTCTCCCCGTACGCCGACGATGTGCAGGAATGGCTGGTGTCCTCGCTGCCGTTGGCGGCCTCGACCCGCGAACGGCTGGGTCGGGCCGGCTTCGCCCGCTACGCCGGTCGGCTCTACCCGGACGCCACCGAGGTCGACCTGCGCGTCCTGACCACGCTGTTCACCTGGTTCTTCCTGGTCGACGACGCCTGCGACGGGCCCGACCGGACCGGCCTGGACGAGATCCGAGCCCTGCGCGACGGCGCGGTCGCGCTGCTGCGCGGCGGCCTCCGGGTACGGCACCCGGGTCTGGCCGGGCCGCTGCGCCGACTGCTGGTCGACGCCTGGCGGGAGCCGCACCGCCGGATGCCGGCCCGCTGGCGGCTCCGGTTCGCCGACGCGGTCGCCCACCATCTCGACGGCACCTGGCAGGAGGCGGTCAACAAGGCGACCGGGCACGTGCCCGGCGTCGAGGAGTACGTCGAGCTGCGTCGGGCGACCTCGGCGGCGTACGTGTCGTATCCGCTGGTGGAGTTCGTCAGCGGCCGGACCCTGCCCGAGCCGGTCTACCACCACCCGCGGTTGGCGCGCCTCCGCGACGTCGGAAACGACCTGCTCTCCTGGTACAACGACCTCGCCTCGCTCGACCGGGACGCGGCAACCGCCGGCGGGCACAACCTGGTGCTGGCACTGGCTGCGGCGCACCGCGTGCCGGTGCCCGCCGCCGTCGAGCTGACCGCCGCGCGCTGGCACGAGTCGATGCGCCGGTTCGTCGACCTGCGCGCCGCGGTGCCGTCGTTCGGCCCGGCGCTGGATCCGGCCGTCACCGCCCACCTCGACGGAGTGGCCCGGGCCGTTCGCGGCACCATCGACTGGACGTTGGAAAGCGCCCGCTACGCCGTATCGACCAGCGGCTGACCGGTCCGCAGACCGACGCGGACGACCCAGGCCCTCAGGGCCGGCGCGGACGACCCAGGCCCACCGGCCGGACGGACGATTCAGGCTCGCAGGCCGAGGCGGACGACGAGGTCGAGCAGGGCGAAGGCGAACAGCGCGATGCCGACGAAACCGTTGGCGGTGAAGAACGCCCGGTTGACCCGGCTCAGGTCGGTCGGCGTGACCACCAGGTGCTGGTAGCCGAACGCGACAGCGGTGAACGCCAGCCCGATCCACCAGAGCCAGCCGAAGCCGACCAGCACACCGAACCAGCCGAACAGCGCGAAGGTGACCACGTGGGCGACCGTCGAGGCGTGCAGCGCGAAGCGCAGCCCGTAGCGGGCCGGCACGCTGTGTACGCCGATCTTCCGGTCCACCTCGGCGTCCTGGCAGGCGTAGATCAGGTCGAAGCCGCCGATCCACAGCCCGACGGCGGCACCGAGCAACCAGGCCGGTCCGGAGCCGGCGAACGTGCCGGTCACCGCGAGCCAGGCGCCGACCGGGCCGACCATCTGGGCGACGGCCAGGATGGCGTGCGGCCAGTTGGTGAACCGCTTGCCGTACGGGTAGACCACCAGCGGCACCACGGCCAGCGGCGCGAGCGCCAGGCAGAGCGGGTTGAGCAGGGCGGCGGCGGCCAGGAAGACCACCAGTGCGACGGCCGCTCCGGTCCAGGCCGTCCGCAGGCTCACCGCCCCGGTCACCAGTTCCCGGTTGGCCGTACGCGGGTTCCGCGCGTCGATCCGGCGATCCAGGATCCGGTTCGCCGCCATCGCGAACGTCCGCGCCCCGACCATCGCCACCGTGATCAGCAGCAGGTCCCCCCACCGCACCCGCCCCCCGTTCACCGACATCGCGGTCAACGCCGACAGATACGCGAACGGCAGCGCGAACACCGAGTGCTCGATCGCCACGAGCCTGAGGAACGCCTTCACCCGCCCTCGCGATCTTGCACTTTCCGTCGGGGCAGAGCTGGACGAAGCCGACGAATCGGCGACCGAAAGTGCAAGATCGCGGGCGGAGTCGTCGGTCGCCATCAGATGCCGTACTCCTTCCAGCGCTTGTCGACCAGCGAGACCACCTCGGGGGTCATGGTCATCTCCTCGGGCCAGCCCCGGTGGTAGCCCTCCTCGGGGAGCTTGCGGGTGGCGTCGATGCCGGCCTTCCCACCCCAGAACTGCTGGTACGACGAGTGGTCCAGGTGGTCGACCGGGCCCTCGGTGAGCAGCAGGTCGCGGGCGTAGTCGACGTTGCCGAAGGCGCGGAAGGCCACCTCGTTGTAGTCGTGCACGTCGCAGTCCTCGTCCACGATCACGATCAGCTTGGTCAGCGACATCATGTGCGCGCCCCAGATCGCGTTCATCACCTTCTGGGCGTGCTTGGGGTACCGCTTGCGGATCGACACGATCGCGCAGTTGTGGAAGACACCCGCCGCCGGCAGGTCGTAGTCGACGATGTCCGGAATCAGGAAGCGCAGCAGCGGCGCGAAGATCCGCTCGGTGGCCTTGCCGAGACCGTGGTCCTCCTGCGGCGGCTTCGAGGTGACGATCGAGTGGTAGACCGGGTCGCGCTGCATGGTCATCGCCTCGACGTGCAGCACCGGGAACGGCTCGACCGGGGTGTAGAAGCCGGTGTGGTCGCCGAACGGGCCCTCCGGCAGCCGCTCGCCGGGCTCCAGGTAACCCTCCAGCACGACCTGGGCATGCGCCGGCACCTGCAACGGGACGGTCAGGCAGTCGACCATCTCCACCCGCTCACCGCGCAGGAAGCCGGCGAACAGGTACTCGTCGATGTCGGCCGGCAGCGGCGCGCTCGACGCGTAGCTGACCACCGGGTCGCAGCCGATCGCGATGGCCACCGGCAGCCGCTGGCCGAGCCGCTCGGCGACGGCGTGGTGCGCGGTGGAATTCTTGTGGATCTGCCAGTGCATGCCGAGCGTGTTGTGGCTGTGCTGCTGGAGCCGGTACAGGCCCAGGTTCCGCTTGCCGGTCTCCGGGTGCTTGGTGTGGGTCAGCCCGAAGTTGTGGAAGATCCCGCCATCTCCCGGCCACACCTGGAGGCCGGGCAGCCGGTTCAGGTCGACATCGTCACCCCGGTAGACCACCTGCTGGCAGGGCGCGGTCCTGACCTTCTTGGGTGGCATCGACTTGAGCTGCATCACCTTGCCGAGGCCGCCCATCATGCCGGAGAAGCCCACCGGCAGCTCCGGCTTGAGCATCTCGCCGATCCGGTTGCCGATCTCGTCCAGGGACTCGACGCCGAGCGCCATCGCGGTGCGCTTCTCGGTGCCGAAGAGGTTGATGGCCACCGGCATCTCGCCCCGGGTGGGCTGCTCGAAGAGCAGCGCCGGCCCGCCCGCCCGCACGTTCCGGGTGACGATCTCGCTGATCTCCAGCGTCGGGTCGACCGGGACGCTGACGCGCCGCAGTTCGCCCTCCCGCTCCAGCGCCGCGAGAAAATCCTTCAGATCGGTGTACGGGAAGCCACGAGCCGCCATGCCAGCAAGTCTGTCCTACGTCCCCTGCTCCTGCCCACGCCGGGGTGTGATGTAAGGAAGGGCACCTTATTAACGCCTGCGGTAGAGAAAGGGCCCCTTCTTAACAGGCACCACGCGGACGGAGCACTGCGGGACACCTCGATCCGGCGAATTCTGGGATGCTTGAGCACTCGTCCCTCCCAAGGAGCCCAGATGGATCAGGGCCGGACAAACCTCTCCCGGTACGCGCGACCGGGCCGGCTCACCTCCGCCGGGGCGTACGCGGCACTCCTCGAAGCCGTGCCGCACGACCCCGCCGGGATCGCCCGCAGCATCCAGGGGTTGGTGATCCACGAGCACCTCACCGGCCATTACGGCGTCACGTTGTCCGACACCGAGCGGCAGAGCGTGCACGTGCGGCCCGCCGAGGAGTGGCTCGCCCGCATCTCGGCTCGGGACGGCCGGCCACTGAACATCCCCCGCGCGCCCGGGCAACGGCTGGCCGGCAACTGCCGGCACTTCACCGTCCTGCTGGTCACCGTGCTGCGGGCGCACGGTGTACCGGCCCGCGCCCGCTGTGGCTTCGGCGACTACTTCACGACCAACCGGTGCGAGGACCACTGGGTCGGTGAGTACTGGGACGTCGAGCAGCACCGGTGGATCATGGTCGACGCGCAGGTCGACGAACTCCAACGGGAGCTGTTCGGCGTCGACTTCGACCTGACGGACGTACCCCGGGACCGGTTCCTGGTCGCCGGCGAGGCGTGGGCCCGCTGCCGGGCCGGCGAGGCCGAGCCGGACACGTTCGGGCTGAGCATCACCGACGAGGGCGGCTGGTGGTGGATCGCCGGCAACCTGATGCGGGACGCCGCCGCTCTGCACGCCGTGGAGCTGCTGCCGTGGGACGTCTGGGGCGCGATGCCCGCCCCGGAGGAGACGATCGACGAGGAACGGATGGCCCTCTTCGACGAGTTGGCCCGGCTCACCCGGAACCCGGACGAGCACGCCGAGCAACTGCGGCAGCTCTGCGCGGACGAGCGACTGCGCGTCCCCGCCACCGTCCGCAACGACGTGCGTGGCCGCGAAGAACCGATCTGACCGTCGCCGTCGGCAGTCGGGTCGTCGAGCCCCCCGATGAGGCGGAGGGCAACGATGACTCGTCATCGGCGCACCCGCTGCTGCCCTCTCCCCGGGCTTGCCGGGCCGCTGCCGCCGGCCACTCAGCGTGCCCGAGTGATTGCCATGCCTCAATAGCATTGTGGAATGACCGACGATCTGGAGTTCGACGACGATGGGGAGCCGCGGACTATCCCGACGCCCATGACGGTGGCCGAGATCCTTCAGGGGCGACAGCCGAACGCCCCCCATCCGCCCGAGGGCTACCTCAGTTACGGGGAGGTCGCCAGCGCCTGGCCGGTCGTGTGGCTGGTCCGGCCGGTGGCTGCGGCCAACGGCGTGCGGATCAATCACGTCGTAACGGCGCTCACGACAGGGCAGATCACCAATGACTATTACCAAGCCGAGGACGTGCAGCGGGTCCAGGACGAAATCGCGGCCGGCACGGCGAAGCTCGAACCCGCCTGGCGACGCGACACCGAGGCGGGGCGGGCAGCGATCCGCGAGTTCAAGCGTCGGCGGGCACGCCGGCAGATCATCGTCGCCGCGGTCGTCGCCGTGCTGGGTGTGGCAGGGCTGATGCTCCTCGCCGTGCTCCTGTCGAATACCTGACGGCAACCGGCGCGCTCACCGCCCGGTTAGCCCTACCTTCGGGCCTGACGGCCCGTCGGGCCGCTCAGCCTTTCGTTGGGCACTGAAGGGCCTTCGGGCTGATCAGCGGCGGGCCGAGGCCACGAACCTGCGCCAGGCCGTCGGGCTGAGGGTCAACACCGCGCCGTCGCGATCCTTGCTGTCGCGGACCGCGACCAGGCCGGGCAGGTTGTCGGCCACCTCGACGCAGTTGCCGCCGTTGGTGCTGCTCCGGGTGCTGGTGCTCTACCTCGCCGGGATGCTGTACAACGCGGTCGAGGACCTGTACCGCCTCAACCCGCACGACGCGCCGAAGCCCGCCGCGCTGCACGAACGCTTCCTCGGCTGGGCCGCCCCACGAGCTCCCCGCCCACAATCCACCGCCTGACCGCCGAGGCGTTGACGGCCGACTGTCGTGTCCCGCGATTGGTCGTGCGCTCGCACCTCATGACGGTCGTCCCTGCCGACCAGCCTTGCTCCCCCGACGAGCCGGCGGTAACCCAGGACCCGCGGAACCCTGCGTGACCGTCGACGCCGCTGACTCGGAGTGATTCTTGGACAGTTTCCGTTAGCGACTAACGGAAACTGTCCAAGATCTCGACTTACTTGAGGAAAACCTCACCAGCGGTGGACCGGGGACGCTGGGCGACGACAGCATTGAGGCATGTCGGATGCGTACGTCGTCGGCCAACCGGACGGGCTGTCGCCGCTACAGGTCGAGTTGCGCGACGCCATCGCCCGTGAGTTGCACGCACAGCTCGGGCTGCGGTCTGAGCGCATCGAGCTGGCAGATGTACCGGAGGTCGCCTACCAGATCACCCTGCGAGTGAGCGAGACGCTGCGGCGACGCCGGCCGCTTCCGGCCCCACATCGGCGCTGAGATCGACACCCTTTTGGCGGTATGGCGGTGTCAGGCACGCGCGGTCACCGCCATACCGGCGGAACACCGTTCCTTGGGTAACCGGTCAGAGGCCGCCGTAGGAGTGCAGGCCCTCGAAGAAGATGTTCACGCCGAAGAGGTTCATCAGCACGGTCAGGAAGCCCAGGATGGCCAGCCAGGTGGCGACGTTCCGCCGCACGCTCGGCGTGGCGCGGGCGTGCAGGTAGCCGGCGTACACCACCCAGGAGATGAACGCCCAGGTCTCCTTCGGGTCCCAGCCCCACGGCCGGCCCCAGGCCGCTTCGGCCCAGATCGCCCCGGCGATCACCGCGAAGGTGAAGATCGGGAACGAGAACGCGTGCAGCACGAAGGTGAGCCGTTCCAACCCGGCCGCCGCCGGCAGGCGCTTCGCCAGGGTGTACGGGAAGCTGCGCTTGCCGTTCTCGTACCCGGCCCGCATCAGGTACGCCGCCGCCGGCACCACGCCGAGCAGGAACAGGCCCGACGCGAAGACGATGGTCGACACGTGCACGATGAACCAGTACGAGTTGAGCGCCGGCACCAGCGGCACGATCGGGGTGTACAGCACCAGCTCGGCGGTGGCCACCAGCAGCACCATCACCAGGGTCAGGAAGAGCCCGAGGCGGCGCAGGTACGGCCACTTCACCAGCACCGCCAGCCAGGCGGCGACCCCGATGAACGAGACCGTGAGCACGAACTCGTACATGTTGCCCCACGGCATCCGGTCGGCGGCGAGGCCGCGGGTGACCAGTGCCGCCAGGTGCAGCGCGGCGGCCACGGCGGTCAACCCGACGGCGATCCGGCCGCCCAGTTCCGCCCGCCGCGCGGTGCGCTCGGCCCGGCTCGACCCGGTGGGCCCAGCGCCGACCAGCGGGGCGGCGGCACGGTCGCCGTCGAGACCGTGACCAACTGCGGCGGGGCCGGCCGCAGTAGGGCCACCCGTTCCCGATTCAGCCGCCACGGCACCGCTCGTGGCTGCACCCACCGCCGCGCCGACCAGCTCGCGAGCCGGTGCCGCGACCGTCCTTGCCCGGGAGTTGCCAAGGGCGTACTCGACGGCGTGGCTGATCATCGCCATCAGGTACACCAGCGTGGCGATCGACACCAGCTGATCGGAGAGTGTGGACATCATTCGGCTCCTTCCCGCGCCCGGTCCGGCGCGCCCCGGTCGCCGGCGTCGCCGGTTCGTCCACCGGCACCGATGGCGGCGACCAGTTGGGCGAACTCGGCGGCGAACCCGGGATGCTCGGTACGCGGCAGGCCAGCCACCTCGACCAAACTACTACCGCCCGTCGGAGATCCACTGTCGGGGTCGCCCGGACCAGTGGGGAGCAGCCGCACGAACACCCGTCGACGTCGGACGAAGAGCGAACCCATCAGCCCGAGCACCAACCCGATGGAGCTGACCAGCAGCAGGGTCGACCCGGGGTCGTGGCGTACGGAAAGCGTGATGAACGGGCGGGTACCCAGGAACTCGACGGTCGTGCCGTCGTCCAGCGTCCAGCTCTCACCCGTCCGCAGTTCCTTGGCACCGATCTCGGTGAGCCGACCGTTGCGCACCTGACGCTGGTCCAGCTGGTAGACCGAGCCGGGGATACCGCCGTCCAGTCCCAGGTTGCCCCGGTAGGCCACCAGACCGAGCAGCGGGTTCTGCTCGGTCGGATGCTCCGACCGGATGAACGGCGGCTCCTGCGGGGCGGTCGGCAGGTACAGGCCGTCGAAGGCCATCTGTAGGTCTGGATTCCGCTCGCCGGTCTCCGGATCGACGTTGGCGTCCGGGAAGGCGGCCAACCCTTCACTGGTCAGCCCGACGTCGCCGTTGCTGAGGAAGGGCACGGCACTGGTCTGGCTCCGGCCGAACCGGTCGGTGTAGCGGATCACCGGGGCGTACCCGTGCCCGAGCAGGTAGACGTTCGCGCCGTCGAGACGCAGCGGCGAGTTGACCGAGAACTCCGCCGGCCGGGGCGCACCGCCGTTCTCGTCGACGGTCACCTTCGCGTTGTAGTACGCGGGCTGACCGGTCTCCAGGAAACGGGCGTCGAACTCGTCGAGCTGCATGCAGAAGCGGGGCAGGTCGTCGACGCGCGGCCCGAGCTTTGCCTCTGCGTACTGCTGGCGGGTGTTGCAGAAGATCTGGTCCTCCCCGGCGACCAGCAGCCGGTTGCCGTGCCAGCCGTACCAGGAGCCGAGCGCGACGCCGACCAGCACCACCACCATCGAGGTGTGGAAGATCAGGTTGCCGGTCTCCTTGAGGTAGCCCTTCTCGGCGGAGACCTCGTCGCCTCGTACCACCACCCGCCACCGCCGTCGCCGCAGCGTCTCGGCGACCGTCGCCGCGCCGCCGTCGGGTGCGGGCAGCACCGCGTGCTGTGGCAGCCGGTCCAGTCGCTTCGGCACGGCCGGCGGGCGGGCCCGCAACGCCCGAACGTGGTCGCGCAGCCGGGGCGTGATGCAGCCGATCAGCGAGGTGAACAGCAGCAGGTAGATCGCGGAGAACCAGACCGAGCTGAACGCCTCGAACGCGCCGATCCGGTCCAGCAGCGGGGCCAGGTCGGGATGGGCGGTGTAGAAGTCGCGTACGTCCTCCGGGTTGACGCCGCGTTGCGGCAGCACCGACCCGGGGATCGCGGCGACCGCGAGCAGGAAGAGCAGCACCAGCGCGGTACGCATGCTGGTCAGTTGCCGCCACGAGTTGCGCAGCAGGGCGAGCAGCGGGTTGGGGCGGCGCCGGGGCGCCTCGGCCGGCGTGGCCGGCCGCTCGTCCACGGCGGTCATCAGATGCTCACCTCGAAACTGCCGACCCCGACGGTGGTCTGCAACCAGATCACCACATTGGTCCATCCGCCGGTGACCAGCGCCAACCCGATCAGGATCAGCAGCACCCCGCCGATCCGGGTGACCCAGCGGCTGTGCCGACGCACCGCACGGAAGACCCCGAGCAGGCGGTTGAAGCCGAGCCCGAAGATGACGAACGGAACGCCCAGCCCGAGGCAGTACGCCACGGCCAGCACCACCGCCCGGTCGGTCTGGCCGCTGGTGGTGGCCATGCCGAGCACCGCGGCCAGCGTGGGCCCGGTGCAGGGGACCCAGCTCAGGGCGAACACCGCACCGAGCACGGGCGCCCCGAGCAGGCCGGCGGCGGGCAGCCGGTTGATCCGGAACTCGCGTTGGAACCCGGGCAGCACGCCGAGGTAGCCCAGGCCGAGCACGACGATGAGCGCACCGACGACGATCTCCAGCGTCCGCTCGTGGTCGAAGAAGACCCGGCCGACGCCGCTGAACAGGACCGCGGTGGCGGTGAACACGACGGTGAAGCCGGCGATGAAGAGCAGCGTCCCGGCGAGCACCCGCCCCTTCACCGCCGGACGGGCCCGGACGTCCTCCCGTACGGCTGTGCCGACGCTGCCCGTCTGCTCGCTGGTTCCGGTGTTAACAAGGGGCCCCTGCTCTACCGGAGGCGTTAATAGGGGGCCCTTCCTTTCATCTCGGCCTTCGAGGTCGGCGCCGGCGAGGCCGGTGACGTATGACAGGTAGCCGGGCATCAGCGGCAGCACACACGGGGACAGGAAGCTGACCAGACCGGCCAGGGCCGCCGCGCCCAGGGCGAGCAGCAGCGGGCCGGACTCGGCGAGTTGGCCGAAGGTTCCGCCCATCAGCGCTGACCGGCCGGCGCGGGCGCCTCGGCGGCGATCCGCTCGACGATGGGTTGCAGCCCCTCCTGCCGGACCGCCGCCCGGATCACGGTGGCGATCCGTCCTTCCCGGTCGAGCACGACAGTGGCCGGGATGGTGTTCGGCGGGATGTCCATGGCGAGGGCGAGCCGGCTGCCCGGGTCGAAGATGCTCGGGTAGCTGACCCGGCCCTCCTCGAAGGCGATCGCCTTGTCCCGGCTGTCCTGCACGTTGATGCCGAGAAAGGTCACCCCGGAGTCCTTCGTCGCCTGGTAGGTGTTCTCCAGGTCGTCGGCCTCGGCGCGGCACGGCGCGCACCACGAACCCCAGAAGTTGACCACGACGACCTGTCCCCGCTGGCCAGCCACGTCGTACGACCCGCCCTGGAGCAGTTCACCGACGATCGTGGGGGCGGTGGAGCGCTGGTCCGGGGAGCACTCGACGATGCCACCGGCGCTGTCGCAGGCGGACTCCCGACCGTCGGCGGTGCAGCCGGTCAGGACCACCGCGGCGGTCACGGTGGCGAGCAGGCCGGCGGCCAGCCTCCGGGAGCCCACCTCAGGCCCCCTTGGCCGTCCGCGCGGTCGGCGACATCGCCACCAGGTGCGCCGCCGGTTCGGAGTAGCCAATGCCGACGATCTTGGCGCCGTCGAAGTGGAACGTGGTGAGCGAGGCCAGTGCGCACTGCCGGCGACGCGGGTCGTGCCACAGCCGCTTGCGCTCCACGTAACGTCGCAGCGTCCAGATCGGCAGCTGGTGCGAGACCAGAACGGCTTCCCGCCCCTCGGCGGCGATCCGGGCGGCGTGCAGCGCGGCGAACATCCGCTCGGCGATCGCCCGATACGCCTCACCCCAGGACGGGGTGACCGGGTCACGCAACACCCACCAGTTACGCGGGTCGCGGAAGGAGCCGTCACCGGGCGAGACCTTCTTGCCCTCGAACCAGTTGGCGCTCTCGATCAGGCGCTCGTCCACCCCGACGGGGAGGCGGAACTGAGCGGCGATCGGTTCGGCGGTCTGCTGGGCGCGTTCCAGCGGGCTGGCCGCGACGTGGACGACCTCGCGTTCGGCGAGTCCTTGCGCGGCGGCCTTGGCCATCTGGACACCCAGTTCGCTGAGGCGAAAACCGGGCAGCCGGCCGTAGAGGATGCCGTCCGGGTTGTACACCTCGCCGTGCCGGAGCACGTGGACCACCGTCTTGCTCACCGTGGCTTACCCCCCTGTACCTGCCGCTGCCGCCGCGTTGGCCGCCGCCGGCAGCGCGCCGGCGATCTGTTCCAGGGCGGCGTCGTCGATCGCCGCCGAGACGAACCAGGACTCGAACGCGCTCGGCGGCAGGTAGACCCCGGCGGCCAGCATCGCGTGGAAGAACGCCTTGAACGCCGGCACCTGTTGGGTACGGGCGCTGTCGTAGTCGATCACATCGGCGTCGGTAAAGAAGATCGAGAACATGTTGCCCGCGTACGACAGCCGGTGCGGAACCCCGGCGGCGGCCAGCGCGTCGGTGGCGAGCCTGCCCACCGTGGCGGCGGTCTCGTCGAGCCGGCGGTAGAGCGCGTCGTCGGCTAGTCGCAGAGTGGTCAGCCCGGCCGCGCAGGCGAGCGGGTTTCCGGAGAGCGTGCCCGCCTGGTAGACGGGGCCGGCGGGAGCCAGTCGGGACATGATCTCCGCGCGCCCGCCGAACGCCGCGGCGGGCAGGCCACCGCCCATGACCTTGCCGTACGTCCACAGGTCCGCGTCGACCGGGTCAAGACCGTGCCAGCCGGCGCGGGAGACCCGGAAACCGGTCATCACCTCGTCGATGATGAGCAGCGCGCCGTGCGCGTGCGCGATCCGGGCCAACTGGGCGTTGAATCCGTCGCGCGGGGCGACCACGCCCATGTTGCCCGGGGCGGCCTCGGTGATCACGGCGGCGATGTGCGGGCCCTCGGCCGCGAAGACCTCCTCGACGGCGGTGACGTCGTTGTAGGGCAGCACGATGGTCTCGCCGGCCGCCGCGCCGGTGACCCCCGGTGAGTCGGGCAGGCCGAGGGTGGCCACGCCGGAGCCGGCGGCGGCCAGCAGCGCGTCGACGTGCCCGTGGTAGCAGCCGGCGAACTTGATGATCTTCGCGCGGCCGGTGTACCCACGAGCCAGGCGGATCGCCGACATGGTCGCCTCGGTGCCCGAGTTGACCAGGCGAACCTGCTCGACCGGGGTACGCGCGACGATCTCGTCGGCCAGGTCGACCTCGCCGGGGGTGGGCGTACCGAAGCTGGTGCCGTACGCGGCGGCGGCCTGCACGGCCGCGACCACTTCGGGGTGGGCGTGGCCGAGGATCAGCGGCCCCCAGGAGCAGACCAGGTCGACGTAGCGGCGACCGTCCGCGTCGTGGAGCCAGGGGCCCTCGCCCCGGACCATGAAACGTGGGGTGCCGCCGACCGCCCGGAAGGCGCGCACAGGAGAATTCACCCCGCCCGGCACGATGGCGCAGGCGCGGTCGAACAGGGCCGCTGAGGCCGGCGCGTCGACCGGGTAGCGGTCGGATCCGGCGGTAAACACCTCGGTCACGATGTCGCCATTGTGTCAGCGTCCGACGGCGGATCGGCAGGCACCCCGGATCGGGGTTACCGGGCTCACCCCCGGCACGCTGCGCGGGAACGGCACGCCTCGACAGGCCGGGCAACCGAGATCGCGATAGGCTGACCCGGTGGATCGTGCCGAACTGTCCATCACCGTACACCGGACGGGCGACGAAGCAGTGCTGCGCCTTGCCGGTGAGATCGACATGCTCACGGCCGCCCAGCTGTCGACCGTCGTCAACGAGGTGCTCACCGAACCACCGCCCCGGATCGTCCTCGATCTCGGTGGGGTGACGTTCTGCGACTCGCAGGGGTTGGGGACCCTGGTCGTCCTCAGCCGTAAGGCCAGCCACGCGCAGAGCCTGCTCGTCCTGACCAACGTCGGCGAGTTCCTGCTTCGCGTCCTGGACATCACCGGCCTACGTAGCGCCCTGATGATCCGCAACGACGCCCCCACCACCTGACCCCACCCCGCCCCACCAGGCGGGTTGATCATGAGGTTAGCGGCGAAGTTGATCTCCAAATCTGCCGCCAACCTCATGATCAACGGGGCGGTTCACGGGCAGGATCAGGGGGTGGTGCCCCAGCGGGCCTGTTCCAGGAGGGCCACCGCGCGGGCCTGGGACTCCGGGTCGTCGACGTTGCGCAGCAGGGTGGTGGCCTCGTCGACGGCGTCGGTCAGCAGCCGCCACTGGGCGTCACGCTCGCGCACCATCTCCGACTGTGCCGCCAACTGGCGGGTCTTGGTCCACAGTTCCACGAAGACGGACACCTTGGCCCGCAGCACCCAGGGGTCGAAGGGCTTGGTGAGGTAGTCGACCGCACCGACCTGGTAGCCGCGGAGCGCCAACTGGGCGTCCCGGTCGGCAGCGGTCAGAAAGATGATCGGGATGTGTCGGGTACGCTCCCGCCGCTTGATGTGGCTGGCCGTCTCGAAGCCGTCCATCTCCGGCATCTGGGCGTCCAGCAGGATCACCGCGAAGTCGTCCACGAGCAACTGCTTGAGGGCCGCCTCACCGCTCTCCACGGCGACCGACTGCACCGGCAGCCCCTGGAGGATCGCCTCCAGGGCCATCAGGTTCTCTCGGCGATCATCGACCAGCAGCGCCTTCGCCACCTGCGTCACGAGCCCTCCTCGGTACGGCTGCCACTGATCCAGGTACCCATGAGCTCGATCAACTGGTCCAGGTCGACCGGCTTGGTGATGTAGTCACTGGCCCCGGCCGCGATCGCCGACTCCTGGTCCCCTGGCATCGCCTTGGCGGTCAGGAAGACGATCGGCAGATCCGCGAACCTGTGGTTGCGCCTGATCTGTCGGGTCGTCTCGTATCCATCCTGATCGGGCATCATCGCATCCATCAGGACGATATCGACCTCCGGGTGTTCGGCCAACAGGCGCACCCCGTCACTACCGTTGTCGGCGTAGAGCACGGTCATCCCGTGCAGTTCGAGCGCGCTGGTCAGCGCGAAGACGTTACGCACGTCGTCGTCGACGATCAGCACGGTGGCGCCGTCGAGCTGACGGGTCTTCGGCGCCTCCGGCGCCTCCGGCAGCAGCTCCATCGGCGGCATCAGCAGTGACGACGGCAGGCCCGCCCGCTGCGGTGACGGTGGGGCCGGTGCCACCACCGCGTCCGGTGCCAGTACGTCGGGCAGGTAGAGCGTGAACGTCGACCCCTGGCCGGGCGCCGAGGAGACGGTGATCGTGCCGCCGATCAGCCGGGCCAGGTCGCGGCTGATCGACAGGCCCAGCCCGGTGCCGCCGTAACGGCGGCTGGTGGTGCCGTCCGCCTGCTGGAACGCCTCGAAGATCAGCGACAGCTTGTCGTCGGAGATGCCGATACCGGTGTCGATCACCGTGAAGGCGATCACCTGCCGGGCGTTGGTCAACGCCGGTACGTCGAAGACCGCGTGCTCCGGCGCCCGGGAGATGCGCAACGTCACCGCACCGTTGTCGGTGAACTTGACCGCATTCGACAGCAGGTTGCGCAGGATCTGCTGGAGCCGCTGCGCGTCGGTCACCACGGCCGGCGGCAGGTCCTTGCCGATGCGTACCTGGAAGTCCAGGCCCTTCTCCTCGGCCTGCGGGGCGAACGCCTGCTCCACGTAGCTGCAGATCTCGGTGAACCGGACCTCGGTCGGCTCGACATCCATCCGCCCCGCCTCGATCTTGGACAGGTCCAGGATGTCGTCGATCAGGCGCAGCAGGTCGGAGCCGGAGCCATGGATCGTGCGGGCGAACTCGATCTGCTTCGGCGTGAGGTTCTGCTCCGAGTTCTCCACGAGCAGCCGGGCCAGCAGCAGCAGGGAGTTCAGCGGCGTACGCAGCTCGTGGCTCATGTTCGCCAGGAACTCCGACTTGTACGCGGACGCCCGGGTGAGCTGCTGCGCCTTGTCCTCCAGGCCGAGCCGGGCCAATTCGATCTCGCGGTTCTGGGTCTCGATGTTCGCCTTCTGCTCCGACAGCAGCTTGGCCTTCTCCTCCAGCTCGGCGTTGGTCCGCTGCAACTCCGCCGACTGCTCCTGCAACTCGTGCGCCAGCCGTTGTGACTGGGCGAGCAGCTCCTCCGTACGCCGGTTCGCCTGGATGGTGTTGACCGCGATGCCGATGGTGGAGACCAGCCGCTCCAGGAACGACAGGTGCAGCTCGGAGAAGGGCGTGACGGTGGCGAACTCGATCACGCCGAGCAACTCGCCTTCGAAGAGCACGGGCAGGACGACCAGGTCCGCCGGTGGCGTGTCGGCCAGTCCGGAGCGCAGCGTGATCCGACCGTCCGGTACGGCACCGACCCGGATGGTGCGCCGGGACAGCGCGGCCTGTCCGACCAGCCCTTCGCCCGGTCCGAAGGTCACGTCGTGCCCCCGGGAGACGTAACCGTACGAGGCGGTCAGCCTCAGCCGCATCACCCCCTCGGAGTTGTCCGCCAGGAAGAAGGCGCCCAGCTGCGCGTCGACCAGCGGAGTCACCTCCTGCATGATCATCCGGCAGACCTCACCAAGGTCGCGCTGGCCCTGCAGCAGACCGCCGATCCGGGCGAGGTTGGAGTCGAGCCACCCCTGCTCGGCGTTCTTGTGGGTCGTCTCCCGCAGGGTGACGATCATCTGGTTGATGTTGTCCTTCAGCTCGGCGACCTCGCCCTGCGCCTTCACCGCGATCCGCTGGGTCAGGTCGCCCCGGGTCACCGAGGTCGAGACCCGGGCGATCGCCCGCAGCTGGGTGGTCAGCGTCGAGGCGAGCTGGTTGACGTTCTCGGTGAGATCGCGCCAGGTGCCGGAGACGCCCTTCACCTGGGCCTGGCCACCGAGCTTGCCCTCGGTACCCACCTCACGGGCCACCCGGGTCACCTCGTCGGCGAACGACGACAACTGGTCCACCATCGTGTTGACGGTGTTCTTCAGCTCCAGGATCTCGCCCTGCGCGTCGACCGTGATCTTCTGCGACAGGTCACCGTTGGCCACCGCGGTGGTGACCGAGGCGATGTTGCGCACCTGGCTGGTCAGGTTCGACGCCATCGAGTTCACGTTGTCGGTCAGGTCCCGCCAGGTGCCGGCGACGCCGCGCACCTGGGCCTGACCGCCCAGCTTGCCCTCGGTACCCACCTCACGGGCCACCCGGGTCACCTCGTCGGCGAACGACGA